>JAUMZY010000022.1 GCA_030527885.1 Corynebacterium sp.
GCACCCGGACGGCCACTACCCGAAGCACCTCCGGTACTTCGGGCAGTACTGGTGGTACTGCTCGGGTTGTTAACTCTGGTACTTCCGGCACCAGTGGTACTCGCTCTACCGCTGGTGGCTCCACCGCAGCCAGCAGCAGCGCTGCGGCAAATTCCAAGGCGCAACCGAAGAATACGCCGAAGCCGCCAGTAAAGACCCGCGACCAGTTGACCAGTAAGAATGCTTATGGTGTCACTGGGACTCTCAAAAATGAGACCCTGACCATGAAGATTCCGAAGCTTAAAGTAGGCGACTGGACCTACCTCTACATCTACCCTGCGGATACTTCCCAGAATCCAGTTGGGGTTTCCTGGGTGCAAGTGGACTCCACTGGTTCGGTTAAGCTGGACACCAAGGATTTGGCAGACGGCGAATACACAGTTGCTGCTGTTGATGAAAAGGGTGCTTTGGTTGGCTGGGTTGATATTAAACTCGGTGACATCAAGAACGCCGCGGTGACTGACGATGGCGAAGAAGGATCAGAAGAAACCGTAGCTCAAGCACGGCTGATGGGTGCTTCAGACTGGTGGTTGATTGGTGCATCATTGCTGATTCCACTGTTGACCGCCAGTGCAATCTATGCATTCCGTCGTCCTCGCCGTAGCTAATTTATATTAATAGGAGAATTATGA
Source organism: Corynebacterium sp. (assembly GCA_030527885.1). Lineage (GTDB taxonomy): Bacteria > Actinomycetota > Actinomycetes > Mycobacteriales > Mycobacteriaceae > Corynebacterium. The sequence goes on from JAUMZY010000022.1 coordinate 672, forward strand.
CTTCTCGCACACATATGACCCGCGCTGCACGGCCAGCAGCGCTCGTCGGAGCACTAGCCTTATTCTGGGCAGTTTCTTCGGCGCCAACGGCAATGGCCTTGCCGCCGGGTGGTGCTGGTGCTGATACGCCTGGTACCTCCTCTAACGTGTCACCTGGTTCCGTGGAACAATGTGGTTCCATTAACTTCGAAGTGAGCGGCTTCCCAGCTGGGGAAACCGTGAACGTGAAGATTGATGATGGTAATGCCTCCGGTGGTGACCAAAACGTGCAGGGCCAGGGTGTGGTTGCCAAGCAACCCATTGATGGCAGTGGTAACGCTTCTGGTACTGTGGATATTCCCTGTGATTACCCCGTAGGATCCCACTGGTTGCGCTTCCTCGCCACCGGTGGTGAACAGAACAAAGGTTACACCAATAAGAGCCCTAACTTCGAAGTGACCGCTAAGGCTGGGGATTCCGGTGATACCGCCAGCGGCGATTCCGGTACTACTACTAGTGGTGATTCCGGTACCACAGCCTCCGGCGATCGTACCGCAAATACTGCCAGCGGCGGCACTAGCCGTGGTGGCAATACTGCTAGCGAAGATGATGAAGAAGAGACTGAGGAGGGCGGCACCACCTCTGGTAGTAGCACATCCGGCGGCGCGGTGAGCACTGGCGGCGGTAGCACATCCGGCGGTGGCGGCAGCTCCAGTTCCGGTTCTTCCGGTAGCTCCGGCTCATCCGGCAGTTCTGGTAGTAATTCCCGTGGTTCCTCCGGCAGTTCTGGCAGTGGTTCGTCTGGTTCGTCGTCAGGCGGTGGCAGCACTAGCAGCAGCGCAGCCAAGGCTGCTAGTAAGAGCAGCACCAGCAACAAAGCCAAAGCTAGCAGCGGCAAGTCTACCAAGAAGAGCTCCAGCAATGGTCCCTCGAATGGTGGCGTTTTTGATAAGAATGCCCAAGATGAAGACATCACCCCTACCTCTGCTTCAGCAGCAGGTTCGGTACCTTACATTGGTTTCTTCGTCGGTGGCGCAATCTTGCTGGTCGGTATGACCGCCATCAATGCGTGGTTGTATATCCAGCGTAGCAACGCCAATAATGCCCGACGCTACGGCGCCCGAGACGAGCAGCTATATCGTCAATGAGCCGTAATAAACGAGCACTAGGGTTCCTCGGAATCCTAGTGATTTTGGCCCTGGCATGCATGGCCTCAATGCTGTACGGTTCTAAGGCAATCTCCGCACCTGATGTATTGCTAGCAATGCAAGGATTGGGCGATCACGAAACTTATGTTGTGGTCGCTCAACAGCGGGTGCCTAGAACGTGGGTGGTTATATTTGTCGGTGCCGCACTTGGTGTAGCAGGTGCATTAATGCAGGCATTAACTCGTAACCCACTTGCAGATCCGGGAATCCTAGGCATCAACGCCGGAGCATCCTTAGCAGTGGTGTGTTCCGTAGCCTTCTTTGGAGTTTCTGGCATTACCTCCTACGTGTGGTTCGCACTTATAGGTGCTACATTGGCCGCGATTGGCGTGTACCTCCTCGGTGGTGCAGGCAGAGCCAACGTCACTCCCGCAAAACTGACACTTGCTGGTGTTGCTATATCCATGGCTATTTCTGCTCTGGTGCAGACTGTGCTGCTCAGCAATAAAGAAGCCTTCAATGAATTCCGTTACTGGGCTTCCGGTTCGGTCGAAGGACGTGGCTGGGATGTGTTTACCACTGTGGCACCGCTGATTGTCATTGGGTTAATACTGGCATTCATCACCGCTCCCGCGTTGAACGCTTTGGCATTGGGGGATGACACAGGTAAAGCCCTTGGTGTCAAAGTCAACCGAACCCGCACGTTGGTCATCATCGGTGTGACACTCCTAGCCGGTGCCGCTACTGCAGCGGTGGGACCCATCATGTTCGTGGGCTTGGCGGTGCCGTATCTCGCCCGCGCAATTTGTGGCACGGACCAGCGGTTGGTTATCCCCACCTGTATGTTCGCTGCACCCGCGTTCCTTTTGCTTGCCGACGTCGCAGCCCGAGTGATCGTCATGCCTGCGGAGGTGCAAACTGGCATTATGTCCGCACTGGTTGGTGGTCCGGTGTTCATTGCGATTGTGCGCCGTAAGAATCTGGAGACTTTCTCATGAGTAATTCCCGGTTCATTTCCATTAGCGGCATGCGCTTAGAGCGCAACGCCGTGTTATTGGGTGGCATCTTAGCTGCAATTATTTTTGCTACCGTGATCACTGGGCTGCTACTGGGTGATTATCCCATGACCCCCATTGAGGTTGTCAAAAACCTATTCGGTCTCAGCGATGATTATTTGGGGCAATATTTTGTGCAATACCAGCGTCTACCTCGGGTGATAGCAACCATTGCCGTAGGTGCAGCGCTGGGGGTTTCCGGTTGTATCTTCCAACAATTGTCGGGCAATACTCTGGGCAGCCCCGATATCATCGGCTTTACCACTGGTTCGGCCACTGGCGCAGTGGTGACCATCATTCTTCTGGATGGTTCTCCCATTGCCACCGCCATTGGTGCCTTGCTAGGTGGTGCGGGTTCGGCCCTTGTCGTGTATGTCTTGACCTTGCAAAACGGTAAGTTGTCGGCGACTCGACTGGTGTTGGTTGGTATTGGTGTAGCGTCGATTCTTTCGGCCTTCAATGCATTGCTCATGGTGAAGGCCTCCATCAGTGCGGCGCAAACTGCGGCGCAGTGGTTAGCGGGTTCCTTCAACGCCACGACCTGGGGTGAAGTTGGGTTCTCGATTGGTACTGTGGGCGTGTTGTTGCCCATTGCGTTGCTGCTGGCCAGGCCATTATCGGTGATGATTACTGGTGATGATTTGGCTATTGGGTTGGGCGTGAGCGTCGAAAAGCGACGGCGGGAACTCATGATTGTCGGTGTTGCATTGGTGGCAATCAGCGTTGCAGTGTCCGGCCCTATTGCGTTCGTGGCGTTGGCTGCACCCCAGTTGGCGCGACGGCTGAGCCGAGCATCCGGTGTGGGCATGGGCAATGCGGCGCTCATGGGTGCCGCACTGGTGGCAGTGAGTGATATTGTTGCGCAACGGATTTTTGCTCCCACGCAATTGCCGGTCGGTGTGGTCACCGGGCTGTTGGGTGGCGTGTATCTTGTGTGGCTGCTGGGACGTCAGTGGCGGAAGTAGAATAAACATAATTAAAGGTAAACCATGACGAGCATTGATACCCTCACTCCTGCGCTGCAAGCAGAGAAACTGGTCGTCGGCTACGGCGGCGGCAAAAATATCATCACTGACCTGAACGTTTCCATCCCTTCCGGAGAATTCACCGTCATCGTGGGCCCCAACGCCTGCGGCAAATCCACCCTCCTGCGGGCACTCGCCCGGGTGCTGCCCGCCAAAGGCACAGTGCTGCTGCAAGGCAACGACATTCATTCCATGGGGCCGAAAGAAATCGCCCGCATCATGGGACTGCTGCCGCAAACCCCCACCGCACCAGATGGCATTGTTGTGTACGATCTGATCTCCCGCGGTCGATACCCACACCAAGGCATTCTCGGCCGGTGGAGCAAAGAAGACGAAATTGCCGTCAACAAAGCCATGGAGAAAGCCCGCGTCACCGAACTACAAGACAAACGCATTGATGAGCTTTCCGGCGGCCAACGCCAACGAGTGTGGCTGGCCATGGTGCTGGCGCAAGACACCCCCGTGGTGCTTCTCGACGAGCCCACCACCTACCTCGACATCACCCACCAAGTTGAGGTGCTCAACCTAGCCCGCGACCTGCAAGAACAGGGAATAACCGTGGTGGCTGTGCTGCATGAACTCACGTTGGCCTTCCGGTACGCCACCAACCTTGTGGTGATGAAACAAGGCGCTATTCACGCTGAAGGCAAGGTAAAAGACGTAGTCACTGAAGAACTCCTCAAAGAAGTGTATGACCTCGATTGCCGCCTGGTTGACGACCCCGAAACCAACCGGCCCATCGTGGTACCCCGTGCCACCTAAACTATGAAGCAATGCCGCACCGCCACCGGTTTGCGCCGGGGTGGTGCGGCATTTCTGTGCCAACTGCGATTTTAAGATTCTGAGGCTTTAGGATGGGGAACATGAAAGACTTTTACATCTCTGACCCACATTTTGGGCATAAGCTAGTATCCGGCCTACGCGGCTTCGACAACCCGCACCTGCATGACCGCTACCTTTACGACCAGTGGTTAGAAGGGCTGCCGGCCAATGAAACAATCCGCCTGTGGATACTGGGCGATAATTATTGCAGCCGCGACCTGGAAGCAGAAGCATACGCCCTGCGGCTACTACAGCAATTCCAAACAGACATGCTGGCGCGTAAAAACTCTATGATTGAGCTGCACGGTTTGTTGGGTAACCACGATTTGGCGCACCCGATGCATCGGCGTTATCTGCAACACCTACCGCGGTTTACCGAGGTTTTTACCTCCGTGCAAACCACCGGGCAGGTGCGGATGGCGGGGCAGCAGGTGCTGCTGAGCCACTTCCCGTACTCCGGTGACCACGAGGCAGCAGATAGAGCCCAGCAGTTTCGGCTGCGGGACTTAGGCCAACCGCTGATCCATGGGCATACCCACTTCAGCGAACAACTATCGTGGTCAGAAGCAGGGACGCTCCAGATTTGCGTGTGCGTTGAAGCCTGTCCAGATTCCGTGCCCGTGGCGAAAGAAACCATAGACCAACTCATCCAGAATTATCATCACCCATAATCGAAAGGCATAACCTTGATGGACATCATCGCCCGCATCTTCATCACCCTGGCAGCACTCCTGCACGTGTACATCTTCTACCTGGAGGTGTTCGCATGGGATAAACCCGCCGCTCGCAAAGTCTTCGGCGAGGCCACACCAGAGGAACTGCGTATAACCAGCTTCTTCGCCTACAACCAGGGCGTATACAACCTTATGCTGGCGATCATCGCTGGGGTAGGGGTGGCTTTGAGCAACCCGGCTTTGATGTTCGCCGGTGTCGGCTCGATGATTGGGGCGGCCGGGGCGTTGGCGTTCAAATCCCCGAAGCATCGGGGTGCGGCGGTGAAGCAGTCGGCGTTTGCCATCGTTGGGGTGGTGTGTTTAGCGCTGGCAGTGATCTAGATAACGGCCAGCTAGGAGCGTCGAAAAGCAGTTTGCGTTGGGGATGAGCAATGTGGTTGAATGTTCTGGTTGCGCTTTGATAAAGCGTGACAGTTACATAGACCGCGTGCGGTGGTTCAGAAATCTGCTGCACATAAAATTGAGGTCAAGGAGACCATAGTGATTCAGCAAGAATCGCGTCTGAAGGTCGCCGACAATACCGGTGCACGGGAAATCCTGTGCATCCGCGTGCTCGGTGGCTCTACTCGACGCTTCGCTGGCATTGGTGATGTCATCGTCGCCACTGTCAAAGAAGCAACTCCCGGCGGCAACGTGAAAGCCGGTGAAGTTGTGAAGGCTGTTGTAGTCCGCGCAAAGAAAGAAACCCGTCGCCCCGACGGTTCGTACATTCGTTTCGATGAGAACGCTGCCGTGATCATCAAGAACGACAACGAGCCTCGTGGTACTCGTATCTTCGGCCCGGTTGCTCGTGAACTGCGCGATAAGAAGTTCATGAAGATCGTTTCCCTGGCACCGGAGGTGATCTAGGTTATGAAGATCCGTAAAGGCGATATGGTGATCGTCATTGCCGGCCCCGACAAGGGTGCCAAAGGCAAGGTTATTGAAGCTTATCCCAAGCGGGATAAAGTGCTGGTTGAAGGCGTCAACCGGGTGAAGAAGCATGTTTCTAACTCCGCCGCTGAACGCGGTGCTTCTTCCGGTGGCATTGTCACCCAGGAAGCCCCCATTCACGTATCCAATGTGATGTTTGTAGATGCTGATGGCGTCCCCACCCGCATTGGTTACCGGTTCGATGAGGACGGCAAGAAAGTCCGTGTCTCCCGTCGCACTGGGAAGGACATCTAAGCATGAGCGAGAACTACACTCCCCGTTTGAAGACCCGGTACCGGGAAGAAATCCGCACCAAACTTAACGACGAATTCCAGTACGAAAACGTCATGCAAATCCCCGGTGTGGTCAAAGTTGTGGTGAACATGGGTGTGGGCGACGCCGCCCGCGACTCCAAACTCATCAACGGCGCACTGGAAGACCTAGCGTTGATCACCGGCCAGAAGCCGGAACTACGACGCGCTAAGAAATCCATCGCTAACTTCAAGCTCCGTGAAGGCATGCCCATCGGTGCCCGCGTGACCCTGCGCGGCGACCGCATGTGGGAATTCCTCGACCGGTTGCTGACCGTGGCGCTGCCACGTATCCGCGACTTCCGCGGCCTGTCCGATCAGCAGTTCGACGGCCACGGTAACTACACCTTCGGTCTGACGGAACAAACCATGTTCTACGAAATCGACGTGGACAAGGTTGATCGTCCCCGTGGTATGGACATCACCGTTGTGACCTCTGCTATCAACAATGATGAAGGCCGCGCGCTGCTGCGCGAACTGGGCTTCCCGTTCAAGAAGAACGAGCAGTAAACTAGGCCAAGCCTACAGCCGAAAGCCACCCCTTGCGGGTGGCTTTTTGGTGTTCTGAGCAGGAAATGTTGTTGGGGGAGGGGTGCGGGTTGTAGGAGTGCTCTGGGTACTTTTTGACCAGGATGACTGCCCGGATGTATGTGGTGGTAAAACGTTAGTGCGCTACCGATGTGCGAGAGGCATTGACGAAAAGATTAAACAAGTCCTTGGTGATTCTTACTCCCCAGTTCTTTTCGGGTATTCCATCTGTATGAATGGCAAAAATGGTAGCTGTGTCGTCAAGGACGGGTGCGCCGGATTGCCCAGTGAACGTGTCTGTTGTATAGAAAACTTCCTGGTCAGTGGCACTAATTAATGATCTTATCGTGCCCTTTCCAGAGCGTATCGCTTAATTTATCAATGGGGTAGCCAATGATGGTGGCTGTGGCATCCGGGGTGGTGAGTTCTGTGGTGCTGGGAATTTTCATGCCTAACCAACCAACTTCCTCGCCAATAGGTGTGTCAAGTTTAATGATTCCCCAGTCATGGCCGGGAAGATTTTTGTCGTAATTTTTGTCATACCAGACTTGCTTGGCGCGTGCTGTTCCAAATGGTTGTTTTTTATAGGTGGCACCTGGGGTAAAAGTAATATTAGCTGCGTTATTGGCGAGGCAGTGGCCTGCGGTTATTACGGTATCTTTGCTGATGAGTGCTCCGGTGCAAACATACTGTACATTTTCGGAGGAGCTGAGTTCGATGCGGCCTAGCCACCGATAAGGCGTGTCACTGGTGTCAAAGATTCGAGTTCGATCGTTTGTTTTGATGGCTTTTTCCGCAGAATTGCGGTTGCCCTGAAAAGATGTGGATGCAGATAGACCAGTATCTTTCATGAGTTCTGGGTTGGTGATGGGGTGCTTTACATCTTGTTTACCATCAATGATGTTGTACCCCACTGGGGTAATGGTGTTTGTGCTTGCTGGTGTCGCATATGCCGTGTTTATTGCTAATAAATTTACAAGTAATGCTAATGCGATGATTCCGCGTGCGGCAGGTTTGAGGTAGTGGGATGATTTTTCCATGACGTTTAGTATGCCGTACTAATAATGAAAAAGAACAGGTGGGGGATGATTATTCATAAATAGAGTATTGGCAAAACTGATGCTTTCAGTAATTATTGAATATGAATCTTATATCCAAGGAGTATGGGATACGGAGAGGAATGCCATAATGGTAGAGGCGTAGAAGGCTTGGTATGGTGATTAATTTATAATTAATTCACAGAATATAGAGGGAAGTATTTTTTCATTAAGACTAAAAATGCATGGGGGGTAGCACATTGCCCTACCATAGGGGTGAAAGCAATTAATTTTATAGCTTCTCTAGTAATTGCTGCTTGAGCTCGGTAGTATTCGGGATATCACATACGAAATGTGTGTGACGTCAGAATTTTTCCATTAGAAAGGTAAATCAGTCATGAAAAACTGATTTCAAAATACACCGGAGCTATGCTTTTGGCATTAGTTCTCCCGTCGGCTACATCGTCAGTGGTGCACGCGGATCCAGTTCAGACTACTGTGGCGACTCCAAGTAGTGATGCAAGAGATGTGAATGATAAGGCTGCTCCGACTTCGGGTAAGCCAGCACCTACCAGTGAACCAGCCCAAACCGCTGTGATCGCGCCCAGTGATGAGGTAAGAGCCATGAATGCGCAGGAGCTTTTTGCTCAAGCTAAGCCTATTCCAGCTAGTCAAGTAACTGAAGATACTGCTTTGGAAGTTACTGTTGCAACAGTGTCCAAGTACGTGACCAAGGAATCGGGTGTTGAGCCTAAGTTCAACGAAGACCAGGCGCGCAAAGATCATGCTTCAGGTTATCTTCTGGATGTAGGCAAGCAGTTTAATAAGTTCTCGGCAGCTCAGAATGCTCCCAAAGATTCCAAAGAATCAAACTTTCCCTACTATGGGAATTGGTGTGGACCTCGGCACAGTGGCCCAGGAGCCCCAGTAGATACCATTGACTCGTTATGTAAAAAACATGATGAATGTTATGCGCGTCAGGGGTATTTTGCATGTTCCTGCGCTATTGTAATGGTAGATGATATTGCAAGGAACCGGAACAAGTTTAAGTCAACTGGGGAAAATATTGCAGCCACGGTTATTGCGATCCATTTCCAAAACTCACTTTGTAATCCTTTTAAGTAGAGTAGCGAGTGAGTAAGGAGGGGTGAATTATGGTGAAACCATTAAAACAGTGGGGTCGCAGAGACTGGTGGGCGGCGCTCTCATTTACCATTTCTTTGGTTGCTCTGTTTCTCCCATACGTTTTGGTGTATACGACCGACGCCGTGGGATTCCTGATCTTTTATCCGGTAACCATTGTTATGGGGATCGTGTCGGGCACTATTGCGTACTTTCTTAAAAGTGAGAAGCTGTTGCTCTTCGCCATGATTGCGGGCCTATCGCCGTTGCTAGTGTTCTTTGGGTCCATGTTTGGTGCGCAGATTGTGTATGTGATCACTGGTGGGCGTGTTGTATGGATCTAGCCCCATGCTCATATTTCGGAAGGAAGGACCTTGAAACGTCCTTCCTTCTTCGTATTTTTACTTAGACCTTTCTTTTAATCCATGTGTGGTGTCCTTGAAAAATAGCGGTTATTCGGCACCGGGATAGCCTCAAACTGTGGGAAAAGGGGACAGATATACTTAATTGTTACCTATTGCTGTGATACTTCATTTACCCCCGTGAAGTATAATGATAATCAAAAAGAGAGGAAGTGAATCCTGATGATGAAGCCTGTTGCGGAATGGGATCGCGTATCCTGGTTGGCCTTAGTTTCACTGATTATCTCCACGATTGCTCTGGTGTTCCCATTTATTTTGGGTTACGGCGACAACCCGAAGGGTTTTTGGGATACTACCTAATAACCATTGTTATGGGGGCTGTTTCGGGTGGTATTGCGTATTTCCTGAAGAATTGGAAGCTGTTGCTTTTCGCCATGATTGGGGGATTGTCGCCGTTTGTGGGGTTCTTCTTGTTGATGGTTGCGGCTCAAATAGTGTACGTCGTTACCGGTGGCCGTATTGTGCCGACATAATTTCGCATGTGTTCTACATACCTCCTTGAATCAGCATGATAATCAAGCAGAGAGGAAGTGAATCCCCATGAAACCACTGGCAGGATGGGACCGTACATCCTGGTTAGCATCATTATCGCTAAGCATGTCTGTGGTGGCGCTTGTGCTTCCCGTGATTTTTACCTTCGCCAGCGAGGATGGCTTCCTGCCGTACTATCCAATAAATATCCTCCTGGGAATCGCGGCGGGCGGTATTGCGCGTTTCTTGAAGAGCTGGAAACTATTCACGTCTGCTGTTCTAGCGGCCCTTTCGCCGTTGCTGGTTGTGTGGGTCTTAGCGATGGTGGAAGGCATCTTGTATGCCATCACCGGCGGCCGGTTTGAGTTGGTATAACTCCTGCAGCCGCACTGGGATGCAGGGGCCTCACGTCCGCGTGGGGCCCGGCGCTCTCCTCATTTAGGGGGTAGTTTTTTATGCCGCAAGCAGCAAAGATGCCCCTTCCACCCCCGAAGGTAGTACATGTGTGTTTCGCTCCCTGGTTTGGCACTGGGCTAGGTTACCCTGAGCCTAAACAGAGGAGAAATCATGACACGCAGGTATATTATTGCGGCATTCATGACCGCATTAGCATTTTTATTCTCACCCTCGGCGGCCGCCCAAACCGCGCACCCGGCTAATCCTTACACTATAAAATACGATGATGACCACTGTACTTTCGGCTTGGATGAAACTCATCCTGAGACCCGGCTGTATCTCCAGGACAGTGACCTCATTAATCGTAGTTTCGTATTAGAGGCGGTGGCGCAGGATGTGCCGGCATTTGGTCCGCTGGTGGCGCAGAATCCTAGGCTAGAGAATAAAATCAGTACCGATCCCAACTACAAGAAGGCTTGGCTGAAAGCCGTCGAAAAGCTAAAAACCGCTGGTTACACGGACAATGACATCATGTGGTTGGATGCCATCACCTTTAAACGCGGTGTGCGGGAACTCGACGAGGAAATAGCGTATCCGCTCACGCCGCAGGAGGCGAAGTTCAAGGTAGATTCGCAATCCCGCGCCACTGTGATGCATTATGCGGCGAAAAAGCTGGGGTTTAATAACCTTGGTGGGGAAATCATGATGTCGCAGTATTGGCGCAAGTCACCGCCGTACCCGGAGCTTTCCGAGAAAATCACCAAGCCTGCCAACGCTGGCTACGATGAGCTGGTGGAACGCGCCCGCAACTTTGCTGGTTATCGCTATGATGCCATGGTCGAGTGCAGCAAAAAGGGCACTGTTGTATCAGTGAACCCGCTGTTGCGGAAGGATCCGTTTAACATGGTTTATAAGATTATTTCGCAGGTCAGCACTGTGTTAATGCCGGCTTTTTAGCTTTTTGACGCTCACCGACGGGGGTGAAAGCAGGTGTAGTAAGGGGAAGACTTTAAGTCTTATACTAAAACCAGATTAATTAGTTACTGTTGAGCATTTCCGTGCTTGTCATCGTTCTCCCATGCATCTTGGTGTGCACAACCAGTGCCGTGGAATTTGTGCCGTTTTATCCACTTGCCATCATTGCTGGTTTTCTTTGGCATCATGGTGGGGGATAAATCCTGCATGTTGTTACCTGCGACCGCTTTATGCTCATATAATTAGTAGCATTGATCTTATTGACGAGGGTAGCTCAGGTGTGCGAAGGTAAGATTAGTTCTCATCAAGTACCTAATTAGAACTAATAATATTACTCAAGGAGAACCATGAAAAACCGTCTCTTAGCGGCAGTAACAGCGGTCGCCCTACTCGTTCCCATTCCCGCAGTAGCGCAAACAGATAACCCCTATACGATTACATTTGCGAATGGAGTTTGCACTTTCGGTTTCAATAAGCAACATCCGGAAGGCAAGTTATTTTTGGCAGACAGTGGTTTCATTAATCGCAGCCACGTGTTTGAAGTGATTTCGCAGGATGTGCCAGCTTTTGCCAAGGTGTATGCCGCTAACCCAGAATTTCAGGATAGAACCGATGCTGAGTATTTGGCTTTGTGGAACCAAGCTGCTGCGGATTTGAAGGCGGCTGGTTATACGGATAGCGATGTGAAGTGGATTGGTGAGGTTATGCATAAGCGGGGTGTGCGGGAACCTGTGAAGGAAGAATATTCGGTGAATAAGCCACTCACACCAGCGGAAGCGGCGAAGAAAATCAAGAGCCGAAATGCGCGGGGCGTTGATCAACATTATGCCCGCAAGATGTTCATCTATCACTTGGATGAAGATGGCAAGGTTGAGTTGAGCCAGTATTGGTTGCGGAAGACTTCGGATGAGGCGCCGTTGCCTGTGTCTGAGAAGATCACAGGGCTGGTTAATTCCGGTTTTAAGGCGTTACAGAATCGGGCTGGAGATTTTGCTGGTTATCGCTATGACATCGTAGATGATTGCGCCAAATTAGAAGCTCCAATTACTTCGAGCGTGCAACCGACGGCGTCGAGTGTGCAGCCGATTACTTCGAGTGTCAAGCCGAAACCTGCGGATGGTGTGCTGACGACGATTTATACGATTATTAATTCGGTTATTGGATTCTTGTTTCCGTGGCTGGGCGGCAGGTAATAGAATCGCTCTATCATGGCAGTATGAGCTCTGAAGTATCTTTCCGCCCGCTGTACCACGTCACTGCACCCCAGGGGCGCTTAAATGATCCCAATGGGGTGTTTATTTCTCCCACAACAGGCCGGCTCCATGTGTTTTATCAGAAGGATCCGGCTTTTCCATTTGGTAAGAAGCGCACTGGTTGGGGGCATGTTTCCACCGATCTGAGCACCTTGGAATGGGTGCATCATCCGGATGCCCTATACCCAGATGCCCCTTATGATCTTGATGGTTGCTACTCCGGTGGGGCAGTGGTGGATGGGGACCAAGTGTATTTGTTCTACACAGGGAATCTGAAGCAGCCTGTGGGGGATGGGTTTGAGCGCAAGGCCAGCCAAAACGTGGTGTTCACCGAGGACGTTGATGGGCCGTTGGGTGGTGTTTATCGCCGCAGCCCGGGGAATCCGGTGATTCCGGCGCCGGCGGCGGGGTATACCGCGCACTACCGGGATCCGATGATTACTCGTGATGGTGATGGGTGGCGCATGGTGACCGGTGCGCAGCGGGCGGATGAGACGGGGGCGGTGGTGTTGTACCGCAGTCCGGACCTCTTGGAGTGGGAATTTGTGGGCGAACTGGAATTCGATATCACCAATGCTTCGCTGGGGTTGTCGCCGGATGTGGTGCCTGGTGGTTTCATGTGGGAGTGCCCGAACCTGCTGACCATGCGGGATGTGGAAACTGGGGAAGACCTGGATGTTTTGATTATCTGCCCGCAGGGCCTGGAACCCATCACTGTTAATGGAGTGACGCATTATGCCAGCAGTGACCAGTGTGGTTATGTGGTGGGGAAGTTGTCGGGCACTCGGTTTGAGGTGCTGCGCGGCTTCAGCGAATTGGATTACGGACACCAGTTCTATGCGCCGCAGATTGTTTCGCAGGCGGACGGCTCTGGCTTGCTGCTCGGTTGGATGGGATTGCCGGCCCAGGATGATACGCCTTCGGTGGCTGCTGAAGGGTGGGTGCATTGTTTGACGGTGCCGCGCCGAGTGGAGTTACGTGGTCATGTGTTGGTTCAGTCGTTGGTTGTGCCCGAATCAATCCAAAATAGTGATGAAAATCACAATGAACCTGGGGTGTTGTGGCATGTCGAACGTTTGGGCGGGCACGAAACCACATTAACAATCACGGGATCACAAGGGACGATAGGTGCAACCATTCACTATCTTTCGAGTGTAGAGCCGGTGTTAGAAATTAATGTTGCAGGTGTAATTCGCACAATTCCTTGTCCCCCCGGCGACTTAACTGTTTTTGTCGACCGTAGTGCCGTGGAACTTACTGCTGCTGAGGGGCATATTTCCTGTAGTTTCGTCACTTTCCCGCAAAACAATGAGGTATGGGACACAATTACAGTGAACTGTGATTAGGTATTGTTTTTGCGTTGGAATAATTGTTTAATGGAGGGAGTACACAATTCGGCTTCTTGAAAATGTGAGTTTATGTTGTTTTTGAGGAACTGATTATTTTGAACATAAGGAGAAGTTCTTATGCAACATAAAGAGGTTGCAGACCGCGTCTTAGTCGCGGTTGGTGGTGAAGATAACATTGTCGCCGCAGCTCACTGCGCAACCCGCCTACGCATGGTGCTTAAAGATTCAAAGATTGTTGACCAAAAAGCTTTGGACAACGACCCAGATTTGAAAGGCACCTTCGAAACCGGTGGTATGTTCCAAGTCATCGTTGGCCCCGGTGACGTCAACGTAGTCTTTAAAGAACTCGATAAAGCAACCAGTAAGAATATTGCCGTTAGCACCGAAGAGCTGAAAGATGTGGTCGCCAACAGTGGCAGCGCATTTACTAGGTTCATTAAGATGTTGGCGGACATCTTCGTGCCATTGATCCCCATCCTGGTCGGTGGCGGTTTGCTCATGGCACTCAACAATGTGCTTACTGCAGAAGGCCTATTCGGGGCTAAATCCCTCGTTGACCAGTATCCCAACATCGCTGGTATTTCCGGCATGATCAACGTGCTGGCCTCCGGCCCGTTCGCCTTCCTACCAGTCTTGGTTGGTTTTACCGCCACCAAGCGGTTCGGCGGTAACGAATTCCTCGGCGCCGGTATCGCCATGGCGATGCTCAGCCCATCGCTGATCAATTTCTACGAGTTGGCCCAGGCGCAAGCCGATGGCACCGTGGAGGCCTGGGACCTGTTTGGCCTGCAAGTGGCCCAAGTTGGTTACCAAGGCACAGTGCTGCCCATCCTGGTTATTTCCTACCTGTTGGCCAGCATCGAGAAGTTCCTGCATAAGAAACTCAAGGGCACCACGGACTTCCTCGTCACCCCGATGTTAACGCTGCTGATCACCGGCCTGATCACCTTCATTGCTGTTGGCCCGGCACTGCGGTGGTTGGGTACCGCGTTGGGCGAGGGCCTGCAAGCCATCTACGAATTTGGTGGCTCAGTTGGTGGCTTCCTGTTCGGCCTGGTGTACTCGCCGATCGTGATCACTGGTCTACACCAGTCGTTCCCACCGATCGAATTGCAGTTGCAGCAGCAGGGTGGTTCCTTCATCTTCGCCACCGCGTCAATGGCGAATATTGCCCAAGGTGCTGCCACCTTGGCGGTGTTCTTCCTGGCCAAGAGCGAGAAGCTCAAGGGCTTGGCTGGTGCCTCCGGCGTGTCCGCTGTGCTGGGCATTACGGAACCCGCCATCTTCGGTGTGAACCTGCGCCTGCGCTGGCCGTTCTACATCGGCATTAGCTCTGCTGCTATCGGTGGTGCGTTGATTGCCCTGTTCCAGGTGAAGGCCGCAGCCCTGGGTGCCGCTGGTTTCCTCGGGGTGGTTTCCATCAACCCGGGTAGCTGGAAGAACTTCATGATCTGCGCCATCATTACCTTCATCATCTCCTTCGTGGCGGCGTTCCTGTACGGCCGCTACCTGGTGCAGCGCAACGGCAGCGTTGACCCGGATGAAGTGGGTACCGAAGTGGCAGAAGACGCCGACGCTGCGCCGTTCGTCAGCGATGAAGTTGCTGCTGATGATGCCCTGCCTGTGATCTCCCCGCTGACTGGTGAGGTTAAGCAACTGTCTACCGTTTCTGATCCGATGTTCTCCCAAGGCAAGTTGGGTGCCGGCGTGGCGATTGTGCCGACTGAAGGCAAACTGGTTGCCCCCGTGAGCGGCAAAGTTGTGGTGGCATTCCCCTCCGGGCACGCCTTCGCCATTCGCGCTAAGGGTGCGGACGGTAAGAATGTGGAAGTGCTCATGCACATTGGCTTCGACACTGTGAACCTGAAGGGGCAGCACTTCAGCCCAGTGGCTAAGCAAGGCGATGAGGTGAAAGCGGGCGATGTGCTCGGCGAATTCGACATCGACGCCATCAAAGAAGCAGGTTACGAGGTTACCACCCCCGTGGTGGTGTCCAATTCCAAGCGCACCGGCCCGGTCATTCCGGCCCCAGGTTTGCCGCTGCCCAGCAATATCACTGCTGGTGATGCACTCCTGACGGTGGATCCGAAGCCTGCGCCCGCGGCGGAATCAGAATCAGAAAAACCTGTTAACGCTTAAACGCTGCTATGCTTTTCGACGACCGGAACCCCCGGCGTCGAAAAGCATATTTTTATGCTTAGGTCAGAAAACGCTCAGTCTCATGCCCTGGTATGAGTCCCCTAGGGGTTTTCCCTCACCCCAAAAGCGTGCTCAGGGGTGCTGCATACATGCGTTCATGATAGCTTGTTTTTGAACACTGTTAGCTCAGGAAAGCGAAAGGCGTTACAGACGTGGGAATAAGAAACCTCAGCAAGCGCAAGATTTTTTTCATCGCCGCCGTGGTGATTGTCATACTTGCCTTACTCAGCGCCATACTGTACGCCCTGTTCGGCGGGCCGAAAGCCATCACGCTGGCTTCCTCCGACTACCAAACCCTGGAAAAGCGGGACAATGCCCAACGAGTCGCCATCTCTGGCAACATTGAAGCCCAGAAAACCCTGACGCTTTCCACTCGTCTCACTGGCCCCGTGACGCAACTCAACGTCAAAGTGGGGGACCGGGTGCAAACCGACCAGCTGGTCGCCAACCTTGATGTGAGCGACATTGAAGCAGAATTGGCGAAAAGCCAAGCCCAAGCCGCCGCCAACGACGCCACCGCCATCGCCCAAATCCAAGGCGCCGAACGCCAATACAACCAGTTCAAAGAACTGCTGGATAACGGCATGAACCAGGAAATCAATTCCGCCCAAGCCACCCTGCGCAACGCCGAAACCGCCTACGACCAAGCCAACCGTAACTTCCAATTGGAAAGCGTTCTGCGCGGCAACGGCAAGCAGCAAGAAATCGCTGCTGAGCAGGCAAAAATCGAAGCCGCCCGCCAAGAAACCATCACCACTAACGTGGAAGCCGCCCGCCTGGGCCTCAACGTGGTTGGCGCCATCCAAGATCAAGCAGGGGAGCGCAAATCCTTGGCATTGGAGCAGAGTAACCTTGCTGAACTAGAGGCCAAACGTGGTGATGCAACTGGGGATAAGGCCGTGCAATTGGATGCCCAAATCACTGCTGCCCGGGAGCGGGTGCAAACCCTACAAAACTCAGTCGATAAGCAATATCGGGGCCAAGTCGAGGCTGGCCTGAACACTGTCGATGTCGCCAATAAAGCCGAAGCAGCCAACCGCAACCTGCAACAATCCCAAGACAGCTACGAGGCAACCCTCGCCCAAGCCGACAATAAACTTGCTAATGATCAGCGGGGTGTCGCAGATGCGTTCGAAGCCAAGCGGGATGCCGCCACTGCTCTGGCTGCCGCCCAGCGTAACGCCGAATTCCAGCTGCAAAACAACCAAGCCGCCATCGACGATGCTGTGCGCAACGCTCGCGCTTCCCAAGCCACTAACGGCATCGGCGATAACAAACTCAAAATGGATATTGCCTCCGCGCAGGTTCGGGCACCTTTCGACGGTGTGGTTACTAACGTGGCAGCCAAGCAAGGCATGGCTGCCTCCGGGTCACTGTTAACCATCGCCGATGATGCACGCATGATAGTCACTGCCAATGTCAAAGAAATTGACATTGATAAAATCTCCGTCGGTCAGCGGGTGGAATTCACCACACCTGGTACCGGGAGCAAAAAATTCCAAGGCAAAGTCACCTTCGTCTCCCCTGTAGCCGACTCCGGGAATTCCGCCGCCGCAGCACCCAGCGTCGGGGGAGCCGCTGCAGCAGCAGCGGCTGGTGCCGCTGGTGGTGGGGGAGGTTCCACCAACAAAGTGAACTTCCCTGTGGAAATCGAAGTGCTCGGCAACAAAGGTACTCTCCGTCTTGGATCCACAGCCAAAGCCCGCATCATCACCCGTGAAGCCTCCGATAAACTCATCATTCCCCAAACCGCAGTGTTCGAAGACCAAGGGAAGAAGAAAGTCCTGGCAATCTCCGAAGATGACACCATCGTGGAACGCACCGTCAAACTCGGCAGCAAAACCGATTCCGATGTGGAGGTGTTGTCTGGCGAAGCCAAGAAAGGCGAAAAAATCCTCATCGAGGCCACCAAATACCGCGCTAACGTCGGCCAGAAAGTAGAGGTCAGCACCGCCCCAGAAGACGCAGCCGCCACCACCTCCTCGGCAGCGAAAGCATCTTAAAATGGCTAAGCAAAAATCCAGCCACCAGCCGCACGATGATCTCCTCATTGATATGCGGGGCATCGTCAAAACCTTCAACATTGGCACCCCTAGCGAACTCACCATCCTCCACGGCATCGACTTCGATTTAGCTGCTGGTGAATTCCTCTCCGTCGTGGGCACCTCCGGGTCCGGCAAATCCACCCTCATGAACATTATTGGCCTGCTCGATCGTCCCACATCCGGCGATTATTTTCTCGACGGTGTTAACGTCCTCAAATTATCCGATGATGAAGCCGCTCTGTACCGCTCTAAGCACATCGGTTTTGTCTTCCAAAACTTCAACCTTGTTGGTCGCATTTCCGCCCGTAAAAACGTCGAAATGCCCATGATGTACGCCGGCCTGAATCGCAGAGAACGCGCCGAACGTGCAAGCCATCTTCTAGAAATGGTTGGTATGTATGAACGCGCAGGCCATCTGCCCAATGAACTTTCCGGTGGCCAGAAACAACGAGTCGCCATCGCCCGTGCACTCAGCAATGAACCTGATCTCATGCTTGCCGACGAACCCACTGGCGCCCTCGACACCGCCACCGGCCGCATGGTCATGGACCTCTTCCATGACCTTAACCAAAACCACGGCGTCACCATTGCGCTGATTACCCACAACCCCGAACTGGCAGAAGAAACCACCCGCATTGTCACCATGAATGATGGGGTACTCACTGGTCCCAAAGCGCCTCGTGTACCCCGTAGCGTCACCGTAGGAGGCAAGTCATGAGCGTCTTCGAATCCCTCAGCTTAGCCATATCGAACTTACGTACGAATAAAATGCGGTCTGCGTTGACCCTCCTCGGCGTGATCATCGGCATTGCTTCCGTCATCATGATCCTCACCATTGGCTCAGGGCTGCGTACTAGCACCCTCGCCACCTTCAGCTCCACCGGTGGTGTAGACATGACGGTCCAAGCCCAACCCATCCCCAGCGAAGAAGAAATTCAACGAGCTGGCGGTGAAGAATACTACTACTATTCCGAACGGCTCGACGACCCCACCTACGAAATCACTGCCGAAGACCTCGAAACCATTCAAAACCGCCTCGGCTCTCGTATTTCCGGAATCTCCCTCGGCGAAAATAACTCCTACTCCGGTGAAATCCTCCTAGGCAACAAGAGCTTCGCTGGCAGCGCCCAATTCGTCAATACCTTCTTCTTTACCCAACGTAAAATAGAAATCGCCGCCGGCCGCGCACTAACCGATGACGATATCAACAACAACCGCCCAGTTGGTGTCCTTAGCGACCAACTTGCTGCCCAACTCTTCGGTGGCAATGTCCAATCCGCCATCGGCAAAGAAATCACGTTCGAATCCGAGGATGGCATTAGCGATTTCACCATCATCGGTGTGCAAAAAAAACCCGAAACCAATTTCCTTATTGGCAACCTCCCTTCCCAAAGCGTCATCTACGTGCCCTATACCCTCGAATCCCGCGTTAGCGACAGCACCGGCAGCTGGCAAACTGTCACAATCCGCGCCGCCGAAGGCGAAGACTCCGGCCAATTCAAAGCCGAACTCGACAACTACTTCACCGAAAAACTCGACGGCAACACCGAATACCGTGTCCAAGTCCGCGACTCCAGCAAAGACATCGAACAAGTCAACCAAGTACTAGGCGGCATCAGCGCCGCTATCGCCGGCATCGGCGGCATCAGCCTCCTCGTCGGCGGCCTCGGCGTCATGAACATCATGCTCATCACTGTGACCGAACGCACCCGCGAAATCGGCATCCGCAAAGCACTCGGCGCTAAACGCAAAGACATCCGCCGCCAATTCGTCATCGAAGCCATGGTGGTCTGTATTATCGGCGGCATCTTCGGCATCGTCTTCGGCAGCGCCCTCGGCATGCTCATCACCAACCTCATGTTCAAACTCTGGATGATCCCACCCATCAACGGCATCATCGGATCCCTCTTCTTCTGCCTAGCCATCGGCCTCTTCTTCGGCTGGTACCCCGCCAACCGTGCCGGCAAACTCGACCCTATCGAAGCCCTACGCTACGAATAACAACAACCACAAACGTCGAAAAGCAAAACAAAGGCCCGCACCCCAAACCGGTGCGGGCCTTAAACAAACATCAACGCCTAATGCTCCAACAACTGAATCAACTCCCGACGCAACTCCGTCGTCCGCTGATCAAAAGTCACATCAACCTCACTATCATGCCGCGGCCGCGGCAAATCCACCGCAATATCCGCAATAATCGTCGCCGACGGCCCATTACCCATCACCAACACCCGATCCGACAACAAAATAGCCTCATCAACATCATGAGTAACCATCAACACCGTCCGCCGCGACGCCTCCCAAATATCCAACAACTGCAACTGCAACTCCCGCCGCGTCAACGCATCCAACGCCCCAAACGGCTCATCCAACAACAACACCTCCGGATCAATCGCAAACGCCCGGGCAATACCCACCCGCTGCTGCATACCACCCGACAACCGACTCGGGCGCTGATTCGCAGCATGCGACAACCCCACCTGATCCAAAAACTTCGTCGCAATCTCTGTCCGCTCCGCAGCACTCAAACTCGGATGCGCAGACTTCAACCCAAACTCAATATTCCCCTGCGCCGTCATCCACGGCAACAACGCATGATTCTGAAACACCATGCCCCGATCCGGACCCGGCGCAGTAATCGGCTTACCATTAGTGGTCACCCGCCCCGTCGACGGAAAATCCAAACCAGCAATCATCGACAACATGGTGGACTTACCACAACCAGAAGGCCCCAAAATGGACACAAACTGGCCCTTAGGCACACTAACGGACGTATCCGCAATAACATTATGCGAACCGTAAGACTTGGTGATGCTATCTAAAGTGATATGGGGACTAGTCATAGCGAACAATCTTCTGTAGAGCGGCAACGAGATGGTCCAAAATCAGACCAGTAATACCAATGATGATGATAGATACCACGATGGCATCAATATCCAAGCGATTCCACTGATTCCACACAAAGAAACCAATGCCCTGACCACCAACCAACATTTCTGCAGCGATGATCACCAACCACGACGTAGATAATGACAACCGTAGCCCAGTGATAATGCCAGGAAGAGCCGCCGGGAACCAAATGTACAGGATACGCGACCACCACGGCGTACCAAGAGTAGCAGCGAGATTAATATACGTGGGATTAACATTACGCACCGCATCAATCGTATTAATCAACGTCGGCCACAGGGCCGAAAGCACAATGACGAAAATAGCAGTACGCTCCGACTCCGACAACAACGCCAACCCAAGCGGCAACCACGCCAACGGCGACACTGGCCGCAGAATTTGCATGAGCGGATCAACCGCCCACCGCAGCGCAGTACTGCGGCCCAGAACGAACCCCAACGGAATGGCAATGAGCGTGGCAATGGTGAAACCAATGAGCACCCGCCGGAGGCTAGCAACAAGATGCCAGAAAATACCGACACTACTCACCCCATCCCGGTAGAACGGGTGTGCGAGTATCTCGACGCCGCGGCTGAAAGTGCGCGCCGGGGTGGGGGCGAGGTCGGTGAGCCAGCCGGAGGTGGCTGCGAGTTGCCATAGGCCGAGGGTGAGTGTGAAGAAGACTATGCCTATGATGATGGCTTGGATGCGGGTTTTGGTCATCGGGGGGTCACCTGCTTGTATCCTGCGGTGGGTAGGTTGGCGTCGAAGGGTTTGCCGTTGATGGTTAGGGTGTTGGTACCGCGCGGAGTGTTGGTTGGTAGGACGGATTCGGCTAGTTGGATGAGGGTGGCGTCATCCCAGGCGGGTGGGGTGCCGCCGAGGTTCCAGCGGGAAATTTGGGTGGCCATCCAGGTGATGGCGGTGGGATTGGTGGGGGTGCCGAAGTTGATTCGGTCGGGTTCTTTGAGCGCTGGAATGAAGAGTTTTTCGGGCTGGTTGAGGTATTTTTCTTGGCCCAGGGTGTGGGCTATGTCGGGGGCGTGGTCGTGGTCGCCGGCAGCCTCGGCGCCGGCTGCGAGGGCGGCGATGATGCCGGCGGTTTCGGTGGGGTGGGCTGCTTTCCAGTCTTTGGCAACGGCGATGGAGCAGCAGGGGTGATCTTCCCACAGGTTTTTGGTGAGGGTGAAGATGAAGCCGGCTTTGGTGGCGACGGCGCGCTGGATGAACGGCTCAGGCCCGATGAAGCCGTCGATGGTGCCGATTTGGAGTTGGGCGATCATGTCGGAGGGCCGGAGAAGCCGGAGTTCGAGATCGCGGTCGGGGTCGACGTTGTTGGCGGTGAGGAAGTCGCGCAGCAGCAGCAAGTGGACGGAAAATTCGAAGGGTATACCGATGGTCATGCCGCGGAAGTCGTCGGCGGTGGTGACGGTGTTTTCGTGTTTTTTGCCGAGGACGATGGCTTGGCCGTTGGTGTTTTGAGTAAAGACGAGTTCGGTGGGGCGGGTGCCGTTGGTGACGCCGGCGTTGATGGCAATCGGCATGGGGGAGAGCATGTGCGCTATGTGGATGTCGCCGGTGGCGTAGGCGCTCCAGAGGTCCGCCCAGCCGGCGTATTTGCGCAGCTTGATGGTAAGGCCGTTGGCTTTGAAGTGGCCGAGGGCGTCGGCGACGATGAGGGGCGCGGTGCAGGCGATGGGGACGTAGCCGATGGTGATGGCTGCCGGGTTTTGGGCGCTGCTGTTCGTGACGCAGGCTGTGAGGGGGAGGGTGGCGGCACCAATTCCGGCGAGCGTGAGTGCTTTTCGACGGCTGATGCGGTGAGAAAGTAATGGGTGTCCCACAGTACCTCGCTTGTATGTGAATAATAGACCGATCTGTCTTTAAGTCGGGGCTCGACTTTAATTCATGTTGATCTATCCTGTCTACTTTTGATGATCGCTCAGAGCTGATGGAAAAACCTAAAAGTTGATAACGTGAGTGGTTGCCGGTATTTTATTCATGTGGACATGCCCGCAAAAATCTACGAATAAAATAACTAAGGCTGTACTAAGTTGTATGCAGAATTGCGGTTATGTGCTAATCTCGGTTCCTGATTCTGGAAACGTGTCAACAGAAAAATTTTCTATCTTGAAGGAGTTCTCCATGAGTGACCTCACTCCCAACCACGAAGCCGGCACCCCTTTGCATCCCATCGACAAGGACAAGCTCGCCGAACTCGCACAGAAGAACATCAACAACCCAGAAGGCGGCCGCAAGACCGTCCGCACCCACACGGAAGCCGACGGCCAGTTCCGCAACTACACCCAGGTGCGCGGCCTGAAGCCCGTGTTGGTTTCCGAACCACCCGCACTGCTGGGCGACGATTCCGCCCCGAACCCCACCGAAGTGGCACAGGCCGCCCTGGCAGCCTGCATCTCTGTGGGCATTCAGGCCATCGCCACCAACCGTGGCGTGACCCTCACCAACATCGAAATTGATATCGAAGGCGATATTGACATTTCTCCCACCTGGGGTGTTGGCGACCTGGCTGACGACAAGCGCCCTGGCGTTTCCGACGTGCGCGTCAAGGTCAAGCTCGAAGGCGATGCCGACCGGGAAACCCTTGACAAGATTCACCGCGACGCCATCAAGTGGTCGCCCGTGGTGAACACCTACACCCGCCCCGCCAACCTCACATCTGAATTGGTATAAGTAATGGCAGCCTCTATTACGGAACAAACATCCGTGCCATTGGTGGTTGGTGCCGACATTCTGCAGGCAGTTGACGACAAAGTCAAGGCAGTGGATGCTGGTGAAGAGCCTGCCCGCTACATTCTGCCGCTTTTGGCTGATTCTGGGCTGTTGGAAGCTGATCTGCTTACCACCGCTCGGGCTATTCGGGAGATTTCCCGCCATGATCTTTCTGCCGGTTTCACCGTGTGGGCACACAAGATGACCCAAACCTACCTGGCTAATGCGGGTACTGCCGCGGCAGACAATGTCGAAAAGCAATTGCGTGCGGGCCAGCGCCCCGGCATCACGGGCATGGCTGCCGCGTTCAAGGAATTTGCTGGTTGCGGCAAGATTGAGCTCACGGCAACCCCCGTTGATGGTGGGTACAGTGTGAACGGTAAGCTCAACTGGGCCTCCAATCTTTACGACGACGCCGTGCTTGTCACTGCAGTGCATACCGACGAAGGTGAACGCCTGCTCATCTTCATTGAGGGTGGAACCGAAGGCCTCACCTTCGGCAAACCTTTCGGGCTGCTGGGCCTTAATTCCACGGAATCTGCGTGGGTCAGTCTCGAAAATGTGTACGTACCGGAAACCCAGGTGCTTACTCACGATTTCGACTCCTTCATTCTGCAGGTGCGTCCCACCTTCGTGGTGCTGCAAATTGCCGAATGCCTCGGCGTGGCTGAAGCCGCCATTGGCGCCGCCAGCGAACGTCTGTTCGGGGTCAATGCCACCTTCACCGCTGATGTGGATGCCGTAGCTGCCCACATCGCCGATATTGTTGCCCGCCAAGAGGCCATCACCGCGCGCGTCGGCAACTCCGACATCAACCCAGTGGAACTGTTGGAATTACGGTTGGAAGCTGCAGAAGTCGCCGTAGCTGCCGCTAACCTCGAAGTTCGAGTTGCAGGTGGTGCCGGGTATGCTAAGAGCTCACCCGCATCGCGCCGCTTCCGGGAAGCTGCCTTCATCCCAGTGCAGTCCCCGTCCGAAGCACAACTGCGGTGGGAATTGGAAAAAGCAAAGGCACAAGCCTAACAAGAGAGAAATGTGGTGAATGGATGAGCCCAATAGACAGCACACACTACCGACAAACTGTCGGTAACTTCCCCTCCGGGGTCACAGTAGTAACAACCCGCGATACGGAAGAAGCGCAGGATATTGGCCTCACCGTCAGCGCCTTCGTCTCCCTCTCCCTAGAGCCAGCAATGGTACTGCTCAGCATTGATGCGAAATCCAAATCGCACCAATACCTACACGAAGGCGCCCCGATCGGCGTCTCCATCCTGGCCAAAGACCAACTGCACCTAGCGGTGCAATTCGCCCGCCATGGCATCGACCGGTTTGCCGATGTTGATATCATACGGCGTGGTGACAACGACATCCCGTTTATCAACCATGCCGCTGCTTGGTTCCTAGGCACTGTCACCAACTGTTATGTGGGTGGTGACCACATCATTCTCACCGTGACAGTCAACGACTGCAACTGGGAAGAAGAAAACCGGCCGCTGATTTACCAACGCGGCAAACTACACGGCTGGCCGGAAGAACTCGGCTAACCAATCA
The DNA here is from genome assembly GCA_030527885.1 of Corynebacterium sp. Lineage (GTDB taxonomy): Bacteria > Actinomycetota > Actinomycetes > Mycobacteriales > Mycobacteriaceae > Corynebacterium. Next base: position 25,628 of record JAUMZY010000022.1, read on the forward strand.
ATATTCTACTCATTAGTGTGCCGCCAACTTGTGCTAACTGGTTGGCGGCACACTAGTTTGTGATGCATTAAGTCGATATGAGTGGTATCCGCAATGTGTGATGCTCCGAAGAGTCCGTGAGCATGCAGCCATGGTGGGGGAAGTGCATGGTTTGCATTAATGAGTTAACCCAACTTCCATGGCGGCACATGTGGTGTTTACGTGCGGTAGTGTTTAGGCGACACTGGGATGCATAAATGATTTTTTATGATTTAGTGGGGGTGAAGCTTATCAATCGTCTTTTCGGATAAGTGCGAGCTAATGATGAGGTAAGACATACTGGTACCATGATACGTTTTCCTTAAAAGACCTGGTCATGGCATATCGCTTAGATGTTCTATTCATACCCCCGTGCTATTGGTAAGGGGTATACGCTGCAGTGATACCTGTTGTAGAGTCGCACATATTGGTGTTGCACATAGATATTGATGGTGTACATCAAAGTACATTCTCTAATTTTTAGGAGTTAAGTCATGAAGTCGAAACTTCGTTATATGACGCGGGGGGGCGCTGATTCTGGCAGCCGGCCTCACGTTAGGCTTTGCTCCAGCAGTGTCTGCTGCTGGTGCTAAGGTAGATCTTGATGTGGTGACGAAGGTGGTCACCGCGTATCAGCAATTGCTGGACTCGCATTGGACGGATACGGGTTGTTCACTGTCTAATTGTGTGAATGCTAGTAGTTCCGTGTTTGCCTCATCGGGGAGTAACGGTTCACAACGGGGGTCAAGTTTTGGGGGTTCATCAAAGAAGAAGCAGAAGAATCCTGGGGAGAATCCGAAATTCACCCAAGCTGAAGCAGACTTGTTGGATCTGCGCGACTATATGAAAGGTACTGGTTTGCCGATTACCTCGGCAAAGAGCGAGATTCATGTGGCGAAAGCTGACATGACTGCGGATGGGAAGGTCACGGTGTCTGTTGGTGTTGGTACGACAAAGACCTACGACTCTGTAGAAAATAAGCCCAGTTATATGGTTGATGGTCATACGATGACGTTGGCTCCCAATCGGGAGAATCTGTTTGCGGTGGTGGAGGATACTGTTGATCCGTGGCCGGTGGAAGATCATTCGGTGGGGGAGTTGGTGAATGCTCCTACGGATCCGCCTGTTGAGACCCCGTTTGAAGCGCTTCTTGGCCAC
>JAUMZY010000023.1 GCA_030527885.1 Corynebacterium sp.
TGGACCGTACGAATGCCGGAGTGATTCTGGGCCATTTGAAACAACTTGCTGATGGCGGCGCGGCTGTCATCATTGTCACCCACGACCCGTGGGTAATGGACCAATGCGACCGAAGAAAGAATTTGGTTCCCGCTCACTCCTCCCAACTGGCGGAAACCGCATAAACCATGTGACGGTAACCCCGGTAAACCGGTAGGCGTCGAAAAGCAAGCGTGTTGACAGCTAAAATCCGAATATGGCGAAAACAGTAGCGATTCTTGATTACGGCTCCGGCAACCTCCGATCCGCACACCGGGCAGTAGAACGAGTGGGGGCAACCGTCACCATAACCAACAACCCGCAGGAAGTCCTCAACGCCGACGGCCTGCTCGTGCCCGGCGTGGGGGCCTTCGCAGCCTGCATGCAAGGCCTGCAATCCGTGCACGGCGCCCGACTCATTGGGCAGCGGCTCGCTGGATCTCGGCCCGTCATGGGCATTTGTGTCGGTATGCAAATCCTCTTCGAACACGGTGTCGAACATGGTGAAGACACTGAAGGCTGCGGCGAATGGCCTGGCACAGTCGAACGCCTTAACGCCACCATTCTGCCGCACATGGGCTGGAACACCGTTGCCGCCGCCGACGGTTCCGCTATGTTCGCCGGCATCAGCCCGGACACCCGCTTCTATTTTGTGCATTCCTACGGTGTTCAACACTGGGACTTTCCCGAAAGTGCGCTGACCATGCCGCCGTTAGTCAGCTGGACCGACCACGAAACCGCCCACTTCATAGCCGCCGTGGAAAACGGCCCCCTCTGGGCCACTCAATTCCACCCCGAAAAATCCGGCGACGCCGGCGCACAACTGCTAGAAAACTGGTTAGCACAACTCTAACCGCTAAACTTTAGATATGAATTTCACGCTTCTTCCCGCTGTTGATGTTGTCGGTGGTCAAGCGGTACGACTCAACCAAGGCGCAGCAGGCACCGAAAAATCCTACGGCTCCCCCCTCGAAGCCGCCCTGAACTGGCAAAACCAAGGCGCAACCTGGCTGCACTTCGTCGACCTTGATGCCGCCTTTGGTCGTGGCTCCAACCACGAACTCATGGCCGACATCATCACCAAACTCGACATCAACGTCGAGCTCACCGGCGGCATCCGCGACGACGCGACCCTGGAACGCGCCCTCGCCACCGGCGCGCGCCGTGTCAACATCGGCACCGCCGCCCTGGAAAACCCCGACTGGATCGCCAAAGTGCTAGCCACCCATGGCGATAAAATCGCCGTTGACATCGCCGCTTTGCTTGTCGACGGCGAATGGCGGGCCCGCAGCAACGGCTGGGTAGGCGACGGCGGCGACCTCTGGGAAATCCTCGACCGACTAGACGAACAAGGATGCGAACGCTTCGTGGTCACGGACGTATCCAAAGATGGCACCCTCACCGGACCCAACATCGACCTACTCCGGGAAGTAGCGCAAGCAACCGACGCCAAAATCGTAGCCTCCGGTGGCATCTCCCAACTATCCGACATCGTGGAAATAGCCAAATACCAGGACGAAGGCATTGATTCCGCCATCATTGGCAAAGCCCTCTACGAAGGGCGGTTTACTCTCACCGAGGCCTTGGCGGCGGTATGATGCCAACGGCGGCCGACGTACAGGAGCTCTACCACATCGTCGAGGCGATCCTCGCCGATATCGAACGAATGTTCATCAGCGGGTTGGGGGCTGACCCCACCCACATGAAAGCAGCCGGACAATTCGCCACCGACGTAGACCTAGCCATAGAACAACACCTACGCCAACTCCTGTGGGAATCCACCAACATCCCCGTTTTAGGTGAAGAATACGGCGGCGACTGCCACGACACCACCTGGGTCGTCGACCCCATCGACGGCACCGCCAACTTTGCCGCTGGCAACCCCATGAGCGCCATCCTCATCAGCCTCATGGTCAACGATCAACCCGTGCTTGCCGTAACCAGCGTCCCCATGATCAACCAGCGCTTTGGCGCCTTCACCGGCTCCCCACTGATGTACAACGGTCAACCCCAACCCCTCCTGGAAGAACGCCCAGAAGTAGCCGCCCACGTGGGGTTCTCCTCCATGTCTAGCCTGCCGGAAAGCGGCGAAACGCAATTCGCCAACCTGCTGCTAGAGCTCACTCGAACATATTTACGTCCCCGCATCACTGGTTCTGTCGGCATCGACCTGGCCTACACTGCCGGCGGCATCTTCGGCGGCGCCGTCAGCTTCAGCCCCAATATCTGGGACAATGCCGCCGGTGTCCTCCTGTGCCGCGCCGCCGGCGCCACCGTCACCGACCTGGTCGGCAACCCCTGGACACCCGAAAGCCACGGCGTAATTGTGGGAACCGCCCGCGCACATGAGACGATCTTGACAACCCTCAGCAAAATCCGAACCGAAAGAAAGAACTAAACACATGGCGGTAGCTATCCGAGTCATCCCGTGCCTCGACGTCGACAACGGGCGCGTAGTCAAGGGTGTCAACTTTACCGGCCTGCGGGATGCCGGCGACCCCGTCGAACTAGCCGCCCGCTACAACGATGAAGGCGCCGACGAACTCACCTTCCTCGACGTCTCCGCCTCCCTGGCCGGCCGCGGCACCATGCTCGACGTCGTCCGCCGCACCGCCGAACAAGTCTTCATCCCGCTGACCGTCGGCGGGGGAGTCCGCAGCGTCGACGACGTCGACCAACTCCTACGCGCCGGCGCCGATAAAGTCAGCATCAACACCTCCGCCATCGCCCGCCCGGAACTCCTCAAAGAACTCGCCAACCGTTTCGGATCCCAATGCGTCGTCCTCAGCGTTGACGCCCGCCGCAACCCCAACCAACCCTCCGGCTTCGAAGTCACCACCCACGGCGGCACCAAATCCGCTGGCCTCGACGCCATCGAATGGGCCACCCGTGGCGCCGAATACGGCGCCGGTGAAATCCTCCTCAATTCCATGGACGCCGACGGCACCAAAGCCGGCTTGGATCTGGAACTCACCCGCAAAGTCCGCCAGGCCGTAACCATCCCCATCATCGCCTCCGGGGGTGCTGGCCAGGCCCAGCATTTCCCACCCGCCATCGCTGCCGGCGCCGATGCCGTCCTAGCTGCCTCTATTTTCCACTTTGGGGAAGTCAGCATCCCAGAGGTCAAAACTGAACTACACCAAGCTGGATACGACGTACGTCGATAAACGAGAAACCATGACAAACCCAGAAACCTACACCCTTGCCCCCGACATTGCCGCCCGCGTGCGCTTCAACGACCAAGGCCTCGTACCCGCCATCGCCCAAGCCGCCGACACCGGCGAAGTGCTCATGCTCGCCTGGATGGACGACCACGCGCTGGCATACACACTAGCCACCCGCCAAGGCACCTATTATTCCAGGTCTCGGCAGGAATATTGGATCAAAGGGGCAACAAGTGGCCACACACAACAAGTAGAATCAGTGCGGCTAGATTGTGATGGTGATACCGTGTTGCTGACAGTTGCCCAAACCGGCGGCGCCTGCCACACCGGCGACCGCACATGCTTCGACGCCGACCGACTTCTGTAGAGCAGAAGCCTTCTGTGATCAGAACCAAGAGGACCCAATAACGAGGAACCATGAAGAAAACAATGTTGGCAAACCTGCTCATAGGGGCTGGGGCACTCATGCTCTGGATATCCTCACGGCTCACATGGATGACCGTTGCCGCCGCCGACGACAAAGCCGGGGACAAAACCGTCCCACTCATCGGCGCCACCTGGTCCACCGAACTCATGGCCGTCATCATCCTGCTCGCAGCCGGATTCCTCGGCATCTTCATGCTGCGGCGCGTCGGCCGGCGCATCGTCGGAACACTCGCCGCCATCGTCGCCGCAGCCGGCAGCTGGTTTGCCCTGCAAGTACTCCTCGGCGGCATGCCCGACCCACAACGCGCCCTGAGCATCCTCAGTGCCGGAACCGCAAACTCGCCAGACAAAGGCGCAGCACTATCACCATGGGCCCAAATCACCGACATCACCGTGTCGCCATTCCCCATCATCCTCGCCATCATCGGGGCAGCCCTAGCCCTCATGGGCGGCGTCATCGTTGCCGCCCACCCCGGCACCGACAAACCCCGCAAAACCCAATACGAACGCAAACAACAACGCGAAGCCCGAATCGAAGAAGAATTAGAAACTGACCCCGATTCGGGGCGGGTACTGTGGGACGCCATCGACGCCGATATCGACCCCACCGACGAACAACATTTGCCCCACAAGTCCCAGTAATACCTGCGAAAATAGTGCCAACTACCACCACATTCAAGTTTTTCTTTAAGTCTTCATTGATTCTTGAGGTGCACCCACACAATTTTAGAACTAGCGCTTCGACACGTTAGGCTAAAGCTGTTGGAATACCAGACGCAGCCGACAACAGATTGGTGGGTATCTCGTGACTACGGTTTTTGATGCCATCATCGCGGACGTGCGGGAAAACGTCGCCGCGCGGGAATCAGTTGTGCCTTTCCAAGACATTAAGGCCCAATCCCGCGACTGCGAACCACCCCGCGACGCACTATCCGTCCTCCTACAACCCGGATGCAAACTCATCGCAGAGGTGAAACGCCCCGCGCCCGAACTAGGCAACCGCGCACACACCCTCGACCCCACCCGCCTAGCGCAGGAATTTGAACAAGGTGGTGCTTCACTCATCGCCTGCCATACTGAACAACCTAGGTTCCATGGTTCTCTTATAGAAATGGCGGCCGTTAAAACCGCCGTCAGTGTCCCTATAATTTGCCGCGATTTCATCGTGGACCCCTACCAGATACATGAAGCACGTTACTTCGGTGCCGACATGATTCCATTGCGAGTAGCCGCCCTCAACCAATCCCAACTGGAAGCTCTCCTCGACCGCGTGGAATCCCTCAACATGCAGGCCCTCGTCGAAGTACGCACTCCAGAAGAAGCTAATAGGGCCGTCATCGCCGGCGCCACCATCATCGGCGTCAACTCTCGCGACTTCCAAACCGTGGCGCTCAACCGCATGGCATTCTCCGAAATCGCGCCGGGATTACCCAGCTCAGTCGTCAAAGTGGCACTTTCGGGGGTGCGTAGTGCCGCTGAATTGTATGAATTTGCCGCCCGCGGCGCCGACGCAGTAGTACTCGGCCAATCACTCATGACTGGCGAATCCGCCCGAGGTTTCACCATGTCACTGGTGTCAGCGGCGCAGCATCCCGCCTGCCCCCGGCGCTAACAGGTCAGGGTTACCTATTGGTGGGGTGTAGCTTTTTAGGCACACTTGTTACCATCATTGTGATTAGTTTTTATTCGCATGCTTTAAGCCGTACCTGGAGATGTCCGTGACTGAAACACTACTTGCCCTGATTCCTTCACCACCCCAGGGGGTATGGCACATTGGTCCCATCCCCATCCGGGCTTATGCACTGTGCATCATCGCGGGCATCATTGTGGCGTTATGGATCGGCCAGAAACGATACGCCGCCCGCGGCGGCAACAAAGAAGTAGTGCTGGATGCTGCCATCGTAGCTGTCCCAGCCGGCATCATCGGCGGCCGACTGTACCACGTGATCACCGACCACGATAAATACTTCTGTAGTAACTGCAACCCTGTTGATGCCCTCAAAATTACCAACGGTGGTTTGGGTATTTGGGGGGCGGTGGTGCTCGGCACCCTGGGGGTTTATGGCTACCTGAAGTACAAGAAAATCCCCTTCGCGCCCTTCGCTGACGCCCTCGCCCCGGCAGTGGTGCTGGCGCAGGCAATTGGGCGGTTGGGAAACTGGTTTAACCAGGAACTCTTCGGCGCAGAAACCACCCTGCCTTGGGGCCTGAAAATCTACAACCGAGTAGACGAACTCGGTAATTATGCGCCAGTCACCGGCCATTCCACCGGCGAAGTGCTATCCGTGGTGCACCCCACGTTCCTCTACGAACTGCTCTGGAATGTTCTCGTCTTCCTCTTCCTCCTGTTCATGGACCGTAAGTTCAAGCTGGGGCATGGGCGTGTTTTCGCCCTGTATGTGGCCGGCTACACCCTGGGCCGCATGTTCATCGAACTCATGCGCACCGACCCCGCAACGATGGTCTTTGGCATGCGCATTAACTTCATCGTTTCGATTATGGTCTTCGGCGCCGCCGTGATCACGTTCTTTATGCTCAAGGGCGGCCGGGAAACTCCCGAAGAAGTGCGGGGAGCTAGCTTGTCGACGGATGACGCTGCTTCAGAGGAGTCTGAAGTTTCAGAGGCATCTGACGAGTCTGAAGGGGAAGTAGTGGCCGAGAAGCCAGTAGAAACAGCGGTATCAGAGGCCGCCGCTGCGGAAGCCGAAAAACCACAAGAACCCAAGAATACCTAGATTGTGATATAAATCGCGCCCAATGAGATAATGTTGGAATGTGCCTGGTCATGTCTGGTTATTTGGACTGTTAGGTCCTCTCAGATTGTTTAGGAGTGTGAAACAGAACAACTTTCTTGGGTTTTTATCCGTGTGTACTCGCAGAACTTCGTGGGGAAGATTACTGTTTAAGACATGGAACGTCGCACAAAAATTGTTTGTACCTTGGGTCCGGCTGTAGCAAGCCAGGACGGCATCCTGCGACTCGTACAGGATGGCATGGATGTTGCTCGAATGAATTTCTCCCACGGAGATCACGCTGACCACGAACAAAACTACAAGTGGGTGCGCGAAGCAACAGACGCAACTGGCCGCGCCGTGGGCGTACTCGGAGATCTGCAAGGCCCGAAAATCCGACTGGGCCGCTTCGTCGATGGTGCCACCTTCTGGGCTGACGGTGAAGAAGTTCGCATCACCGTTGATGACGTGGAGGGCACCCACGACCGCGTGTCCACTACTTATAAAAACCTTGCTAAAGATGCCAAACCAGGCGACCGCTTGCTTGTTGACGACGGCAAAGTCGCCCTGGTGTGTAAAGAAGTGGATGGAAACGATGTGATCTGCGAAGTTGTGGAAGGCGGCCCCGTCTCCAACAACAAAGGCGTATCGCTGCCCGGGATGGACATTTCCGTCCCCGCACTCAGTGAAAAAGACATTGATGACCTACGCTTCGCCCTGAAACTGGGCGTGGACTTCATCGCCCTGTCCTTCGTCCGTTCCCCACAAGACGTGGAACTGGTGCGCCAAATCATGTCTGAAGAAGGCCGCCACGTCCCCGTGATTGCCAAGCTAGAAAAGCCCGAAGCAGTCGAAGCGCTGGAATCCATCATCCTAGCCTTCGACGGCATCATGGTTGCCCGCGGTGACCTGGGGGTGGAATGCCCACTAGAAGAAGTACCATTGGTACAAAAACGAGCCATTCAGATTGCTCGTGAAAACGCCAAGCCTGTCATCGTCGCCACCCAAATGCTGGACTCGATGATTGAGAACTCTCGCCCCACCCGTGCGGAAGCCTCCGACGTGGCTAATGCCGTGTTGGATGGTGCGGATGCCGTTATGTTGTCTGGTGAAACTTCCGTTGGTGTCGATCCGCACAATGTTGTGCGCACCATGTCCCGTATCGTGGCTTCGGCAGAAACCGGCGGTAAGGTGCCTAACCTGGCACACATTCCACGTACGAAGCGTGGTGTGATTTCCTATTCCGCCCGTGACATTGCCGAGCGCCTCAACGCCAAAGCTTTGGTGTCGTTCACCTCGTCTGGGGATACCGCCAAGCGAGTAGCTCGGTTGCGGCCGTATTTGCCACTGTTGGTGTTCACCCCGTACCAGGCGGTGCGTAGTCAATTGGCTTTGACGTGGGGTGCACAAACCTTCCTCACGCCAACCATGGCATCCACGGATGAAATGCTTGCTGAGATTGATGATCAACTTTTGGCCATGGAGGAGTACAACCCGGATGACATGATGGTGGTTGTGGCTGGTACCCCACCTGGAATTTCCGGGAACACCAACATGATTCACGTGCACCTGTTGGGTGAAGAAACCTCCGCACCACCAGAGGTGTTGGTTGCGTCGGAATCAGCAAAGAGCCTGGAGGAAGCTGAAAATAATCTGCGGCGCGCCACTGCCGAAGCAGAAAAGAAAGCTAAAGAAGCCGAATCCAAGTAATTAACGGCAGAAGAAAACTCCGCAGCCACCTGAATTTTTTCAAAAGCTGCGGAGTTTTTCATGCATCTAGTTAAATTTTGGTGGGTTCTAGCTTCCACACTTCACGGGCGTAATCGCCAATGGTGCGGTCAGAGGAGAACCGGCCAGATTCACAAATGTTGATCCAGCACATACGAGCCCAATGCAGCCGATCGGCGTAAAAGTCCTGCGCCATCTTATCTTTGGTCTCCCGGTAGGAGGCAAAATCACCCAGTACATAATAGGCGTCGGCGGTTTCCCAACCACCCCGGTCCAGTAGGGAAACCCGCAGGTCATGGAACCAACCGGATTGGCTGTCGGAGAGGGTGCCGTCGATAAGCGCATCCAATGCCCGCTTCAAACCAGGCACGGATTCGTACACCTGCCATGGGTTGTAGGTGGCGCGCAGCTCGGGGAGTTCCTCCACCTTGGCGCCGAAGATGTACGCATTCTCGTCGCCCACGGATTCCAGGATTTCCACGTTGGCGCCATCCAGGGTGCCCAAGGTCAGCGCACCATTCATCATGAACTTCATGTTGGACGTGCCGGATGCTTCTTTGCCGGCGGTGGAAATTTGCTCGGAAATATCCGCGGCTGGAATGATGTGCTCGGCAGGGGAGACGTTGTAGTTCTCCACGAACACCACCCGAATGATCTGGTTCACCGCCGGGTCATTGTTGACCATGTTGGCGATTTCATTGATCAGTTTGATGATTGCCTTCGCCCGTACATACCCAGGTGCAGCCTTGGCACCGAAGATGAAGGTGCGCGGCGGTACATTCTGCTCCCCATCGTGCTTGATGCGGAAGTACAAATCCAACACGTACAGGGCGTTCATCAGCTGCCGCTTGTACTCGTGCAGGCGCTTGATCTGCACGTCATAGATAGATTCCGAATTGATTTCAATACCTTGGCGGTCTTTGATCCAGGCCGCAAAATCCACCTTGTTGGCATCTTTGATGTCAAGCAGTTCCTGCATGATGGCATCATCGTCGACGTAATGGCGGAGTTTCTTGAGTTCATCCAAGTTGGTCACCCATGCATCGGAACCCAACAGGCGGGTGAGCAGGTCGGATAGGCGCGGGTTGCACATCTTCAACCAGCGTCGCGGGGTCACACCGTTGGTCTTGTTGTTGAACTTCTCCGGCCAAATGTCGTGCCACTGCTTGAGGGTGTCGGCCTTGATGATCTCTGTGTGCAACGCGGCCACCCCGTTGATGGAGTAGGCGGCGTAGCAGGCCAACCATGCCATGTGCACCACACCGTTGTTGATGGGCGCCATGTAGTTGATTTGGGATTCCGGCACGCCCATGGCCCACATTTCTTCGCGGAACCGGCGATCAATTTCCACGGTTATTTCGTACACGCGGTGGAACAGCTGCTGGAAGATGGAGGAATTCCACTGCTCCAGGGCCTCAGCCAACACGGTGTGGTTGGTGTAGGCGAAGGTCTCGTTCACAACTTTCCAGGCGTTATCCCACGTCATGTGGTGCTCATCCAGGAGCAGCCGCATGAGTTCTGGGATGGCCAGCACGGGGTGCGTGTCGTTGAGCTGGATGCAGTTGTACTTGCCAAAATCCCGCAGGTCTTCGCCGTGTTGCGCAATGTAGTTGGCAATCATGCACTGAAGCGACGCAGAGACGAAGAAGTATTGCTGCCGCACGCGCAGGACTTTGCCGGCGTAGGTGGTGTCGTTGGGGTAGAGCACCCGGCAGAGGTCCATGACGGCTTCGCGCTCTACAATGGCGTCGGTGAAGCGCTGCGAGTTGAAGGCATCGTAGTCGAATTCGGCCATGGGTTCGGCTTTCCACAGCCGCAGGGTGCCCACGTTATCGGTGCCGTAGCCGGTGATCGGCATGTCATAAGGAATGGCGCGGACGACCATGTCGTCGAAGGTGACGATGCGTTGTTGCTCTTCCCGGCGCACAACGAAGGGGTAGCCGTCTTCTTTCCAGGCGTCGGGTTGTTCCGTCTGGAAGCCATTATCGAAGATTTGTTTGAACAGGCCGTAGCGGTACAGAATGCCGTAGCCGGTGACGGGATAGTCCTGGGTGACGGCGGAATCCAAGAAACATGCCGCTAGGCGCCCCAGGCCACCGTTGCCCAAGGCGGCATCGTTTTCGGCGTCGAGGATGTCAGAGAGTTCATGCCCGTTGGTGCGCACTGCTTCTTCAGCTTGTTCCACTAACCCCAGGTTGGTGAGGTTATTCAGCAGGGCCCGCCCCATGAGGAATTCGGCAGAGAAATAGTGTTGTTGCCGGGTGGCGTTATAGGCCTTGGTGGTTTTTTCCCAATTGTCTGCTAGTTGCTCCATGACCGCGTCGGAAAGCCCGAACCAGAATTTGCGGTCAGTTGCGGACTCGGGGCTCATGCCGGCGGCGGCACGCACGTGGCCGCTCACCGTATTTTTGAGCTCCGGAAGGTGCTGCGAATCGCTCATTATTGTCAATGATCTCCTAGGTATAGGGAATTTGTCTGCACCATAGCTTAATGCTCAACCCCGTTAGTTACGCATCAGAATGGCAATTTATCTACTAAAAACTAGGCGAAATGTGATTATACTGACATTTTTAACTCACGGTAGGCTGGTAATAATCACGCTCGCTTGTCGACGCTTACCTTAACCCGTAAACCCGTACCGAGAGGAACCCAATATGAACGCAGCCGGAACAGACACCTTTTACTACGACGGCAACTGCCAATTCTGCAAATACAGTGCCGAAGCGCTGAAAAAGATCACCACCGCAGGCCTCAACATCGAACCAGCGACCCCCACCAGCCCGCTGCCCAAACAAGTCACCGATGACATCGCCAACCAAGCTGTTGCCCGGGTGGGTGGCCGGTACAGTTACGGCCCCCAAGCCATCGGCAACGTGCTGCGGGTTTACGGCAAGAACACGGTGTTTCGGCTGGTCGGCCGCACACTCGCCACCCGCGCACTGGAACCAGTCTTCCTCCGCATTTACTACTACATTTCTGACAACCGCGGTAGGTTGAGCGAAATCATTAAAACCAGAGCGTTGAAGAAACTCAAGCGCCAAAAATAATGACGGGGTTATTCCTTCACCTCTGTGGCATGAATCTGCTGATCTAAATCATCCGGGGCCAACTGCGCTGCGCTGAACTCTGGGTTGAGCGGCAACCGCAATTGCAGATCCGTGCCGGGGCACACTTCAATCAGCCCACCGTCTTCCAGTGCAAAGTCCAACACGTGGCCGCCGTGAGTGCGGGCATTATCAATGAAGTGCACATGGCAGCCTGGTACCCCAATGCCTTTTTCATAAATCGGGGTGCGGAAACCTGCAATAATGCCAGTGGTATTGGTGAATACTAATTCCGCATCGTCGCCGGTGGCCTCCAACATCGGCCGGTAGGGGCGCTGCTGCTTGGTGACGGTGCGTACTTTCACCACGCTGAACGTGCCCGTGATGCGCACCGCATACATGTAGTTTTCGCTTGGCAGAATGCTGGATATGAATTCACTCAATTCTTTCCGGCACATGCCCGGCGGGGCGGAACGCACAATCCGCGGCACAAAATTCATGGCCACGGCAAACGGACTATGCTGCTCCAAGGAAGCGACTTCGGCGCTGCCATCACCCCGCACCTGGTAGCAAACCCCATCAACAATGATCATTTCTCCATCCAGGGCATCGAAGGTGCCAATGCCGAAATTACCCTGACCCAGAATTTCCCCAATTGTGATTTCACCATCATAAATGCCATCCAGCAGGGCTGTCATCAGGGAGGATTGGAAAATAGTATGCCGTTGTAGCGGAAGATCAAAGTCCGTCATGATTCCGGTATTGTACACGTCGAAAAGCTTAACGCGCCCCCAGGTACGTCAACACCGCACCCAACGCAGCCAGGTTGCACGCCCGCACCGTCGGCACAAAATCCGGCAGGAATGTACTCATGTGATTCACCGGAACTGTGCTGCTTATCGTGTCATTCGCTACCGCCGCATCCCATGTTTCCGCTGGTGTGCAACCAATGAACCAATACACGTACGGCACCCCGTACGCCCGCGGCACATTGGAGAAATCCTCCGATGCCGTCCACCGATCTGCATCCACCGATTCCGCCCCAAACGTGGCATCAAAAGTAGCCCGGACCTGCGCAAAAACCGCCTCATCGTTATACGTTAACGGCGCATGGGCGAAATACTCAATGCTGGGTTCCGTGGTGAGCCCAGAAGCCGCGCACTCGGCCCGCACCACCCGCTCAATCGCCGCATACAAGTTGGCTTTAACATCCTCATTATAAGTACGACAATTGAGCACAATACGAGCTTCCCCCGGAATCGTATTATTGGAATGCCCCGACTCCAACGTACCCACCGACACCACAGCAAATTCCGCCGGCGGCACCTCCCGGCCCACAATCCCCTGCAGTCGCACCACAATCATCGCCGCAACATACGTGGGATCCAGCGACATGTGCGGCATCGACCCATGCGCCGACCGGCCCCGCACAATAATCTCAATGGAATCACTCGCCGCCAACGACGGGCCCGCAATGCTATGCACCGTCCCCGCCCGCCCATGCGTAATATGCTGTGCAAAGCACACATCCGGGGCGGGAATGCGACTGGTAAGACCATCCGCCACCATCGCATTCGCGCCCGAACCATTCTCCTCCGCCGGCTGGAACAACGCAATGAACGTGCCCGCCCACGCATCCCGATGCGCATCCATAATTGCGCACAATCCAAGTAGGGAAGTGCTGTGCATATCATGCCCACACGCATGCATATTCTCATTCACCGAGGCATACTCCACGCCCGTGGTCTCTGTCACCGGCAACGCATCAAAATCCGCCCGCATCAACACCGTCGGACCCGCACCATTAGCCAGCACCGCAACCACCCCATGGCCCCCAATGCCACTCAGCACCGTCGCATCAACATCGCCCAGCTTTTCAACGATCTGCGCCGCCGTCCACTCCTCCAGTCCCGACAATTCCGGATGCTGATGCAACTTCTGGTAAAAATCCCACTGCCAGGACAAATCAACAGAATCAACAAGCGGCTGCAACTGGGCCAATGCGTAGGTACTCACCCAACCTATTTAAGCACTGGATTGTATTTCAAGCTATTACGCTTCACCTCACACTCCGTAGCAATATTAATAGTCTTGGCGATTTTACCCTCATCTCGCAGCCGATACATGGCACTAACCACCTTATCCCGCAAATCCCACGGCGAAATAGTATTCAAATACACCTTCGTGCCACCCTCAAACCCCGCAACCGTCGACACCCGCCACTTAATCATGATGCGCCACGGCGTCGCAATATCTAAATCAATCGGCTTATAATGCCACTCCTCATTACACGGCACATTCCGGCCCGCCGCCGCATGGCATGCATGCAACAAATCACTCATCGCCCGAATCTCCGCATCCGTCTGCAACCACGGCTCCGGGGTCGCCGACTTAGAAAACACCTCCAACGTGGGATACCTATGCCCAAACCCCGCAAAACAAATGGCGTGATCATTCTCCGCAATCACCAAATTCTGGACCGCCGCATAATCCACCGCCCACTCGTTATACATATTCGGATGACTCCGCAGTTTCTCAATCTCCTGTTGCGCATTCACCCCCCGCTCATCAATAGAAACCAACTGCTTATGCAAATGATCAAACGACGCCCCCGCCGGCTTCAACCAGTTCTGAAACACCGCCACATACTTCGCATACCGATTCTGCTCATACAACGCATTAATCGACTCCGCAGTGAACTTAATCAACCCAAAATGCTCCTGCAAACTCAAATCCCCCGAAGCCGCCAACTCCGACCGATTCGTCG
Source organism: Corynebacterium sp. (assembly GCA_030527885.1). GTDB lineage: Bacteria > Actinomycetota > Actinomycetes > Mycobacteriales > Mycobacteriaceae > Corynebacterium. The sequence goes on from JAUMZY010000023.1 coordinate 13,880, forward strand.
CCGAATCCGTAAAATGCCGCTGCCCAATGATCAAATCATGCCCCCCAGCAAAAAAGCACTCAGCCTGCTTCAACAACTCCACCTCAGACACATTCGTCGTCATCCCCGCCGCAATCCGCTTCGTCCGAATCGTCCGCAACACATGCTCCCGCCCCAACGGCGTAGAAATATAATTCTCCCTATGCGCCCGGGCCTGCGCAGTCATCTCAAAACCATAATTGGCTTTCCAATACTCATACGTAACAATCTCAAACAGATTAGGCACCCGCCGGAAAATTGCATCACTACTATCCAAGGCATCCGCATCCAGACCAGTAATAATCTCATACCCCTTCTTGCCCGCCACCAGGCGGGCCTTCTCCGGCGGCGTATCCAACTTCCGATTCTGACAAAACGCACAAAAATCCTTCCTATCACCCGGCGCCAGGGGAGTGGTATCCGCAGGTGGGGTGGTCAGCGGGCGGTTACCCCGCCCCACCACTGTCCACACCTCAGTGCCAGAGAACGGATTGATTTGCTTGACAGTCCCATCGGCCATCGTCTGGATGGGAGAAATGCGGGCAGCTAATGGTGAGCTCATTCTCTTTAATGTAATCAACTCTGGTCAATGAAGCTAAATAAGATTATCCTTGGCTACTATGGCCACTATCCAATTCGATTGCCTAATGCCTGCATGTGACGTCACTGATCTACTCCACCGGTTTGAGCAATTATCTGCCCTCGTCGTGCGCGACGGCAAAGCCGAAACCGCACACGTAACCCACGATAATCACCCCACAGTCTGGGCAGAAATCGAAACAAAATTACGTCAAACATACGTAGAAGAACACCAAGCTATTTTCGACCAAGCAGCAGAAAACCCCGAAGTTCTCACCGAAAATGGCGTGCACCCCGTTGCGGATATGGCCATGCACCGTTACAGCGTCACCGTGCAGGAAGTCACCGGCTCCATCAACCAATTGGCGATGCTCTACGCCCGCCTCCTGACCCCACCGGTGAAATTACCACCGGTTGCCGTCGTGGTATGTAGCGAAAGTGAATTTGAGTTGCCGGCGTATTATCCCTGGTCAGTCGAGGTGTATGCGTAGGACATAGCGCAACGGGCCGGGTGTTAATCCCGAATCAACTGTTCGGCGATTTTATTGCCGGCCCGCACCAATTGCTTCTTCACATCATTGGAATTAATCAGTGTAATTCCCCTCACACCTTCGGGGAGTTCGCCCTCAATCCGGCCGGCCACGACGAATTGCCGCGCCTGGGGGTTCAGGGATAACACGACGCTGACTACTTTGCCCATGTCGGTTTGACTGTCGTAGCAGCCCTCGCCAGTGATGACGACGTCGGCGTCGACAATTTCATCCTTGAGGCCGGTGACGTCCACTATGACGCGTGCGCCGGGGACGAGGCGGACGTTGTCGGTGCTGCCGTGGATTTGGGTGGAGACCCAGGTGAGGCAGATGGGGGTGCCGCCGGCGGCACCCATGCCGGGGATGTCGGGACTAACGTCGAGGACTTCGCATAATCGGGTGATGCCGATTTCTAGTTCTTTGACGTCTTCGGCGGAGGCGCCTTTTTGGGGTGCGAATGTGTGTGCGGTTCCATTGGGGCCGATAGCGGGGGCAACGACGTCGGCGAGCATGAGCAGGTCGATGCTAGCGGCGGGAATGTTGAGGCGTGAGGTGTCAACTTTGTATAAGTTTTTGAGGGCGGCGCCGCCGGGGGGTAGGCATTGGTAGTTGGAGTCGAGGAAATTGGCACCGAGTGCTGTGAGGATGCCGGTGCCGCCGTCGGTGGTGGCGGAGCCGCCTAGTCCCAGTATTAATCGTTTGGCGCCGCGGTTGTATGCATCGAAGATTAGTTCGCCAGTTCCGAAAGTATCGGCGGTGAGAGGGGAGAGGTGGTCTTGGACTTCTTTGAGCCCAGAGGCGGCGGCTACGTCGATATAGGCGATTTCTTCCTGAGCATTGTAAGTGTATGTTGCTTCGATTTTACGCATGGATGCATCATGTGTTGATACGGTAATGCGTTCGCCAGCGAATAATGAGGAGGTTCCTTCGCCGCCATCGGACATGGGATGTAAGATAATTTCGGCGTTGTCGTTGAGGACTTCGCGGATGCCGGTAGCGATATGATGTGCGACATCATGTGCGGTTGCGGTGGTTTTAAAGGAGTCGGGGGCTATCACTATTCGCATGTTGGTAAGTTTAGCGTGCATTTTTAAGCTTGGATGAGGTGAAGAATCCTACTAGAGGTACTAGAGAAAGCTGTTGGAAACAGTGATTAAAAACCTAGTTGATTTTATGGTGCTAACAGGGGCGACACATAGGAATGGGTGCCAAATTTGTATTTAGCACCTTAAAAATCAACAAAAATCTAGTACCCTATAGAAATTATTTGAATGAATATAACTCATTCAAGCTGCGATAATTGAAATTTTTGGGTAGAAATTCTGTCAATGAATAGGTAATATTTCTATTGATGTGTAGAATTGTTTTCTGTAGCCACCACAGCAAGTGGGGCAAAACAAGCACATCCTAGTTGGAGGAATTACTATGACAACTGCGGAAGACCAAGTTTCGCAATATTATGAACTGCTTGTACGCCGTAACGCCGGCGAACCAGAATTTCACCAAGCGGTGGCCGAAGTTCTGGATTCTTTAAAAATCGTCCTGGAAAAAGATCCCCACTATGCGGATTACAGCCTGATTCAACGTTTGTGTGAACCGGAACGTCAGCTCATGTTCCGGGTTCCATGGGTTGATGATCAAGGTGTTGTTCAGGTTAACCGTGGCTTCCGGGTACAGTTCAACTCCGCACTTGGCCCCTATAAGGGTGGGCTGCGCTTCCACCCCTCAGTAAACCTTGGTGTTATTAAATTCCTGGGCTTCGAACAAATCTTCAAGAACTCCCTCACTGGCCTGCCTATTGGTGGCGGTAAAGGTGGCTCTGACTTCGACCCCAAAGGCAAGTCCGATGCCGAAATCATGCGCTTCTGTCAGTCCTTCATGACCGAACTGCACCGCCACATCGGTGAATACCGGGACGTTCCCGCCGGTGACATCGGCGTTGGTGGCCGCGAAATCGGCTACCTGTTTGGCATGTACCGTCGCCTCGCCAACAAGCACGAAGCCGGTGTTCTCACCGGTAAAGGCCTGAGCTGGGGCGGCTCCCTGGTGCGTACCGAAGCCACCGGTTACGGCTGCGTCTACTTCACCCAAGAAATGATGAAGCAGCATGGTGATTCCTTCGACGGCGCCAAGGTGCTCGTGTCCGGCTCCGGCAACGTGGCCATCTACGCCATCGAAAAAGCCCAGGAACTCGGCGCAACCGTCATCGGCTTCTCCGACTCCTCCGGCTGGGTCCACACCCCGAACGGTGTCGACGTGGCCAAGCTGAAGGACATCAAGGAAGTCCGCCGCGAGCGCGTCTCCACCTACGTGGACGAAGTGGAAGGCGCCACCTACCACAACGAAGGTTCCATCTGGTCCCTGCCCTGTGACGTGGCCCTGCCCTGCGCAACCCAGAACGAACTCAACGGCGACGACGCCCGCACCCTGGCAGACAACGGCTGCAAGTACGTTGCCGAAGGCGCCAACATGCCTTCCACAGCCGAAGCCGTGGAGGTCTTCCGTGAAAAGAAGATCCACTTCGGCCCCGGCAAAGCCGCCAACGCCGGTGGTGTTGCTACCTCCGCACTGGAAATGCAACAAAACGCCTGCCGCGACTCCTGGTCCTTCGAATACACCGACCAGCGCCTGCATGAAATCATGCGCAACATCTTCCGCGCTTGCGACGAAACCGCCCGCGAATACGGCCACGAACATGACTACGTCATTGGCGCCAACATCGCCGGTTTCAAGAAGGTTGCCGACGCCATGCTAGCCCAAGGCGTCATCTAACACCGCCGCACATTTAAGCCACTAGGCCCCGTGATTGAACTATGTGTTCGACGCGGGGTTACGTGCATTAAGGGCAGCGGGAAGCGTCGACAAGCAAAAAATTTGCACGCCACCCGAAGCGTTGCCGCCGCCCGCCCACAATTCTCATTATGCTTAACGTCATGTATCGCGTATTTGAGTGCTTGGATGAATTAGTTCGCAACGTAGAGCAAGCATACGGGGTGCCCATGACCTCCAACTGCATGGTGCCCAGGAACGAAATGCTGGCGCTACTCGACGACCTGCGCAATGCGCTGCCCGTAGAAATCGACGACGCCCAAGACGTCCTAGACCAACAAGAACACATCATCAACGAGGCCCAAGCCCGCGCCACGCAGCTTGTCGACGACGCCACCACCGAAGCCAACACCACCGTGTCCCAAGCGCGACATGACTCAGAAACCATGCTGTCGGACGCCGAAACCCGCGCCCACACCACCGTATCTAAAGCCCAAGACGAAGCCGACTGTATAGTTGACAACGCCCAACGCGACGCCGACGACCACCTCGCCCGCGCCCAATCCGAAGCCCAACGCATGATCGACTCCGGCAACGAACAATACCAACGCAGCATCGACGAAGGCCTCGCCGAACAACACCGCCTCGTCAGCGAAGCCGAAGTAGTACGCCGCGCCAACGAAGAAGCCCACCGCATCGTCGATGCCGCCCACGCTGATTCCAACCGACTCCGCACCGAATGCGACGAATTTGTCGACGCCAAACTAGCCGAATTCGAAGAAGCCCTCTCCAGCACCTTGCGATCCGTCTCCCGCGACCGCAGTGCCCTGCGCAAAGGCGCCGGCGTTGGCGGCCGTCAAAACACCGATCAACAACGCTCCCGCAGCAGCAACGACCGCAACTACAGCAGCGACGCGCGGTAAGCGCGGTACGTAGGTGGATTTCATCTTTGATAGTGATGAAAGAACGTAAAATACGATTATGGTTACCGAACCGCCTGCCGAGGAAATAAAAGTTCCGATTTCCAGTGACATCAAACAGCTGTTAGACGCATTAAGCGAAGTCACTGGGAAGCCGGCGGGTTATCATGTGCTGGAAGTGCTTGAAGAACACTTAGATGCACTGGAATGGGCATATGGTGTCGCCGAATGTGCTGAACGCATTCGCCATGGTGAGGAAGAAACATTTTCCGCTGAAGAAGTTGACCAGGCGTTGGGGTTGACCGGGAAACCGGTTGACATGAGCATTTTAGACGAAGTCGAGTGATTTGGACTCTCCGCTATTCTGACAAAGTAACTTTAACTGTGGATATCGGACACCGTAGCAATATTTATAAATAAGTATTAGAGCTATGAGTAAAGGTTATATTCAACATTGTAGATAGCCACGCATGCCGACCATGGCACTGCCGCTTAGACACATGCCCGCAACATAGTATGCTTAACCACGATGAAAAACACCTCAAACTCCCCGTTTGTTTTTGACGTATTCGAACTCATGCGCAACGGTACCGTGGACTACCACACCCAAACCGGACCCAGCCCCACCCGCATCGGACCCGCAATGATCGCCATCCCCGAAGGCGGCAACGTCACCGTGGACGCCACCCTCACCCCACTCGGCGACGCCATCATGGTCGACGCCAACATCCACGCACAACTACAAGGTGAATGCGTGCGATGCCTCACCCCACTACACCCCGAGGCAGACCTGCATGTCACCCAAGTCTTCGCCGCCACCGAAGACTTCATCACTGGCGACGAAGCCGACGACGATGAAACCGACGACGTCCCCATGATCACCAACGATCACATCGACCTCCTCCAAAGCATCATCGACGAAGCCGGCATGACCTTGCCATTTAACCCAGTATGCCCAAACGACTGCAACAACACCGAAGTGCCGGAACCGGATGGCGTATCCGGCGAAACCGAAGAAAAAATCGACCCACGCTGGTCGGGGCTGGAGAAATACCTATGAGCCGCAAACGCAGTCGCATCACCGGCGAGGAGGCACTTCATCACGAATTTGCCAAAATCGACCACGCACCACTCCTAGAAAAACTCGGCGTAGACATCCCCACCGACCTCCTCATGCTGGCACTAACCCACAGGTCCTTCGCCAACGAAAACGGCATGCTCCCCAACAACGAACGCCTAGAATTCCTCGGCGATGCCGTCCTCGGCCTATCCGTCGCCGGGCAACTCTTCGAGCAATACCCCACCCGGCCCGAATCCGACATCTCCAAAATGCGAGCCAGCATCGTATCCCGCTACGGACTCGCCGACATCGCCCGCGAAATCGAACTAGGACAATACATCCTCCTCGGCAAAGGCGAACTACTCACCGACGGACGCGACAAAGACTCCATCCTCGCCGACACCACCGAAGCCCTCCTCGGCGCCATCTACCGCGCCCACGGCTTCAACATCGCTTGCGGCGTCGTCCTGCGCCTCTTCGCCCAAAAAATCAACCACGCCCAAGCCACCGCCCTGCACCAAGACTGGAAAACCAGCCTGCAAGAACGCCTGGCAGAATGCAAACTCCCCATGCCCGTCTACGAAGCCACCTCCGTCGGCCCCGAACACGAACAAGTCTTCACCGCCTCCGTCAAAGTCCTCGACCGCGTCATTGGCGAAGGCACAGGCACCAACAAAAAACTGGCCGAACAAGCCGGCGCCCACAAAGCACTCACCCTCCTAGACGACCCCCACGCCCGGGCCGAACTCATCCGATGCCAGAACTCCCAGAAGTAGAAGTAGTACGACGCGGCCTCGCCGAACACATACACCAACGCACCTTCACCGATGTGGCCGTCCACCACCTCCGGGCCATCCGCGGCATCGAAGGCGGCGCCCCCGAACTCGAAGCAACGCTTATCGACGCCACCGTCACCAACCTCGCGCGCCGGGGCAAATTCCTCTGGTTGGAGTTGGGCCCGCAGCAAGCAGGGGAGCCTGTACTGTTGGTGCATCTGGGCATGAGCGGCCAAATGCTCATCAAAGAACCCGACGCCGGGCCGGTCGACCCGAATTTTAAACATTGCCGTATCCAAACCCGCCTGGATGATGATAACCAACTGTGGTTTGTCGACCAGCGTACTTTCGGCTACTGGTTGCCTGCTCACCTCACCGATGCTGGCCAGGGATTGGTGCCGCACACCATGACGCACATCGCGCGGGACTTGCTGGATCCTGAGCTGGACCTCAAGCAGGTGGTGACCAAGCTCAAGGCCAAGCACCTAGAAATCAAAAAGCTGCTGCTCAATCAGGAGATCATCGCCGGCATTGGCAATATTTACGCTGATGAAATGCTCTGGGAAGCTCGCATCCACCCGAACACACCGGCCGACTGCATCAGTAAAACCAAACTCACCGAACTGCTAACAGCCGGCCAGCAGGTGATGCGTGGTGCGCTGGCGCAAGGCGGCACAAGTTTCGACGCCTTGTACGTGAATGTTAATGGGCAATCCGGGTATTTTGATGTGCAGTTGCAGGCCTACGGGCAAGACGGCCTACCGTGCAGCAGATGCGGCACCACGTTGGTGAAGGAGAAATTCACCAACCGGTCGAGCCACTATTGTCCACGCTGTCAGCGCTTATAAAACTAACGGCAAAACTGGTGGGTACAGGAGCGGTAAAAGCGACCATCAAAGCAGCCGTCAACGGGGCT
>JAUMZY010000024.1 GCA_030527885.1 Corynebacterium sp.
GTCCCACGCAGCACGTTTCCTAAACTTGCTTTCTCCATCCAGGTCACCCCGTCACCCCGGCGCGCACAATGAACCCCAGTTCAGCAAGATTGCAGCTCCGGTTGGTGGACGTCGACAAGCAAGCACTTCTTCTAAACCAGGTTTCTTGACCCAACGCAGCCTGCCACCCGGCGCGCCATCCACAAACCCAGTTCAGCAGTATTGCGGCACCCTAAGGATAATGTGCTGCAAATATTCTAAGCCCCCATCCCGCCATATACACCATTACTAAGAACTTCATTTGCCCGGAATGGGAGCTCGTCAAGCGTGCTGAACTAGGTTTCTACGTTGCGGCGGCCCGCCTAGGCGGCGTGTCCCCCAGAACCCCAGTTCAGCACCGTTGAAGCTTTTCGACGTCCCACGCAGCACGTTTCCTAAACTTGCTTTCTCCATCCAGGTCACCCCGCCGCCCCGGCGCGCCACAGGGAAACCCAGTTCAGCACCACTGAAGCCCGGCAGGAGGGCAGCCCGGCGGCGTCGCAAAGCAACAGCATATTTCCTAAACCGGGATTCCTACCTCAGACCCCCAACACGCCGGCCCCACGGCTGGAAACCAAGTTCAGCACACCTGCGGCCGCACCAAACCCCTAAAGCGAAATGAAGTTGAAGATTTCCAGCTCCTTGGAGCTAAACCGGTAGAGCTTCGCTGGGCGGTGTGCACCTTCGGCCCACATCTCGCCGGTTTCTTCGATCAGCCCTAGGCGGACGAATTTCTTGCGGAAGTTTCGCTTGTCCACGGGCCGGCCTAGTACGGCCTCGTAGGAGGTTTGCACCTGGCTCAGGGTGAAGGTCTCCCCCAGGAGGCCCGAAACTGCATTCGAATAGCTGAGTTTCGCGGCCAGTCGGCTGCGCCCATAGGTGATGATTTCATCGTGGTCGAATGCTACTGTGGGGAGGTCATCGACTGGCCATAATACGTGTTCACAGTCCCCGCCGGCCAACGGTAAGTCATGCCCGCATCCCAAATAAACCACACTAACCGCATGGCCCCGCGGATCGCGCGCTACGGTGTCCACGGTGACCAATTGTTCGAAGAACCCCAGGCGGTTAATGTCCAACCCCACCTTAGTCTTAAGCACCCGTGCTACCGCCTGGGTGGTGGTTTCACCGGTGGAATTGTAGCCGCCGGGCAGGGCCCATTGTCCTTGGAAGGGCGGGGCGCTGCGGTTAATCAACAAAACCTTAAGCTGCGCGTCTTCTACACAAAACACCACCATGTCTACAGTTAACGTCGGCGGATGATAATCACTAGCGATATCCATAGTTAGCCCCAGCCTAACACTTAACTTCATGGGAAAATAACCACTCACCACTAAATATCGACTACCCTTAACACCGTGGCTGAGAATCTATCGAAACTTTTGAGCAAATTATCTAAACGCGGCCCGCACCGAGTTCTGGTCGGCAACCTTGATTATGTGGGATTACCAGGCAAAATCTACACGCCCGCGGAGGGTAATCAACTCCCCGCCATTGCTTTTGGCCATGACTGGCTCAAGGATGTCAAAAGTTATCACGCCACGCTTCGGCATTTCGCCAGTTGGGGCATCGTCGTGGCCGCCCCCAACACCGAGAAGGGCTTCAACCCGAATCACCGCGGTTTCGCCTCTGACCTGGAAACTTGCCTGCAAATCGTCACTGGCGTGAAGCTGGGCACCGGCCATATTTCTGTGGCGCCGGGTCGCCTGGGCGTGGTGGGGCATGGCATGGGCGGGGGCGCTGCGATTCTCACCGCCGCCGGCCGTTCCAGCAACATTAATGCGGTGGTGGCTGCGTATCCGTCGGCTGTCACTCCGAGCGCCGAAGCCGCCGCCGCGTTGATCAAAGCCCCTGGCCTCATTCTGGGCAGCGGTGAGCATGCGTTCTTCGATTACGGCAATCCCGCTGCCATAGCCACCAAGTGGCGGGGCCCCGTTGCGTATCGGGAAATTCAGGGCGCCAACCAAAGCGCCCTGTCCAGCGATCCCCTGACCAAGCTGCTCACAGGCCAGGGTAGTCCGGCCACGGTGCGCGAGAAAATCCGGGGTCTCATCACCGGCTTCCTCCTTGCTACGCTCAATGGTGACAAGAAGTACGCCGCCTTCACCGCCGCGGATGCTTACGCCAAAAAGGTGGTATCCATCAGCGGCGATGAGCTCACCGAGAAGGCCGATTTTACTTCGTCATCGACGTAGGATTCCCCGTGCCCGACCGCGGCGTCGCACGCTTTTCGACGCCGCCACCTGCGGCTTTTCCTGCTCCCTCATGATATCCATGGTCGCCACCGCAAGAGATTTTTCAAATTCTGCCATGCGTTGGGCAGTCTCCTTGCGGAATTCTTCGACAAAGCTTTGATAATCCATCATCACCAAGCACCTGCCTTACGTGGTTGGAAGCCGGTTGTGGTGGGTTCTGGTTCTGGTGCCGCCGGTGGTTCTGGGGCGGGCACGCATTGTTGTGGTTCTGGAGCCAGAAGCGGTTCTGGCGCCACAGGCTCCGGTTCCGCAGCCGGAAGCGGCTCCGGCACCTGCGGCACGACCGGCGCCGAAACCTCAGAAACCTCAGGCGTATCAGTATCAACAACAACGGCAGCCGGCGCGGCCGGCGGCTCTGTCGTGTTCTGCAATTCCGACAGCACCCCCACATGCCCATCCAACACCTTGGCAATGCCCTGATTACGCTGCTCATACACTCCGCAGGAACTGGAAATGGCCTGTTCAATCACCAGCTGCCCCGACATGACGAGGCGGTGGAATTGTTCGGGATTGTCCTGCGGATTCCGGGTGGCTAGGGCCGCGCATACCATGTCGATGTTGCCGGCCGCTTGGGTTGCCATTTCTTCGCATGAATGTGCGGCTTCGGTGTCCATGGTGTCGATGGCTGCCATGGCTGCCTGGGCGTCAGTGGTAGCGGCGGTGACGGTTTGGGTGTGGCAGCTCCAGGCGTCGATAAGCTGCGTTATTCCGGAAATGATTGCTTGGCCTGCGAATTCCCCAAGGACGTTCAGGAGGGCGGCGTGGAATTGCGTGGAGAAGTTTTCTGGCTGCACCTGCGCCATGGAGCCGGAGGCGGCGGCCAACAGGCGGGCGGTGTCAGGGGTTTTCGAACACTCTGACAGGGATTGCAAGTGCCCGAAGGCGGCGGGTTCCTGGTAGGTGCCGTGGGAGGCGCTGCCGAGGTGGGCGATGGCGCCGGCCAGGATGGTCACTGTGGCGTCCATCAGAAACCCTCCCGCTGGAGGGTGGCCGCGAGGTCGGCATCGTGCGCAGCGAAGCGCAGAACGTCCTGGTAAGCGGCGGCGCAAGCTGATCGCAGGGCAGCGATGTGTGCCGCCTGGTCGGAATGTAATTGGGCGTAGTGGGATGACAGCGGGCTGCTGAAGTGCGTGAAATCTGTGCCGAGGCCTGTGGTTGTGACCTCTGGGCTGCGGGTTTCCGGCCCAGACAGGTATTCATCAATGGCGTGGAAGACCCGGTGGATTTCGGCCAGGTCGAGCGAAACTGATTCAAAGGACATGAGATCAACTCCTGGTAGGCAAAAAATGTGTCTACTTAGTTGGACTGATCTCACACCAGTTTTGGCCAACGGGCCCGCTTAAAACCTTAAACGTGCGCCACGATTGCCGCGAGGTTGCCAGCAATGCGCCGGGCATTTTCCTCGCTTGATGCTTCCACCATCACCCGGAATAGTTCTTCCGTGCCGGAGGGCCGCAGCAGCACCCGGCCGGCGTTGCCCAATTCGCCTTCGGCAGCCGTGACGGCCGCCACCACATCGGGGTGGGTGGCGATCACGGATTTGTCGGATACCGGCACGTTGATGAGTACCTGCGGCAGCACCCGCATGGCTTGCGCGAGCTCTTTCAACGCCTGGCCGGTTTCAGCCATGCGGGACATCAAGGCCAGCCCGGTCAGGGTGCCGTCGCCGGTGGTGCCGTAGTCGGGCATGACGATGTGCCCGGATTGTTCGCCGCCGAGGCTGAGACCGTGTTCATTGAGGTCTTCCAGCACGTACCTATCCCCCACTTTTGTGGTGCGCAATACAATGCCGGCTTCGTCCATGGCCAGCCGCAACCCCAGGTTGCTCATGACGGTGGCAACCAGGGTGGATTTCCGCAGCTCCCCGTTTTCCTTCATGGCGACTGCCAGGATGGCCATGATCTGATCCCCATCGACCACGGTGCCTTCGGCGTCGACGGCTAGGCAGCGGTCGGCGTCACCGTCGTGGGCGAGGCCGATGTCGGCGCTGTGTTCCAGCACGGCGGCTCTTACTTGGTCGATGTGGGTGGAGCCGCATTTATCGTTGATGTTGTAGGCGTTGGGGGTGTTGTGGATTGCCACCACCTCGGCGCCGGCCGCCTCATAGGCCAACGGAGTGACCACCGATGCGGCACCGTTTGCGCAGTCCACCACCACTTTAATGCCGGTGAGATCCCGGGGCATTGATTCGCGTAGGTGATCGAGGTAGTGCTGTTGGGCATCGGAGGCTTCTTCGATAACGCGTCCGATGCCGTGGCTCACCGGCCCAGTTTCAGGCAGGGATTCCATGGTTTTTTCAATTTGGTCTTCGACGGCATCGGGCAGTTTGTGCCCGCCTTTGGAAAAGAACTTGATGCCGTTGTCAGGCATGGGGTTGTGGCTGGCAGAGATCATAACGCCCATGTCGGCGCCGTAAAATTCCGTGAGGTACGCCACCGCGGGGGTGGGCAGCACGCCCACCCGCAGCACGTCGACTCCGCGGCTCGCCATGCCGGCGGATAGCGCCGCGGCCAGCATTTCGCCGGACACCCGTGGGTCGCGCCCCACCACGGCCAGAGGCCGACGCTTCGAGGATCGGTGATCCACGGTGAGCACCTCGGCCGCAGCTGCTCCCAGCCGCAATGCCAGCGAAGCGGTGAGCGCTTCATTAGCCAGGCCACGCACACCATCAGTTCCAAAAAGACGAGTCATATTCAGTTCAAATTCCTTGAATTTACGGGAAGTCTACGGACAATCTCTATAGGATAGTCGCACCCCTACATAAAAAATCAAAGCATTCAGGCTTTTCAGACAAATACTATCCCGCATTAAGCCGCCCCCGCTTTTCGACGCTCCCAGCTCAACTAATACATATCGTAGTAACCTATTTTTAGATATCGTGGAAACTATGACTTACGATCCGCCGTCCTCCATCACCAACACCACCCCCTACGTCACCCGCACCTACCGCGCCAAACCTCTCATCAGCTGGTGTTTTCTATCGGTTATCATCTACCCCCTAGCCGTTTACCTACGCCAGCAAGCTGGTGCCAATGGCCCCATCACCACCGGCATGATCACACTAGGCATCCCCATAATACTGCTCATCATGGCCATGGGCCTGGTGGTTTTACGCTTCCCCACCGACAACATTCCCGCAGGCCGGCTGTCACTCTTTTGGCTTTTCCTCTTCGCTGGCCTGTTAAGCTTCCCGGAAATAGACCCCTCTGGAATGTACCTTACCGCCTATCCACTACGCCTGGATTTCATCAACGACATAGGTTTCGTCGCAATGATCATCCTGAATGCCTCATTAGGCCCAATTTTTCTCTACGCTGCCCTCCGCGAGTGGTTGGGGCTTATCAACAAAAGCCGCCAAACCCAAAAGAATCAGGTGGTAGGACAGCAATAATCCGACGTCAGATTATGTACTGGGATGAATAAACCTCAACTATATTTGGGACGTATAACTCTCGATCAATCCCAACAAGCACCCCATCCACTTAAAAAACAAGATAACCCGCACCAGAAGGCCGTGCTGTTCTGGTGGGCATGCGCATTCTCTGTTTTAGTTGCAGGCATCCTATTGCGGATAGTCACTGGTGTGGGAGGTTTCTTTACACTCATGGCAATGCCTGCCATAAGCATTACGATTGCCCTACCCATATTGATGCTGATGGGATTATTAGCAGTTCGTACATTCCCAGTCACAGACACGCCTATTTTAACGCAAATCACATGGGAATTTCGTGGTTTCTGACCGGCACTATTGATGGCCATATGGGTTTTACCTGACGCAGGTCGTTATGATAGGCGCCTTCTACACCCCATCGTTGCTATGGTTACCGAAACACACGCCGAGACGATTTCATACGCATTTTCATTATTCTTTGTGGCGGTGGCCGTGATTCTCTGGATCATGATGATCATCAAAAGACGTAAGAACACAATGAACTCAATTCCCCCACATGCACTGCAAAACAATTGAGGAGAATCAGGAATAATCCGACGTCAGAGCATGTACCAGAAGGGCTAAACGTCGACTAGATTAAGGTGCAACCTTCCAATATCCACCTAGAACGCGCCCTAAAACGCACTGGAACACTGTATTCCTCGTTTTTGTCGTAGGCATCGTATTGCGGATAGTCACTGGCCTGGCGGGGATGATCACATTCATGGCGCTGCTTCCCCTAGGCATTGTCACTGTTCTGCCTGCGCTGGCGCTGATGGGGTTAGTCATTCTTGCGTTCCCGGTCACTGGTACGCCTGTTTTGAAGCGAATCAGGTGGGAGTTTCTCGGCCTCTGGTTGGCACTGTTGATGGCCATGTGTGTTTTGCCTGACTCAGTCGATGCTTCTACTGATATTGTGCCACACCCCTTCAATGATGCGGTACGGGCTTTTACCAAAACATCCGCCGAGGAAACTGGGTATATATCTTCATTATTCTTTGTGGCAGTGGCCATAATCCTCTGGATCATGATGATCGTCAAAGGACTTAAGAGCTTAAGGTGAGCCAGCCACGTTTAGTTATGACATTTCGCTATCCACATGTTGCACTTATATCGTCATTAATAATCAAAGGTCTGTATTAAAAAACTCTCATATAAAAAGTTGGAAAAATCAAAGCCCTTTGCCATTTTTAACCGCCGAATCTACACCCGTTTTTATTGTTCATACAAAGCACATGATAAACCTATCAACGCATTAAAACGCCAATAATCAAGCAAAAGCAAATGCTAAACAAAAACATTACGGGGGTATTCTCATGGTGGTCAGCGGCTGATACTGAGCGCGTTTTATCACTGCGTTAACGTTTGGGCTTAAAGTAGAGATAATTCATTTGAAGGCATGATTCTTCCTCGTCAGAAGTATTTTAAAAAGCTAATATATTCCTCAACAGAAGGCACGGTTATCGTGAAACATTCACGCGGTTTGGCAGCAACACTGGTTGCTGCCTCATTAGTTGCTACTTTTGTCACGCCTACGGCATCTGCTCAGCCAACCACATCAGCCACATCCACCACCAACGCCGCCCCTAGCAGCAGCGCCCAAACCGGACAGTTGGGGGCATCGACAAGCGAAAAAGCTGACGACAATATCGGCAGCCGCGACGCAGGTTCCTCGCTAGCCGACAACCTCGGCAACAAGAACCGTGACGAAAAAGGCAGCCTAGAGAAAAACGGCAGCGCCAACAACGTCCTCGACGGCCCGGACTCCAAAATGGACGACCCCAACGTCAAGAAAAACCCCTCCAGCTACGGGCCAATCGCGCATTTCCTGCGCACTATACTGGCCGGCAGCACCAATTCCACCAGCTCCACGGGCAAAGGGCTGAAATTCTTCCTTGGGCTGCTGAGCCTGTTAGGCTTCGGGCACTGGAAATTCCCCGACCAATTCCGCGACCGGCACCCCGAATACCCACTTCCCATTGACCCCAGCTTCACGGAACTCAAGGTTGTGGACAAAAAAGACGAATTCGACGGTCGCGTACAACGCTGGTTCATCCAATCCCCCGCCATGAAGCGCGTCGTGGAAGTCGAAGTGATGGCGCAACCCAACGCCGCCACGCCCGCCCCCATGCTGTACCTGCTGGATGGCGTGAGTGCGCCGCGTGTCTCCGGCTGGTTCGGCCCCGGCGAAATCATCGACCGCCTCGGCAACGAAAACGTCACGGTTGTCGCCCCCACCCAAGGCAACGGCAGCTTCTACGCCGATTGGACCAACGAAGACCCCAACCTCGGCTACATGAAATGGGAAACCTTCATCACCACCGAACTCCCCCAGGTGCTGGAAGCCCCCAACGCAGACGAACGCATCAACTTCAACGGCAAACGCGGCATCGGTGGCCTCTCGATGGGTGCCGCCGGCGCAGTCCGCATCGCTGCTAAACACCCCGGTGTGTTCCATGGCGCCTTCGGGCTGTCCGGTTGCTACTCCACGGTGTCGCACTTCGGGCGCACCACCATCGAAAGCACCATCAAAGGCCAAAGCGGCGACCCCGCCAACATCTGGGGCCCATTCGGCAACTCCGAATGGCGGGCCAACGATGTGACCCTCAACCCCGAAGGCCTGCGCAACATTCCGGTGTTCCTCTCGAACGCCAGCGGCAAAATCACCAAAAAGCAGCTCAAGAAAGATAACGGCCTGCCCTTCTACGACACTTCCCTTGGCGCCACGCTCGAACACGTCACCCTGGAATGCACCAAAGACCTGGAAAAGGCCATGGACCAGCAAGGCATGACCCAGAAGAAGGTCGTCTACATTGAAACCGGCATTCACCGCTGGAACGACACCTTCACCAGCCAAATCATCCCCGCGTGGGAATACCTCAAGCCCTCGCTGCAATAGACTTTCCGAGACTTCGGCGGTGTTGACTAGCCCAACACCGCCGATTTTTTATGCGCTCATGCCCGGCGCAGCACGATTCCTAAACCAGGTTTCTACGGTGCAGCGGGCTGTTTGTTCTGGTGTGTCATCCAGAACCCCAGTTCAGCACTGCCAAAGCCCAGCACGAGGGCAACCTGGCGGCGTCGCAAAGCAACAGCATGTTTTCTAAACTGGGATTCCACGCTGCGGCAGCCCACCTGGTCGGCGTGTCGCACAGAAACCCAGTTCAGCAAGGTTGCAGCTCCGGTTGGTGGGCGTCGAAAAGCAAGCGCTTCCTCTAAACCGGAGGGCTTTGCGCGCCGCAGGCATCACCTGGCTGCAAAATACGAAACACCACCCTCGCAAAATTGCGTGAGTGGTGTTTGTGCGTGGTAAACGTTGAAACGCTGGTTTAACGCTTGGAATACTGCGGGGCACGACGTGCCTTGTGCAGACCAGCCTTCTTGCGTTCGACGGCACGGGCGTCACGGGTCAGGAAGCCAGCCTTCTTCAGGGCTGGGCGATCTGCCGGGTTGTAAACGTTGAGTGCACGGGCGATGGCCAACCGGAAAGCACCAGCTTGGCCGGTGGGGCCGCCGCCGGTGAGGTTAGCGTGAATGTCGAACTGGCCGTCACGATCAATGAGCACGAGTGGTGCCTTGATCAGCTGTTGGTGCAGCTTGTTGGGGAAGTATTCTTCCAGGCTGCGGCCGTTGCAGATGAACTGGCCGGAACCTTCTACCAACCGCACCCGGACGATGGCGCGCTTACGGCGGCCAACGGTTTGGATGGGGCCTTCGTGGTATACAGGTGCTTCTAGTTCAGCTTCGGACTCCACGGCCACGGCGTCGCCGATGGTGGTGGTGAATTCTTCGGTTGCTACAGCTGCGGCAGCGATGTCGGCTGCGTCGGCTTCAAAGTTTTCGGTTGTGTTGTTCTCGCTCACTGGGCCACCTGCTTGATTTCGTAGGTTTCTGGCTTCTGGGCAGCATAGGGGTGCTCAGGGCCGGCAAAGACGTGCAGCTTCTTGACGGAAGCGCGGCTCAGCCGGTTGTGGGGCATCATGCCGCGGATGGATTCTTCAATCACGCGGGTAGGATGCAGTTCGAGGGAGCGACCCAAGGTCATGGCCTTCAAACCACCTGGGTAACCGGAGTGACGGTAACGGAATTCGCGTTCCCGCTTGTTGGAGGAAACGTGAACTTTGTCAGCGTTGATGATGATGACGTGGTCGCCGCAGTCAACGTTGGGGGCAAAGATTGGCTTGCGCTTGCCGCGGAGCAGGTCAGCTGCGGTTACAGCCAAGCGACCTAGCACCACGTCAGTGGCGTCAATGACATACCACTTGCGGGTGATGTCACCGCCCTTGGGGTGATAAGTAGACACTGATGACTCCTTTAAATCTGTCTAGAACTGCCAGCCTATGGTGTGTGAGCCGGTGTGAGATCGGCGGCCGGTGGAGACCCGATTCAGGCATAATTCACACAGACACACAATCCTATATCAATGCTGCTTAAAAGCCAAAGAGCAGCGGCCAATAGGTCCTTTCTCTGCAACGGACCATGCCTAGAACATGCCCCACCTGCCGGCCATGGTTGCTGCATATACCGAGTTGTCACCTTCGATTGCTACCACGGAACGGGGTGTGTGGTTGATGCAACCATGTGGAAGATGGCTTAATACCCGGGCATAGTCCGTTGCAGTAGTGGTGTGAGTTTTAGACTTCACCGTTAGAAGCATTGGTGGTTCTCAAACACCCATAATCAAGGTGCATGGTATCCCACTGGTGTTTCCATGTGACGATTGGGAGCCACGGGTGAATTCTAAAACTGGTTTTAGCAGGTGATTTCGAGAGTTAGGCGCTCTCGATGGGGATAATCGTCCTGCTAAGCATTGGTAAGTTTGCTATCCGGGTGGCGGTGGGTGGCGGTGGGTTGCGGGGCACCGCAAGGGTCCAGCGAAGCCCAACAAGCCCCCGCGCAACACCCAACCCCAACAACCACCCCTACCCCCAGGAAGAGGCCGCCGCCCGATTCACATCACTCATGTTGTCGTTACCATTACGCACTGTTTGTGCGATGGTCTACAAGATGGTGTTTAATTCGCTGGCGGAGTGGTCCCATTTGGCTTGTGCTTCTTGGTATGCGGTGCCGGAGTCGCCTTCCCAGGTTGATACCATGGGTTGGATTTGGGTTTTCAGGGTGTCTAGCAGCGCGTTGATGCGGCTAGCTGTGGTTTGGATGTCGCCGGCGGCGGCGTCAATTTCGCCGAATCCGTATTTGATGAGGTCCATGAGGTTGCTCCTTAAAGGTTTGGTGGGTGTAACCCATGCCGCCGGGGCACTAGAGGGGATCGATGCCCCAGCGGCATGAGGTTACAGGTCTGTGGCCAGCGGGTTTGATGGGAAATGCTGGTCAATAGGTTGGTGGCTGTGGCGCGGTTGCCCAGTTGGTTCTACAAGAGGGTTCTATAAGAGGGTTAGAGGTTCAAGCCGCCGCCTGCGTGGCTGATTGCTTGGGCGTTGGATGCTTCGACGTTTTCAAAAGCACGCGCATTGGCGCGGATGTTGTCGCTGATGCTGGTGAGTGCTTCTTGCAGGTCTTTGGCGTTGGTGTCCCAGCGTTGCATGAGGTTGTCGAAGGAGACTTGCGCTTGGCCGCTCCAGACTCCCCGCACGCCATCGACGACGCCGCGTAACCGGACGAGTTCGGATTGCACCTCGGAGTTAGTGTCGTCGATGTGCCCGGCGGTGGACATCATGACGTCCGCTTCAGTGCGGAAGGTATTGCTCACGGTTGTTCCTTTCTGTTGGGTTGTGGGCCTTATATATAGTTGGACTGCCGGAACCCTAGTTTTGGGCAATGGTCAGGGTTTCGGCGGCGCGGCGACAGGTGGCACGTTGCGGCAGGTTCGCGGCGCCTTCCCTGGTGTGGCAGCCCACGGAGAACACATGCCCGGCATCAATCCATACGACCCAGTGCACTGTGGAGCCGTCGCCGGGGTTTTCTACGTAGTCTTTTTCTTGGCCGCGGCCGATGCCCAGTGGGTCGACGGGCGCCAGCGCCGGGTCGCGCAGAATCATGGCATCTAGCTCGGCGAAGACGGCGGCCGGGTCGGCGTCGATAAGCGGGTCGATGGCGATGGTGATGCGCAGGTTATCGTCCGCGCCCAGCGCCACAAACATGCCGGGTTTCTCAGGCGGTTCGGTGATGCGGTAGCCGTGCGGCAGGCCAACGTGGATGTTTTTGTATTCCATGGTTACGGTGCTTGCCGGTGCCGCATTGCTTGTCGACGCCCCCACCGCCAGCGGCACCATGGCGGAGGCGGTGGCCTTGGCGCTGGTCACGGGTTGCTGTGGTGAATCTACTGCCCAGAAGCAGACGCCGCAGATGAATAGGACGACCACCCCGATGGCGCAATAGAGGTATATGTTTCCCCAGGACTTTTCTTTGTGACGAAGATCACTTACTAGGAGGGGTCGGCGGGTGTTTTCCGCCGGATCCTGCGGCGGCAAGCCCGACGGTTCAACCTCAATTTCCTCATCTGTAACAGGGTCGTAGTCGTCGTATTCCTCGTCGGCGAGAACCGTGGCGCCCGTCGCGCGGAGTGCCGCGATGAGGTTATGGCAGTATTGTTCTTCGCCTTTGACTTCGATGGTGACGTCGGGCCAGTGCGCCGCCACGTGATCACGCACTTCTTCTACTACCGCGTCGACGTGGTTGCCGGTGGCTAGGCCGTGGCCGGTGAGGTCATAGCGGTAGCTATCCTTCTCCCCTTCGAACACAATGGCGGTTTCGTATACCAATACCGTGAGATCGCTCATGATGCCACCGCAATCTGCATGAGACCATGGTTGGTGCCACGGTTGACCACCACTCCCCTACCCGGCGGCTGCGGTTTGGGACGCACCCCAAAAATGGGGCCGTCATCTTTATCCGCATCCAGGACAATCACCATGGGTGACTGGTCTTTGACCTCGGCGAGGAAGGGCTGGAACAAAGCCCGCACGCAACCACCAGCTTTCCGGGTGACCACAACGTGTAAGCCCACGTCACGGGCGTGCGGCAGCACCGGCAGCAGGGGCATGAAAGCGGCATCGTTGACCAGATCCAGGTTGTCGATGATCAGGAAGATGTCGGGCCCGTACCACCAGGAGCGTTCTTTTAGTTGTTGGGGTGTGACTGATGCATCCGGCAGGCGTTCGGTCAGGGTGATGCTCATCGCGTTGATGAGTTCTGTGGTTTCTTGGCTGCTGGCACTGTAGCCGGCCAGCATGTCTGCATCAATGGTGCCCAGGTGACTGCGGCGGTGGTCGACGACCACGAGGCGGGATCGGTCGCGCCCGATCGTCGATAAGCCAGCGATGATTGTTGCCACCAGGGTTGACTTGCCGGATTCCTGCGACCCGATGCCGAGCACGTGCTGACTGGCAACGTAATCCCAGGTGATGGCCTCTAGTTTCGCCCCACCAACACCCAAGAGTACTGAATGAGCGGCATGGCGGGCGGCGCTGATTTCCGATAGTTTCAAGTGGGCGGGTAGCAGTCGCAGCTGTGGCACTGGGGGTTGGTCGGCAACCAGGGAGCGCGCGATAAAAGCAACGTCTTGCTGCGCGGACATGGCGATGAGCATGGTTTCGCCCGCAGTGGTCAGCCCACGCCCAGGCAAGGCGGGCACTTTCAATTGGGCTTTGCGGTCAATGAGGGAATCCATGGGTTCGCTCAGCTTCGTTTCGATGCGTTGGGAAATGAGATCCCGAATGGCCGGGCGAACCGCAGACCAGCGCGTGACGGTCAGCAGCACATGCACCCGCGCGGCAAGCCCATCGGCGGCGATGCGGGCGATTTTCTCCAGCAGCTCATCGTGATCGCTGTGCAGCACATGCCAACCGTCCACCACCAAAAAGGTGTGCCAGGACTCCGGCTGGTCGAGGAAACCGCAGACTTCATCAATGATGCGCGCAATTTTCTCTTCCTCGTGCTGGTGGGCCACGCTGGCAACATGGGGCAGCAGCGCCAGGGAAGCCAGGTCTTTCCCCGACAGATCCAGTACGTAAAACCGCAGGTAGTCGGTGGTGTGCGTGCAGGCCAACGCCAAGACCATGGTGCGCAATGCAGTTGTTTTGCCCGATTGCGGGCTGCCGCAGAGCATCATGTGCCCGTGCTGCCCACGGAAATCCAGCACGTAGGGGTCTTGGCGCTGCATGAAGGGGCGATCAATGCGGCCAATGGTAGCGCGCAGGGTGTTGGTGGTGCTGGCGATGTCGAGGATGTCGGTGAGCGGGATGGCCGCTGGCAGTGGTGGCAACCATAGGGCGTGGGCGGTTTGGTTCTGGGCTTGCGCTACTGTTTGGGCGGCGCTGACCAGCGCGTCGACGAGGGTGCCGCGCGGGTCCGGTACCATGGCCGGCGGCACCATATCGCTGGCCACGCCGGCGCCCGTCGATAATCCAGACGAGCCACCATCCCACCCAGTCCACAACGTCACGGGCGCGCGCTGCCCTGCGGTTTCCGCCGCAGCCCGCGGCCGCATGAGCGGCCCAGATACGTAGGCGGTTTGGAAGCGCACCAATTGTTCCGCATCTGTTTTGAGGAAGCCCAGCCCGGGTTTACTAGACAGCTGGTAGGCGTCGGGCACGCCCAGTACCTGCCGGGATTCCACCGCCGAGAAGGTTTTCAACCCAATCCGGTAGGACAGGTGCGATTCCAGGCCGCGCAGTTTGCCTTCTTCCAGCCGTTGCGTGGCTAGCAGCAAATGCACGTGCAGGGACCGGCCCAGCCGGCCCACGGCTGCGAATAGTTCCCCAAATTCGTTGTGTTGTCCCAACAGTTCGGAAAATTCATCGAGGATGATGACGAGCGCGGGCATGGGATCCCAATCGGGGTGGTCTTGCGCCCGGGCTGCTTCGTAGGCGTCCACGTTAGGAAAGTTTCCCATTGTTCGCAAGTATTCTTGGCGGCGGTTCATTTCCCCAGAAATGGCATCGTACATACGTTCAACTAGTACTGATTCTTCCGCCAGGTTGGTGATCACCGCCGACGTGTGCGGCAGCCCCTCCAGGCCCAGGAATGTGGCCCCACCCTTGAAATCCACCAGCACGAAATTCAGGGCATGCGGCGAATGCGTGGCCGCCAACGCCACCACCAAAGTGCGCAGGAGCTCGGATTTTCCGGAGCCCGTAGCGCCGATACATAACCCGTGCGGCCCCATGCCGCCATGCGCCGCTTCTTTGATATCAATGATGAGGTTGCGACCGTCATCATCCTGACCAATGGGCACACTGAGCCGCCGCGCACCCCGCGGTTGCCACAGGTGTTCGATGGTCTGTGGGGTGAAATCATGCACGCCCAACAAAGCCAGCAGCCCGTCCTGCCCGGCGCGGGTGCCGCTGGTGGGCCGGGTGAAGTGGGCGAGTTTGCGGGCGAAGATGAGGGCTTCGGCTTCGCCTAGGAGGTCGGGGGTGCCGAGTTCTTCGTCGGCTTCTTCGATGTGGGCGGTGAGGGTGGTGGTGACGCTGAAGCGGAGGCCGTCGGTTGTTGCTTGTTCGGTGATGGTGGGGTGGGTGATGTTGACGGCGATGATGGTGGTCCAGGGATGCCGATCAAGCAGGTCGTCGATGTGGTTGTCAGGAACGTCGGAGCCGATGATGAGGATGCTGTGGGTGGCGTGGTTGCGGGTGCTGGGGTTGGTGTGGGGTAACCATTTTGTCCAGGTGAATTCGGTGCCGTGAGTGGTGATGCTGATGGTGTCGGGCCCGTGGTGGAAGGCGAGTTGGCAGATGATGGCGCGGGCGAGTGGGGTGGCGTTGGGCCCGGTGAGCAGGAGGGTGTTGAAGGCGAGGAGTTGCATCACGATGGGCATGTTGGGGAGGTAACTCACGGTGTTGATGGTTTGTCTGAGGCTGACGGCGCAGACGGGGTCGAGGTCTTCGGGGTTACCAGGGTCGCCGACGTCGATGGGGGTGCAGAGGTCGGTGGTGCCAAGTCCGAGGCGGATGGTCATGATGTCGTCGTCAGTGGCGGAGCGTTCCCACATGCGGGGTGTGCCAATGGCGGGGATGAGATGGGTGATTTCGGGGTGGTTGTGGAGTTGGTGGGCACGTTGGTAGTCGGCGTTGCGGCGGGCAGTTTCGCGTACGGTGCCGAGGTGGCGAAGGTAGGTGCGGCGGGTTTCGTCAGTGTTTTCACCGGGTGGTGGGCTGAACATGGTGAAAACACCCATGAGCATCATGAGGGGGAAGATAAACATCATGGGGTTGAGACGGCCACCGATTGTGAACATGAGTGCGACCATGGCGAGGGCAGCGATCACCATGAGGGTGGGCGTGATGATGCGGATGAGGGGAATGGGTTGGGGTTTTTGTGCTGGTGGTATGGGCTCTGGTGTGATGACCCCGGTCGGTAGTGGCGGTGCGGGTTCTTTGTCGGTGGGGGCTATGGGCGGCACGATGGTGCCGGGGGTGGTTGCTTGTCGACGCCTAGGCGTGGCGGTGTGGGGCGTGGTTGTGTGGGTCATGGGTCTCCCCTTTTTTTTGCGCGTTGGTGCGGTTTGGTTGGGAGCCCACCTCACGATCCCCATCAAGAGTGGACGTAAAGCTGATTATAGGCTGGGGGTATTTTTCACAGTGGTTGGGGGTAGACGCTGGTGATGGGTATGGGTGAGAATGGTGAGCGATACGCTTGTGTTATGGCATGGAGTGGCTGCTTGGCATGGGGATGTTTGGTTGCTGCTTGGGAAATTAGCATGCGTGTTTCTGAGGTGATTGATTGGGTAGGCCTCGGATTTGTTCCTGTTCGATTGTGAATGTTGTAAGGGGTCCTACCATGACGATTATTAGTGCTGCTCATGTGCTGCGGTTGACGGTGCGGTTGGAGTTTACGGATAGTCCGGTGAGTGTTGATGTGGCTATTCCAGTGGGCAGTAGTTTGTTGGAGGTTTTTGATGAGATTGTGGCGCTTGCAGATATTGATGCGGTGACTGAGCCGTGGTGTGCTGTGACTGTTGCAGGCCAGGAGGTGGATCTTGTGGTGCCGGTGGGGCAGGCGCAGTTGGTGGATGGGGATGTGGTGGTGTTGCAGCCGGCTGTGCCGGTGGCGCCGCCGGTGGTGCGGGATGCGGCGGAGTATGTTGCGGATTTGACACAGGCTGCGCGGCCGGCGGTGGGAACGGTGGCGGGTGCCGCTGTGGTGGGGTTTTGGGGGTTGGTGGTGTTGTCGCTGGGGGTGCCGTTGCCGGAGGGGATTCCGGTGGTGGCGCGGTTGGTGGTGCCGGTTGTGGTG
>JAUMZY010000003.1 GCA_030527885.1 Corynebacterium sp.
ATCAGCAGCAGCTGAAGCCTCAGAAACGGCAGCGGCAGAATCAGCGGCAGCAGACACTGGTGGTTCAGCGGTGAGCCGTTGCCGCGTGGCAGTGAGCTTCCAAGTTGTGCCGGTGACCTGGGCGGTGGCTTCCCCATCCACATCAGCTGGGAAAGTAGCAATATCAGTATGCTCTTCTTCGAACAGGTGGACGAAATTGGTGCCGTCGATTTTCTCGCGGTTGCCCCAACTGGTGTATTTCATAGCAACTCCTCGATTGTGCGGATTGTACGCAGATTCTGGGCAGCCACTAGCAGCCCACCAGCTGGGCACCCAAGTAAGCCAGAAGGTCGGCGATCTTCACGCGCTCCTGCGCCATGGTGTCCCGCTCCCGAACCGTAACGGCCTGGTCTTCGAGGCTATCAAAGTCCACCGTCACGCAGAACGGCGTGCCGATTTCATCCTGCCGCCGGTAACGGCGACCAATAGCACCAGACGTGTCGTAATCCACATTCCAGAGTTTGCGCAGATCAGCGGCAACCTTTTCCGCGGTGGGCAGCAACGTATCCTTCTTAGACAGCGGCAACACCGCAACCTTCACCGGGGCGATACGGCGATCCAGGCGCAACACCGTGCGCTTATCCACCCCACCCTTAGCATTGGGGGCCTCATCCTCATGGTAGGCATCGCACAGGAAGGCCATCATGGCGCGGGTCAGGCCGAAGGACGGCTCGATCACGTGCGGCACGTAGCGCTCCCCGCTGGCCTGATCAAAGTAGGACAAGTCTTCGCCGGAATGCTTGATGTGGGAGCCCAGGTCGTAATCCGTGCGGTTGGCCACACCCATGAGTTCGCCCCACTCGTTGCCTTGGAACCCAAAGCGGTATTCAAAGTCGATGGTGCCGGCGGAATAGTGGGCGCGTTCTTCCTGCGGCACGTCGAACTGCCGCATGTTTTCCGGATTAATGCCCAGGTCAATGAACCAATCCCAGCAGGCATCCACCCATTCGGTGAATTTTTCGGCGGCTTGCTCCGGCGGCACGAAGTATTCAATTTCCATCTGTTCGAATTCCCGGGTGCGGAAGATGAAGTTACCTGGGGTGATTTCGTTGCGGAAGGCTTTACCCACCTGGCCGATGCCAAACGGGAGCTTCATGCGGGCCGTCGTTTGCACGTTTTTGAAGTTGATGAAAATGCCCTGGGCGGTTTCCGGCCGCATGTAGTGCAGGCCTTGTTCGTTATCGACCGGGCCGAGGAAGGTCTTCATCAGACCCGAAAACATTTGCGGTTCAGTCCAAGCGCCAGGCTGGCCGGTCTCTGGGTCTGGCACGTCAGCCAGGCCGTTTGCCGGCGGGTGGCCGTGCTTCTGTTCGTAGGCTTCGAGTAGGTGATCGGCGCGGTAGCGTTTGTGAGTGTGCAGGGATTCCACCAAGGGGTCAGTGAAGGTTTCCACGTGGCCGGAGGCTTCCCAGACTTGGCGCGGCAGGATGATGGAGGAATCCAGGCCGACCATATCAGCGCGACCTTGCACGAATGTACGCCACCATTGCTTCTTAATATTCTCTTTGAGTTCCACGCCGAGTGGACCATAATCCCAGGCTGAGCGAGTGCCGCCGTAGATTTCGCCGCATGGATATACCAAGCCACGTCGCTTACATAGATTCACCACACTGTCAATGACACTATTAGCGCTACTCGCTGCCATAAGTCCTTATTCTCCTTTGAACCGGTTATGTCACTCTTGCTCAAGGATACTTACCCGGCCTACCCGGTCTAAAATCCAAGAAGCAATATAAAACAACAGTTGTTAACTGTACTCGTTTGTGGTGGATTGCCGGAGTGGTTTTATCGTCACGCGCGATTATTGCTTATCGACGGCCCGCCGCTTGCTTATCGACGCCCACCGACGGCGGTTGGTGCTGCTGGTTGCACTGGTTTGCGGTGGCGGCGGTGGGCATTTGCCGCATAACATTACATTTGATTTATATTTCCGCATTATTTTCATGGAATCATTTTGTAAATTTTATCAATAGTAATCTTTTGCATACTTTCCGCACATTTTCACGCTTGCTTTAAGGCTCCACACACGCATTCTTATGGAATTGCTTAAACTTTAGCAGATTTTAGAATTTCTGCTAGTCTAAATGATTTGTCATTTCTGTACCGGCAATAAACAGCGTTTATGAAAAAGATCTCTGGTTTTTTCATACAGACTCCCACTTTTACCCACACATTGGGGTAGTTCCGCCACGCCCACTATGCAATGGAATTGGAAATTTTTTGCGCAATATGAGCAAGTACCACCCGCCAAGCTGCGCTATTAATGAAACCAAGATCAATGACATATATTCCATATAAGTTTAGTCGTGCGAACTATATGATATCTGTCGCAAAAATGCTAGGTTAGATGGTGATCAAGTTCCAGCAATCGTCATGACCTTGGAGTCTGTTGGCGATTCATCACTAAAGAATTTTCATAATTTATATGTTTTTGCTGCGCTACGCACCTCCATCGCAGTCATCCACTGAGATGGCCGTAACCTTTAGGCAGGGCATCATGACTACCGGTAACACTCCCGAAGCACCATTCACCGAGCCCGTCAGCAAATTATCCGTCTATCCCTTCTTTCAAGAACCCATCACAACCGACGTAGACGAGACGGCACCTACCCACGCTGACCAGCAAGTATCCCCGGAAGAATCCCCCGAAAATCACGCCATTCCCCATGCTGGCAAACCCCGAAACGCAATCACCCATATTGATCCCATCGTCTTGGCTGATTCCGCTCAGATTTTCAAGGCGCTTGATTCCGCCACTCGATTGCAAATAATTCATTTGTTATCGCAAAAGGAGCACTTTGTTTATGAGCTGGTGGAGACCTTAGGCAGCAGTCAACCCCTGATCAGCCAGCATTTGCGGATTTTACGTAAAGCTAAAATTGTCGATTGTAAACGGGACGGCCGGCTCATTACCTACAGTCTGCGCTGCCCCGATGTGCTTAAAATCGTTGATCTTGCAGCCACCGCATGCTGCGGAAAGAAGCAAAAAGCCGCCCTCAAGCATCGTGCTTAACCAGCTTGGTCCCCACGCCCGGTTGTGGTTGAAACCGCAACCGGGTTTTTTCAATAAAGCTGCTGCTAAGTCCGGCTTTTGTGGATTTTTAGCACTTCAGGCGGAGAAAAATATCTTTGCGTTATTGACAATGCGCGCTTAGGATTGAAAATAACTTGCTATAACGTTTGTTGTAACAGGATGTTCGCTATTTTAGGGAACTCGTAAAATCACATAGCCACCGAATGCCATCACTGGTGCGGGTGGGTCACGACCAGCCGCACCGATCACTGATGCCCATCCGACCACCCTGGTTTTACTCATAAAAGTGCTACTCATTCACCTATAACCTGAAAGGGTTACCATGGATCAATCCGTGCCTAAGCTGGGCGTACGCAGTACTCGACAGCGCACCGCAGTTGTCAATCTACTCCGAGAGATGGAAAATTTTGCCTCCGCAAAAACCATCCATCAGGAATTAATCAAGCGGGATCTGAAAGTCGGCCTCACCACCGTGTACCGCACGCTCCAGTCCTTGAGCGATGTCAAAGCGGTTGATGTCCTCCACATGTCCAACGGCGAAAGCCTCTACCGGCACTGCCGCAATAATGAGCACCATCATCACCTGGTGTGCACGCAATGCGGCCGCACCGTCGAGATTGATGGCGGCCCGGTGGAGCAGTGGGCGAACGAGGTTGCTAATAAATATGGATTCCGGCTTACTGGCCACGACGCCGAAGTCTTCGGCCTATGCGATAAATGTTTCGTTGCATAGCAGCAAGCAAACCTAGCACCGTGGTGTGCTGCTAACTCACCACAACGCCAAACAGCATGCCCAGCAGGTAAGTCACGCCGGCCGCAAGCATGCCCACGGCAAGCTGCCGCAATGCCCGCATCAGCGGCGGCTTGCCGGACAGCACCCCAGTGATGGCGCCCGTCACCATGAGCGCCAACCCCACCAGCACGGTTCCCACAATGCCCGCCGCCATCTGCGGCATGTTGAAGAAGAAGGGAATCACCGGAATCAGCGCGCCCGTGCCGAAACACATGAAGCTGGAAAACGCCGCCGTCCACGGGCTGCTGGTGGTTTCGTCTTTCTCCACATCGGCGCCGGCCATCATTTCGGCATCTACGTTTTGCGAGCCCTTGATCTGCGCAAATACCTTGTTAGCTTGCTCTTGGGCTTCGGCTTCGCTCATGCCGCGCGCCCGGTAAACCAACGCGAGTTCATTGGCATCCACGTCCAATTGCGGCACCATGCTGCCGGTCTCTGGGTGGGGGTGCGACGCCTCCAGGAGTTCATTTTGGGACTTCACCGAAATGTACTCGCCGGCGCCCATGGAAAGGGCACCGGACAACAAACCAGAAATGCCGGTGAGCAGGATGATGTTATTGGACATTCCTCCGGCGCCCATCACGCCCAGCACGAGGGCGAGGTTGGACA
Source organism: Corynebacterium sp. (assembly GCA_030527885.1). GTDB lineage: Bacteria > Actinomycetota > Actinomycetes > Mycobacteriales > Mycobacteriaceae > Corynebacterium. The sequence goes on from JAUMZY010000003.1 coordinate 4,476, forward strand.
CCAGCCCATCGTTGGCGCCGAAGACGGCGGCCCGGAAGTTGCCGCTCATTTGTTCCCGCCCGCGGGCGGCGAGGCCGCGCACCACTTCGGCGTGGATGGCCTCGTCGGCTTTCATTTGTTCCGTGGCATCATCGTCATCAACGTAGGGGCTGCGGGATTCTGCGGTTTGCATCATGGCCAGCGCGAACACGGTGCCGAAGCGGCGGGCGAGGAATCCCATGACGCGCGTCGAAAAGCTGGGGGTGCGGGGGAAGCCCACTTCATAGCCTAGTTTGTTGCGCCAGTATTCTTCATGGCGGACTTCGGCTTCGGCGACGGCCAAGAGGATTTCGCGTTCCTCGCCGTCGCGTTTGCGGGCGAGTTCGCGGTACACGGCGGCTTCGGCGCGTTCGTTGGCGAGGTATTGTTGCCAGCGGCGAATTTGTTTGGCCGTGGGGTTGGGGCGGGAGTCGGGTTGGGAAGTCTGCTCTATCACGTTATTTTGTTCCTCCGAACCGGCGGTCGCGTTTGGCGTATTCTTCTACTGCGTCGAATAAATCCTGTGGTGTGTAATCAGGGAACAGTTTATTCTGATAGACCATTTCTGCATAGGCAGACTGCCATAATAAAAAGTTTGACGTGCGTTTTTCCCCGGAGGGGCGTAGAAATAGGTCCACATCTGGCATGTCTGGCTCGTCGAGGAAGGTCTGAAAGTTCTTTTCGGTGATGTCTTCGGGCCGTAGTTCGCCGCGTTGGGCTCGGCGGACGATTTCGCGGACGCCGTCGATGATTTCGGCCCGGCCGCCGTAATTGACGCACATGAATAGAGTCATGTTGGTGTTGTGTTGGGTGAGTTCTTCGGCGGATTGGAGTTCGCGTAGCACGCTGCGCCACAGGCGGGGGCGGCGCCCTACCCAGCGAACTTTGACGCCGCGTTCGTGGAGCCACATTTTTTGCCGTGCGAGTACGTCGCGGTTGAAGCCCATCAAAAACCGCACTTCGTCGGCAGAGCGGCGCCAGTTTTCCGTCGAAAAGGCGTAGGCGGACAGGTAGGGTATGCCTAGTGCTTGGCAGGCCGCCACCATGTCTAATAACACTGCCTCGCCCCGCTTGTGGCCTTCGGTGCGTTTGAGACCGCGGCGTTCTGCCCAACGGCCGTTGCCGTCCATCACGAGGGCGATGTGGTTGGGTAGGAACTCGGCGGGTATATTCGGCGGCGTTAATTCTTCAGTCACGGGTTATATTGTGCCAAACTTTGGTTCGAGGTTGTTAAGCCTGATCGAGCACGCTGAAGCTGGATAATTTTCGTTCGGTGTGCCACTGCCAATGTGCTTTGGTGAGTTGGTGGATGGCGGTGGCGAACCGTGGGGGGTGGTCCATGATGAGGCCCAGGGCAGCATCCCATTGGTCGCGTTGCAGCAGCCACATGGCGTGTAGTACTTCTGGGTCGACTTCGGCGGCTTTGTGGGGGCGGCAGTGTTCGCATACTGCGCCACCTGGGTAGGGGTGGAAGGAGTGGTGGGGGCCGGGGGTTTGGCATTGGGCGCAGTGGAAGAGGCTGGGGGCCCAGCCGGCTAGGTCCATGGCTTGCAGCAGGAAGGCGTCGAGTCGCAGTTTCGGTTCGGTGGTGTGTTGCAGTTGCTTGAGCGTGTCGACGACCAACGGATACAAGTGTTCTTCATGGGATTGGGCGAGGCGTTCCGCGGCCTCTAGCACTGCCGACGCGGCAGAGTAGCAGGTTAAGTCGGTGATGATACCGGTGGCGTAGAAGCCGACGGTGTCGGCGGCGGTGATGGATTCCAGCCCGCGGCCGGCATAAAATTGCACGTCGAGTTCCACGAAGGGTTGCAGCCGGGATCCGAATCGGCTTTTGGCGCGCCGCACGCCTTTGGCCACGCCGCGCACAAGGCCGCGGCCTTGGGTGAGGAACACGATGATGCGGTCCGCTTCGACCAGGTCATAGGTGCGGATGATGAGTGCTCGTTCCCGGTAGGATTCCCGTGGCATGCCGTATCGCCCTTAATTTTTTTTAAAATCCGAGTCGGCCCAGTTGCTTGGGGTCGGATTGCCAGTTTTTCAGCACTTTGATGCGCAGGTCCAGGTACACGTTACTGCCGAGGAGCTCGCAGATTTGCGGGCGGGCGTTGTGGATGATGCGGCCGAAGCGGCGGCCGTTTTTGCCCAGGATGATGTCTTTTTGGCTGGGGCGCTCCACGTAAATGATGACGTGGACGTCTTGCACATCGGGGCGTTCCTCGTTGGGGATGATTTCATCCACTTCGACAGCCACGGAGTGTGGAAGTTCGTCTTTCAGCCCCGACAGGGCGGCCTCGCGCACCAATTCGGCAATGCGGGTGTTGGTGTCATCGTCGGTGATGTGGTCGTCAGGATAAAACTTTGGGCCTTCGGGCAGCAGCGACACGATGACGTCGAGAAGCACATCGCGTTGCTCCCCGGTGACGGCAGAGACGGGGACGACATCGCTGTCGGGGCCGAGGAGTTCGTGCAGGGCCATGAGTTGGTGGGCGACTTGGTCGCGGCTGACTTTGTCCACCTTGGTCACCACCCCGAGCAGTGGGGTTTTGGGGGCGACTTTGCGCACGTTGTCGAGGGTCCACCGGTCGCCGGGGCCGATTTTTTCGTCCGCAGGGATGGTGATGGCGATGAGGTCCATGTCGGAGTAGGTGTCTTTGACCACCTCGTTGAGGCGTTCGCCGAGGAGGGTGCGGGGTCGGTGTAAACCGGGCGTGTCAACCACAATGATTTGGGCATCGTCGCGGTGGACGATGCCGCGGATTGGATGCCGGGTGGTTTCCGGCTGATTGGCGGTGATGGCGATCTTCTGCCCCACCAGGGCATTAGTTAATGTTGACTTGCCGGTGTTGGGTCGGCCCACAAAACACATGAAACCAGAACGAAAGCCGTCTGGGGTATCGGTGAAATCCACCTGACTCCTTATATAGAATTCGAATGCCGTGCGCATCTAACTGTAGCAATAAACCGTCCCACCATTGGAGTGGCGGACGGTTAACGGCATGTGGTGAGCACTGAGATGATCTTTAGGCGATCTTTTCCACTTCGAATTGCAGCTTGGGATGCGCATAGGATTCCTGGGCATCAATGACCAACAACTCGCGGGAATCCTTCGAGTGCGTGAGTTCGATCAGGTCGAAGACGGACGAAGCGGTCTTGGCCAGCGCACTGGCCGCATCCTTGTCCCGAATGTAGTGGCCGGTGAACAGGGCGGCGGTGACGTCGCCGGAGCCGTTGCGCTTGAAGTCCAGGAAGGGGGTTTGGACTTTCCAAGCACCCTGGTCATTAACGGCGATCATTTCAATGGTGTTATCCGGCCGGTCGGGGCGCAGCACGGAGGTGACCAGGATGGTTTCGGGGCCAATCTTACGGGCCGCTTCAGCAGCTTTGAGGGTGGAATCAATATCGTCAGCCTCCACACCGGTAAGGTATGAGAGTTCGAACTGGTTTGGGGTGATGATGTCCGCCACGGGCACAACTTTGTCGCGCAACAATGGTGGGATCAAATCAGAGACGAAGCACCCGGATTTGGCGTTGCCCATCACGGGGTCGCACGCATAGAGCGCATTGGGGTTTTCGGCTTTGATCTTTGCGACGGCCCCAACAATCACATCTGCAATATCGGAACCACCCTGGTAGCCGGACAGAATTGCATCAATCTGCGGGAACGCGCCCCGGGCCTGCACCCCAGCGATGACACTTTCGACTTGTGCTGCCGGAATGAGCTCACCAGTCCATTCGCCATAACCAGTGTGGTTGGAGAAATTCACGGTGTGCACCGGCCACACTTCGTGGCCAATGCGCTGAAGGGGAAAAACTGCGGCGGAGTTACCCACATGCCCGTACGACACATGGGATTGAATTGAAAGAATTGCCATGTTTATATATCTTGCGCCAAAGACGACGAAAAGAAAATTTTGGCCCCACAACCCAGACGGGTTTTATTCATCCGCAGCAGCATCATCGGCATCAAGGTTGCGGTGCTTATCCAAATCCTCATTCCGCACCAGCATGGTCACGTCCACTACCCGCACGCTGATACGCCCCCGGCGATCCCGCCCCCCAATGGCCTTCAGCCGCAAACCACTGGTTTCCACCTCAGTATTCGGCAACGGCACCCGCCCCTTAACGAAGGCAATAAGGCCCGCCACCGTATCAATCTGATCCGTGATATCCGAACCAAACTCAATATCAATATCATGATCATCCTCGATGCGTTCCGCCAGGTCATCGAGTTGCAGGCGGCTCACCACCCGGTAATGGTACGGATCCTCCGGATCCTGCACAATCGGCGTGATCTCCGCCTCATCGTATTCATCCGTGATCTCCCCGACGATTTCCTCCAAAATGTCCTCGATGGAAATGAGGCCGGCGACGCCCCCAAACTCGTCGACAAGCAAAGCGATATGGAACTGCTCACGCTGCATCTCATCCAATAACGTGTCAAGCTTCTTCGAATCCGGGATGAAATGCGCCGCCCGCATAATCTCATTAACCAGCAGGTTTTTATCAACCCCGGTGGTTGAATGCATGCGCTTCACCACATCCTTGAGATACACCACGCCCACAACATCATCCACGCTCTCCCCAATCACCGGAATGCGCGAATGCCCCGACTTGATGCACAAATTCAAAGCCTGGGTGGCGGTTTTACCCGACTCAATCCACACCATTTCCGGCCTAGGCACCATGACTTCCCGCGCGATGCTATCCGACAAGTCAATGACGTTTTGAATCATGCGGCTATCCACCTCAACCTCACCCTTGGACTGGGCGATTTCCACCATCTCCTTCAACTCCACCTCAGTGGAATACGGCCCATCCTGAAACCCCCGGCCCGGCGCCAAAATATTGCCAATTTTGATGAGAAATTTCGACAACGGATTGAAAACCCGGGATGTGGGCCGGAGGAAAAACGCCGCCGCCATGGACACCGTGTAGGGGTTTTGCCGCCCAATGGTGCGGGAGAACGCCCCCACCATGACGAAGGACAGTAACGTCACCCCGCCGATGGCCGCCACCAGCGCCCACGCCACATTGTCCAATGCCTCCATGGCGAGCATGGCGGTGAAGACGGCGGCGGTGGCGTCGAGGAGTTTCTGCCCCAGAATGAGCAGGTTAATGTTTTCTGCCCGGTGGTCGAGAATGAGCAGCAGGCGGCGGGCCGCACGGGAATCGGTTTCTTTGGCGATCTGTTCCACGCGGGCCCGGGAGCTGGCGGTGAGGGCTGCTTCGACGGTGTTGAACAGCCCGGAGAAAAACAGGGACACCACCGCGACGATGCCCAAAACCAAGGGGCTCACTTAGGCATCCTCATCCGGCCTGGTCTTAGGTTGGGTTGCGGATTCGCCGACAGGTTCGCCGATGGCGGGAATGCCGCCGCCGGGTACCTGCTTATCCAACTCTGCCCGATCCGCCGCAGAGGGAAACGCGCCGGGACCGGTGGGTTTGGGTTGGAATTCAATGCCGCGTTCCGCACAGTTTTTGTACCAGTCCAGAAGGAGCTCGTTCTGGAGGGCGAACATTTCCTGCTCTTCTTTCGGGTCGACGTGGTCGTAACCCAGAAGGTGCAAACACCCATGTGTGGTGAGTAAGCACAGTTCGTGCCCGAGCCCGTGGCCGGCTTTTTCTGCCTGCTTGTGGGCAAATTCTGGGCACAGAATGATGTCCCCCAGCATGGCGGGCCCGAAGCCGGCGGAGTCGGGGCGGCCCATGTTGGGGGTGAGTTCATCCATGGGGAAGCTCATCACGTCGGTGGGGCCTTCAAGGTCCATCCACCGGAGGTGGAGTTCGCTGATGGTGGGGGTGTCCACCACGGAAATGGTGACTTCGGCACGGGGGTGGATGTCCATTTCGCGCAGCACGAAGGCAGCAACGTCGGCGAGGGATTCTTCATTCACCCCGTCGTAACCGGATTCATTAATAACTTCGATGCTCATGATCGTTGTTGCGTTAGCGTGTCCTCGTACTCGTCGTAAGCTGCCACGATGCGGCCCACTAATTGGTGTCGCACCACGTCGTCTGCGGTTAATTCCGCAAAGTGAATGTCGTCAACACCCTTGAGGATGTGCCGCACCAGGCGCAAACCTGATTTCTGGCCTGCCGGTAAATCCACTTGCGTGATGTCGCCGGTAACCACCATCTTAGAACCAAAGCCCAACCGGGTGAGGAACATTTTCATCTGCGCCGGCGTGGTGTTTTGCGCCTCATCAAGGATGACGAAGGCATCGTTGAGAGTGCGGCCCCGCATGTACGCCAAAGGTGCGACTTCCACGATGCCGGATTCCAGCAGCTTGGGAATGATATCGGGGTCCACCATGTCCCGCAGGGCGTCGTGCAGCGGTCGCAGGTAGGGGTCGATTTTGTCGTTGAGCGTGCCGGGTAGGAAGCCGAGCTTCTCCCCCGCTTCCACGGCGGGCCGGGTGAGGATGATGCGGGATACTTGCTTGGCTTGGAGGGCTTGGACGGCTTTGGCCATGGCCAGGTAGGTTTTGCCAGTGCCGGCTGGGCCCAGCCCAAACACGATGGTGTTGGTGTCGATGGCGTCGACGTATTCTTTCTGGCCGAAGGTTTTGGCCCGCACAGCTTTGCCGCGCCGCACCACAATATCACTCGCTAATACTTTCGATACAGATTGGGGTGCTTCGCCAGTGACTATGTGAATGGCATTTTTCACCGAGTCGGGGCTGATCACATGGCCGCGCCGGGCGATGGCCTGCAGTTCCTTCAGAACTTTCAGAGCCCGCGCCACCTCGTGAGCCGGCCCGGTGAGGGTGACTTCTGTACCGCGCACATGGATCTGACAATCCAACTGGTTTTCTAGTACTTTAAGGTTTTCATCGTTGATTCCCAAGATTGTTTGCGAGTGCGCTTCGTCGAGCGCTACGGTACGAATAATATGCGGCGTTGCTTCAGTATGGACGGCCACTAAGTTATCAACCTTACCTGGTCGGTGAATCATAGAACGATTATTTACCTTAGGTAATGTGCCCCACGTTACGCAACACCAAAGTATGCAACCATGCAGCTTTTCGACGTCACCACCTGCCGCTTTGCACACCGATGGCGGCCAACGCCACCATACCCGCACTGGCGGTGCGTAACACTTCCGGCCCGAGCTTCACCGGCTGCGCCCCGGCCGCCACAACTGCAGCCAATTCTTCAGGGGAAATGCCGCCTTCCGGGCCGATGATGAGCACGATGGATTCCGCCGCTGCGAGCGGTTGCGTGGCTATGCCCACCTGCGCATCTTCGTGCAGCACCAGGGTGAGGGCGGCTTGGGTGATGAGCTCTATGACGCCGGTGGTGCCCACCACTGGGCTTACCTGCGGCACCCGCGCTCGTCGGGATTGCTTCGCCGCCGCCACGGCGGTGGCCTGCCATTTCGCCACGCCTTTTTCTTGCTTGGCGCCCACCCACTTGGCCACCGACCGGGTAGCCTGCCACGGCACAATGACATCCGCGCCCGCTTGGGTGAGTAGATCAACCGCTAGTTCTGAACGCGCCACTTTGGGCAAGGCCTGAACCACCGTCACGGTGGGTTTGGGCGCTGGTTCCAGCGTCACCTCTGTCACCTGGCCGGTCACGTGGTCTTTACCCGCAACTGCCGTGACGGTAACGACGGCGCGGGTGCCGTGGCCGTCGACAAGCTCCAGCTCCTCGCCGACGGTGGTGCGCTTCACGCTCACCGCATGCCGGCCCTCGTCGCCGCGTAGCGTCACCGACTCCCCCACCACCAAGGCAGTTGGGTCGGTGTGAATAAAAACGGGCCGTGACACGCCAAGCCTCCTAGAACTTACTTGCGAAAGTGATTGCGCAGCTTAGAGAACAACGACTCATCCGCATCGTCCTCCGTACGCACCCCAGCAGCCTCCGACCGGTGCCGCCGCAGCTTCTCCAACAACTCCCGGGACTTATCATCCAAATCCTTCGGCACCGTCACATCCACATGCGCAATCATGTCTCCATGACTCTCCGCACGCAGCCGCGGCATGCCCTTACCACTCACAACCAACCGATCAGCAGGCTGCGTACCAGCAGGAATCGTAAACTCAATGGGATTACCATCCAACGACTTCACACTCACCGTCGAACCCAAAGCCGCATCAACCATGGGCACATGCACCGTCAAATGCAAATTATCGCCCTCCCGACTGAAAATCGGATGCGGCTTCGTCTGCACCTCAATATACAAATCACCAGCCGGACCACCACCATGACCAACCTCCCCCTGGCCCGCCATGCGCACCCGCATGCCATCATTAATACCGGCAGGAATCTGAATCACCTTATCCCGGCGCGCCTTCATCCGACCAGCACCATCACACGTAGCACACGGATCGGGAATCACTTCCCCATAGCCGCCGCACGCGGGGCACGGGCTGGTGGTCATGACGTTACCCAGGAAGGACCGCTGCACCTGCTGCACCTCCCCCATGCCGCCACAGTTCGTGCAGGTCACTGGCTTTTGCTTGGTTTTACTGCCGGTGCCTTCGCAGGTATCACACACCACAGCTGTATCAATGGTGATTTCTTTCTCGACCCCGAGGTACGCCTCCTCCAGGGTGATACCAAGACGCAGCAGCGCATCATTACCTGGTTGCACCCGACTGCGGGGGCCACGGGTGGCGGCGCCCCCACCAAAGAAAGCGTCGAAGATGTCCGATAACCCGCCGAAGCCAGCCGCACCGGGTCCTGCGGAGGGGCCGGCGAGGGGGTCGCCGCCCATGTCGATGATGCGGCGTTTTTCCGGGTCGAGGAGGAGTTCTTGGGCGATGGAGATTTCGCTAAATTTTTCGGCTGCCTCCTCGGTGCTATTAACATCGGGGTGGTATTTACGAGCGAGCCTACGATATGCCTTTTTGATATCGTTGTCGGTTGCGTCTTGGGTCAAGCCAAGTATTGCGTAATAATCTCGTGCCACGGCGGGCAAACTTCCTTTGCTAAATTGGGTTTATTTTTCTCGATATATTATTAAGGTTTATTGTCTGGGTTTTATTCCAGAATGCTAAAACCAGGATGGTGTGAACCACCTTGGTTGCATCAGCATGGTGCAACTGTGGCGTTTATTTTAGCCACTTGGTCAAGTATTCCCCAGTTGTGGCTGCGGTGTTCGCTGTTGGCGTAATACTGCTGGCTGGGCTTGTCCGGCGGCGCGGGGCTGGCGCTGCGACTGGCACGGGCCGGCTTTGGCCGCTGAAGCGCCAAGCAGCACCGTATCCGCCGATTACATCACCGACCCAGACAGCACCCAGCTCACATACTGCGCCACAGCATGCACCTTCGACATGGTGCCGGAATAATCCATATACGTGGGGCCCACAACCCCCAGCCCGCCCAAAGCTGCACCTTGCGCCCCATAACCAGTGGCAACCACCGAAGCGCCCCGCAGTTGCGCATTCTTCGTTTCATCACCAATCAGAACACTCACATGATCCAAATCCTGAATATTCGTGAGTAGTTTCAGAATGATCACCTGCTCCTCCAGGGCCTCCAAAATGGTCGGCAATCCCGCCGGGAAGTCCCGGGCAATCTGTGCTAAATGCGACTGACCAGCTAAAATCAGTCGATCATTGGCCGGCTCCACCAACGTTTCGATCAGCACGGTGACGCACTGAATCAGATGTTGCTGCGCCAACGGATCCAAATTGGGATAGGTGGCGGGCTGAATTAAATCCGTGAGCACGATCGACGCCTCGCTGAAAGTCTTATCGTCCAGCGCATGGTTGAGCACATCCCGCAGCGCCGCTGTATGCTCCGGGCCACAGATGTGATCCAGTTCCACGTGCCGCTGGTCCACCCGGCCGGTGTCGGTGATGAGCACCAGCAGCAGCCGCGTCGGCGTCAACGACACCACTTCGCAATGCTTCACCCTACTGACCTTCAGGTTTGGCAATTGCACCACCGCGGTTTGGCGTGTCAGCTGGCTCAGCAGCTGCACCGAACGCCGCAGCATGTCCTCCAGGTTGACGCCGTCCTCCAGGAAGTTCAGGATGGCACGGCGTTCCGCCTGCGACAGGGGTTTGACTTCGTTGAGGGAATCGACAAACAGCCGGTAGGCCTTTTGGGTTGGCAGCCGCCCGGAGCTGGCGTGTTGCTGGCTGATGTAGCCTTCCGCCTCTAGGGCGGCCATGTCGTTGCGGATGGTGGCGGAGGAAACATCGAATTTATGGCGTTCCAAAAGCGCTTTAGAGCCGACAGGCTCCTGGGTGGCAGTATAATCGGCGACGATTGCCTGTAACACCTGCCGCCGTCGTTCTGCTGCTGAAGCCATGGCGTCCTCCTTATAGTTCACCTGTTACCAGGATATCGGCAATCATGCCATCGGCAAGTAGTCGACCAGCATCCGTGAGCACCACCCGCTGCTCATCCACCTGCAACAATCCGGCAAATTCCCGCGCCTTCGCCAATTCCCGGGCATTAAAGTGCGCGGTGTGCAGGCCCTCCCGCAGCCGCAGCCCCAACATGACTTGCTCCTCATGTCGCTGCGCAGCATTGAGCTTTTCGACGTTCTTTACTGGGAGAATCCCCTGCACCAGCTTGGCCGCATAGGTTGCGGGATGTTTGACGTTGTAGAACCGCAGATTACCCAAATGGGAGTGGGCGCCGGGGCCGGCACCCCACCAGTCGGCGTCGCGCCAGTAGCCGAGGTTGTGTTGGCATTCGCCGCCGGGTTTGGCCCAGTTGGATACTTCGTACCAGTGGTAGCCGGCGGTTTTGAGGCGGTTGTCGATGAGGGCGAAGCGGTCGGCGTAAACGTCTTCGTCTGGTTCTGGGAGTTCGCCGCGGCGGACTTTGCGGGCCATGCGGGTGCCCTCTTCAACGATGAGGGAATAGGCGCTGACGTGATCGACGCCGGTGGCAATGACTTGTTCTATGGTGTCGTAAACATCCTGGTCGGTTTCGGTGGGGGTGCCGTAGATCATGTCCAGGTTGATGTGGTGGAAGCCGGCGGAGCGGGCTTCCCGAGCGGCGGCGAAGGCACGACCGGGAGTGTGGCGGCGTTCGAGGACTTGGAGCACGCTGGCGCTGGCGGATTGCATGCCGAGGGAGATGCGGTTAAAACCACCGGCGAGCAGGTGTTCGAAAAATTCGGGGCTGGTGGATTCCGGGTTGGATTCAGTGGTGATTTCCGCCGTGGGGTTGATGCCGAAAGTGTTGCGGATGGCCGTGAGGATGCGGTTGAGGCCGGTCGCCCCCAGGAGGGAGGGGGTGCCGCCGCCGATGAAGATGGTGTCGGCGGGCCGGTTGACGTGAGTGACCGCGAGTTCGAGCTCTTGTTCGAGGGCATCCAGGTAAGTGGCAGGCGATGCGGACGTGCCTAATTCCCCAGGCGTGTAGGTGTTAAAGTCGCAGTAGCCGCAGCGGGAGGAGCAAAACGGCACGTGAATGTACACGCCAAAGGGCGTATCGGGGTGGGACAAAGTGGGCATTGTGAACTGATTGTAAAGCACACCCGGGCTTCGTCGAAAAGCGAGCAGAAGTTTAGGAGACGTGGGCGCCGGCCGCCCGGCCCATTTTTGCCTTCACCCGGGCCACCACGGCATCAATACGGGCGCGCTCGTTGAGGAATTCCGGCGGGTGGGAGCCGCGCATCGTGCGGGCAACCCCGGGATAGTCCGCCACGACGGCTTCCAACCATGCTTTGGTGGCGCCGGTGACCGCATCGGCGGTGCGGGCGAACAGGATTGACAACCTGCGGGAATCAATGTCATATGCGGCTTTTTCAGTTTCCGCTAATTCCCAGTCCACGATGCAGGCAAGATACTGTCTAACCAGATCTGTGCGGTTCTTTAAGGACTGATTAATTTCCTGAACCGTCACCGGCGCATTAATAGGGATGGGAAATTGATTCCGCAGGGACTGGGCGTTGACCGCCGCCGGCCGCTCTGTGGCCTCCTCCACCATGGGCATGGGGATGCCCACCGTGCCGGAAGCTAAACCGGACGTTAACGCATGTCGCAGTCCTATAAGTTCTTTCACAATGGTGCGAGAGTCGTTCCTAGCATCGTTGATGATGTCTTCGAACTCGGCTACGCAATCTTCTACCAGCTCAACATCCCAATCGGCGATAGCCTCTGCGATATTTTCAATGAAGGTTGCTACCTCATCACCAATATTAAAGATTTCTTGGGTCAGTTCCCGATGGCGCAATGTGGCAGTCAGTACCTGCATTACAGTGGTCACCCCTCATGTAGGTTCTCGGCTTCATTGAGGCTACCAATGAAACTGGTTTTGCTTACGAAGAAAGACTCTAATTCAGTGCGTCGTATTTTGCGTCATGCCTCGCCGAATTGAGACCAAATCTACACAATTCACCCCACCACAAAAGGTAGCTCATTTGCAGCGTTAGCGCTGATAGAGTCGCTCTATCTCTTCTGCATATCGTCGGGCGACCACGTTGCGTTTCACCTTCATTGTGGGGGTGAGCTCACCGTCTTCCTCAGTGAGATCTCGGTCTAAAATATGGAATTTCTTAATAGCCTCAGCATGTGACACTAGTTTATTCGTGTCATTAATCGCATCTTGGATTTCCGCCCGCAACGCTGGTTCCACCGCCAATTCCGCCACCGTACGCGACTCCGGAATATTGCGGTTCAGCTTCCACCGACGCACCGCATCCTCATCCAACGTAACCAACAATCCAATGAAGGGCTTCCCATCCCCCACCACAATGGCCTGGCTGATGAGCGGGTGCGCGCTCAGGGAATCCTCCAACGGCTCCGGCGACACATTCTTACCGCCGGCCGTCACAATGAGATCCTTCTTGCGGCCAGTGATGACCAAATGCCCGGAATCCAATAATTCACCCAGGTCACCGGTGTTAAACCAGCCGTATTCATTGAAGGACTCCGCCGTTGCCTCCGGGTTATTCCAATAACCACTGAACACCGTGGTGCCCTTGACGAGAATCTCCCCGTCATCATTGATGTGCACCGACACCCCGCCGATGGGCGGCCCGACGGTACCGATTTTCTGGTTCTCAAAATCCACGGTGGCGGCCGCCGTGGTTTCGGTGAGCCCATAGCCTTCATAAATCGGCGCCCCGATGCCCCGGAAGAAATGCAAAATATCCGGGTTCATGGCCGACCCACCCGAAATGGCGTACTCCACGGAATTGCCCATGGCAGCCCGGATTTTGGAATACACTAACTTATCAAAGGTCTTATGGCGCAGCTTGAGCATCCGCGACGGGCCTTCCTCCGTGTCCAACGCCCGCGAATAATCAATGGCTGTTTTGCGGGCATTGTTAAACATGGCGGCTTTCACCGGCCCGCCTGCGGTGGCATTGGCCACCGCCGAGTTATGCACCTTTTCGAACACCCGCGGCACCCCCAAAATCAGGTTGGGGCGCGCCCGCTGGAATTCCACCCCCAAGGTGGAGAAATCCGACCAGTGGGATTGCGTGCCGCCCCCGATAGCCACCGCCAGCGACACAGCCCGCGCCAACACGTGCGCCAACGGCAGGAACGTGAGCACCCGAGAGCCCGGCCGCGCAATAGCCCCAATGGGGTTGGTTAACAACCCATGCACTTCCGCCAACCAATTGGCATGCGTGAGACAGCAGCCTTTCGGGCGGCCCGTGGTGCCGGAGGTGTACACCAGCGAAGCCAGATCGCTGGACTTGGTGGCATTAATCCGCTCCTCCACCTGGTGGTCTTCGATGGGCCGGCCTTCAAATTTAAGCGTGGTGATCGCCGAGGCATTGATTTCTAGGATGCGACGCAATTGGGACGTCGACCCATGCAGCAATGGTTGCCCATCCTCCCCCAGCACCAGGTTTTTCATTAATTCCGTGTGCTCCCGGGTTTCGGTCACGGCGAAAACCGCCCCGGAGTCTTCGATAATCCATTCGATCTGGCTGAGTGAGGAGGAACCATAAATGGGAACACTCACCGCCCCGGCAGCCCAAATGGCGAAATCCAATAATGACCACTCGTAGCGGGTTTCACTCAGCAAGGCGATGCGGTCGCCCTGCTGCACCCCATTGGCGATAAAGCCCTTGGCCACCTCGTATACTTCCGCTATAAATTCGGCGGCGGTAACGTTAACCCATTCAAAATTTTGCGGCCGGGTAAAGATCACCCCGAAGGGGCGGGCTTTGGCGCTTCCTAATAAGGACGTAAGACAAGTATCAGATTCACCAATGACATAATCTGCGGGGGTGTGAGTTTCCTGCATGGTGGAGATTCCTTCCATGAAAAGTTTCATTGCGATTCCACGCTAATACCGTATTTAATATTATTGCTGATTCGACCCAACATTGCGCTGGTCAGTGCAATAACGCCAGGTACTGGTTGGGGGCTGAGGTAGAACCGGCCGGGGGTTCATGTCGTGCGCAAGAATGCGGCGCGGAATCATGTACTTAACCAAAGAATTTACATCGGGGGGTGAATAATTGCCCACTTTTCTAGGCTCAGCACCCCACTCGATGGCACAATAGTCGTTTGTGGGATATCAGGATCTACTACGCGAACTTGCTACCGCGTACAATATTGCAACGGCCTATACCGGTTTCGGCGGCCACTACATCGAAGTGTCTGATGATACGTTAATAAAAATCTTGCACTCCATGGGGGTAGATTTAGGTTTAGGTTCATTGGACTACCACGACCTAGCCGCCATGAACTTCGATGATGCCAATAGCGATAGCAGACCCAGCGAAGACACCATCCGCGCAGCCCTGCAGCACCGGCGGGATATCGAATTTGCCCGGCCCCTCCCCCGCTGCATCGTCACCACCAACGGGGAGTCACAAACCTTCAATGTGCACGTGCGCGATGGTAACCCCGCAGAACTATTCATCACCTTCGAAGATAGCTCTGTCACCGAAATCACCACCCAATTGGAAAACTGGGAACCAGCTCGGGAAATTGATGGTGTGATCTGGGGTGAAGCTACCTTCAGCATACCCGCTGGCCTGCCCCAAGGTTGGCACACCATCACCCTTGTATCCAACAATATTGCCGACAGCTGCACCCTCATCGTCACTCCAGCACGCCTGTCCACTACAGATGCTGCAATTCAGGATCCGGTGGCGGGTGTGATGGCACAGTTGTATTCGGTGCGGTCAGAGGATTCGTGGGGCATTGGGGATTTCCACGACATGGGTTACTTGGGGGAAACGTTGGCTATGCATGGGGCTGGGGATTTCCTGTTGGTGAATCCGCTGCATGCAGCTGAGCCGTTCCCGCCGGTGGAAGATTCACCGTATTTGCCAACTACGCGGCGATTTATTAATCCGATTTATATTCGGGTGGAGGATATTCCGGAGATTGAATTGCTGGCTGATGATGTGCGCGCGGAAGTTTCGGATTTGGCGCGGAAGTTTCAGCAGTTGAATCGGGATGCAGAGATTATTGACCGCAATCCCATTTATGAGGCGAAGTTGCAGGCGCTGCGTGAGATTTTCCATGTTGGTCGGGATGAGATTCGGGAGCATCAGTTCCGGGATTATATTCACCGGGAGGGTGATGGTTTAGCTGATTTTGCTGCGTGGTGCGCGGAGCAGGAATTGTCTGCGTTTGATAGTGGCAGTCATGCGGAGGTAGAGCCGCCAGTTGAGTTTTATATGTGGTTGCAGTGGATTTGTGATCAACAGTTGGCAGTGGCACAGGCTCGGTGCGTAGCTGCTGGTATGCGGATTGGCATCATGGCTGATTTGGCGGTGGGAGTGCATCCGACAGGGGCGGATGCACAGACGTTGGCGGATGTGTTAGTGCCGGGTGCCTCGGTAGGGGCACCACCGGATAATTACAACCAGCATGGTCAGGATTGGTCGCAGCCGCCGTGGCATCCAGAACGGCTGGCAGAGTTGGGCTATAAACCGTGGCGGGATATGTTGCGCACTATTTTGCGGCATTCTGGTGGGATTCGGGTGGATCATGTGTTGGGGTTGTTCCGGCTATTTTGGATTCCGCGCATGCAGCATCCAGGTACGGGCACATATGTGAATTACGATTTCCGGGCGCTAGTAGGCATTTTGGCTTTGGAAGCAGAGCGTGCTGGTGCGGTGGTGATTGGTGAGGATTTGGGGACGTTTGAGCCGTGGGTTCAGGATGTGCTGAATGAGTTTGGCATCATGGGTACCAGTGTGTTGTGGTTTGAGTCGTCACCACAAGGGGGGCCGCGACGGCAGGAGGAATACCGGCCGGCATGTTTGGCATCGGTGACTACGCATGATTTGCCGCCGACGGCTGGTTATTTGCATGCCAAGCACATTACGTTGCGGCATGATTTGGGGCTGCTGCTCAGTAGTTTTGATGATGAGTTGGCTAGTGATTTGCGCTGGCAAGCGGAGATTTTCAACCGGGTGTTGGAGCAAGGTGGCTTCGCGGGTGAGGATTTTGTGATGGATAATTTCCTGGACCGAGGTCGGGATGAGCGGGGTGCTACAGACGTGTTGGTGGCTGCTACACATCGGTTTATTGCGCATACGCCGGCGGCGTTGACGTGTACGGCGTTGGTGGATTTGGTTGGTGACCAGAAGGTGCAGAACCAGCCAGGTACGACGAAGGATTTGTACCCGAACTGGTGTCTGCCATTGAGCAATGCTGCCGGTGAAGTGGTGCTTATCGACGATTTACCCAGCATTAACCTATTTCATGCGATTGCTGCTTCTTCACGACGGTCTGAATCGACACTTTTAGGTGATGGTTGAAATCAGCCAGGCCACGATGACTATCCCTATAAGGAGGTAGAGGGCCTGGGTGACTCGGGAGCGAGGGTAATTACGCTTGATTTTAGGTAATTGCTGGTCTTGCTTACGCAGTTCTTCCGGATTCGCCATGATGTTCTTTCTGACTTGGGTGCGGAATTAGTTTAACCTCACTGGGTCAGAATGAACACATCATTTTTGTTTTTCAAGGATTGTATGTTTGATTCGCAGCAAGGTAGCACCGAGGAAGTCCACGAGTCGTAACCACACCATGGCCAATGCCGCACACAGGGGCACCACCACGATGAACATTATGATGGCCTGAAGCCACAGAGGGCTGGTGATGAGGAACTGGCTGATGCGGTCCATGAAGGTCATGAAACGGCACCTTGGAGCCCCCTACGGATGAGCAAGGGGGTGATATCTTTGTCGCGTCCACGCAGATTGATGAAGGCTTCGATGTATTCGTCGGCCCCGCCGCGGGATAGCACCAATTCGCGGAAGCGTTGGCCGGCAGCCCGCATACGTTCGTCGGTAGCTTGGGTACCGGCAGCACCTTGTTCTTCGAACCAGGAGAACCCGTCAGCATCGAGAGCTTCAGCCCACAAGTAGGAGTAGTAGCCGGCGGAGTAGCCACCTCGGAAGATGTGGGAGAAGTAGGTAGAGCGGTAACGGGGGTTGACCTCCAGGCCGGCTTTTTCTAATGCTTGTGCTTCGAATTTTTCGATGTCATCGACGGTGAGTTGTGCGGCTTGATCGGGGGTTAGGGAGTGCCACGCCAAGTCGATGGTGACGGCAGCAAGGTATTCGCTGGTGCTGAAACCTTGGCCAAATTGGCGAGCAGCGTGGATGGCGTCGATAAGCTCATCGGGGATGATTTCGTTGGTCTCGACGTGGTAGGCAAAGTTGTGCAAAATGATGGGATCCAAGGCCCAGTTTTCATTGATTTGGGAGGGAAATTCCACGTAGTCGCGAGGGACGTTGGTGCCAGAGAAGCTGGGGTACCGTACGTTCGAGAGGAGGCCGTGGAGTGCGTGCCCAAATTCATGGAAAAGAGTGGTGAGGGAGTCCAAGGACAACAGTGCCTCGGAGCCATCGACAGGTTTAGTGATGTTAAGGACGTTGATGACCACCGGTTTGGTGCCAAGGAGCTCGGATTGTTCCACGAAGCTGGACATCCAGGCGCCGCCGCGTTTCGAGGGACGCGCATAGTAATCGGTGAGCAGCAGGCCGATGCCGGTGCCGTCGGCGTCTTTGACTTCCCATACGTCAACGTCGGCGGCATAGCTTTCGAGGTCGGTGCGGGGTTCTAGGGTGATGCCATAGAGTTTGTGCGCAGCGTAGAAAACACCGTCGATGAGGGCACGACGTAGGGGGAAATATTTGGAGAGTTCTTCTTCATCGAATGAGTAGTCCCGGATGCGTACTTTGGATTCCCAGTAGGGCCAGTCGGCGGCGGTTACTTCAGCGTCGGCGGCTTCTTCGAGGAGTTTGAGTTCGTTACGGGCATTGGTAGCAGCTGCGGGCGTGAGGTCTGCCAGCAGGTTGCGTACAGCTTCAGGGGTTTTTGCAGTTTCTTCAGCAATAACGTAATCCGCGTGAGTATTAAAGCCAAGCAGTTGAGCCCGTTGGGCGCGCAGCTGCACGATTTCGATGAGGACGGGCTTGTTATTTTTGGTTCCGCGCTGAATGGAAGCTTCGTAGAGTTTGGCACGGGCTTCGGGTAGCTCCAGGCTGATTTGTTCTTCTTGGACGCTGGGAAGGTTCAAAGGGATGACGTAGCCGGTGCGGCCTAGCGCTTGGGCATCTTCGGCAGCCGAGGCAATGCGGCTATCGCTAAGGCCTTGGAGTTCGTCACGTTCGAAGGAGACTGCGAGTTCTTTGGTTTCTTCGCGCAAGTTGCGTGCGAATTGGTCGGTAAGCACGCTGAGGCGGGCGTTGATGCGTTTGAGTTCGGCTTTCTGTTCGTCATTGAGAGCTGCGCCACGGCGACGGAATTGGCGTAGCAGATAATCGTGCAGGCGCCTAGATTCCGAGTCGTTGGGGGGCGTAACTTGTGCGATTCGTTCGTATATTTGTTCGTTGAGATAAAGGGAGTCAGCGTGGGCTGCAAGTTGCGGGGCAATTTCGGAGGCGATGGCCTCAATCTCATCGGTGACGTCTGTGTTAAGTAGGTTGAAGAAGACAGCTTCAACACGGTTTAATTCGGCACCGCTACGCTCCAGGGCTTCGACTGTATTTTCCCATGTTGGTGGTTCAGGATTGGTAGCGATGGCGGTGAGTTCTTCGGCGTGGTGTGCGATTGCAGCGGCGAAGGCAGGCCGGTATTGGTCTTCGCTAATGTGAGCGAATGGTGGTAGTTGGTATGGCAATTCTGATGGTCTAGCAAATGGGTTGTCAATCATGAGCATTCATTGTAGTTGCTAAACTCGCCTGCATGGGTGAAATTATCGTTACGGCACCATCAGGCCAGTTCAACGGAATGACGGTGGCAGATACCGACGGCAAGGTAACTAGGTTTCCACGGATTACGTATGCGTCTGCCCCGTCGTTTGGTGCTGCAGAGCCAGTGCAATCTGGGGTGGAAACGCACCCACAGCATTTGGTACTATCGGTAACTGCGCCTTCTGATGCTAAGCCGTTGGATGATTTACCGGTGGTGGTATTTATCCATGGTGGTTCTTATGAGTTTGGTGCGTATGATGAGCCGTGGTTTAATGCGGTGCCATTGGCGCAGGCTGGGGTAATTACGGTCAGCGTGGAATACCGGTTGGGGTTTTCGGGGTTCATACAGTTCGCCGATGATGAGCCGGATCGCTACCGGGGTGTGGATGATTGCGATGTGGCGTTGGAATGGGTGCAGCAGAATATCGAAAGTTTTGGCGGTAGCCCGGCGAATGTGACGTTGGTGGGACAATCGGCTGGGGCGGGAATTGTGCTGTGGCTGTGCCGCCGTGACCACTATAAAGGAGCTTTTCGACGAGCATGGGCCATGTCGCCCGCCTATCCACGGCAGAAGTTCCACACCGAGTTGGCTCGCACATTATTACAAAGCAGGCTGACCCGAGAAAAGCTGGCGTCTATGCCGGCAGACCGGTTGGCCAAGGTTGAATCCAGAATGCGATCCATGGTGTTCAGTGATTTACGGTTTGGACCGCAACCATTTCGGGCACAAGAGTTGGCGGAGATCCCCCTGGTGGTTACGTGCACTCAGGAGGAAATGCTTTTGGTACCCAATGCGAAGAAATTGGATGCTTCATGGATAGGGAAAGTACTGATGCCGATGAATCTGAAGCTGTTTGGGGCGAACAGTAATTGGGTGCCACCGCACCGGGTGCGGCAATTGGGCTACCTGATTGGGGATGCTTCGATTCGGAGTTTCGTGGTGAAGGTGGCGGACGCCCGCCCGGATAAAACGTGGGTGTTGGAGTACCGGGGGACGGTGAAAAAGCCGATTTATCACTGCGCGGATATTCCGTGGTTCTTCGGCAATTATGAGTTATTACCGGCGGGTATTCCAGAGTCGTTGGATTGCCCACCCCTGGCGGTGTTGGTGCAGGCCGAGGCATTGCGGTTCATCGCAGGGGAGGATCCATCGTGGCCGGTGTACGGTGCGGATAAGCAGGTGTTGGTGGCACATTTGGATGGTAGTACCGCAGTGGTGACGGACCCGCTGGCGTATATTCGTGAAGGAATAAAATGATTACTTTAAGCCATAATCTGATTCAAGATGTTCTGGGGGATCCGGTGGCCGATATTTGTTTGGGCCATGACACCCGGTTTCATATCCATGGGGATAAGCTCACGGAAATGCTGGCTGCGGCAGCAGACATGGGCATCACGGAAAGCACCCCGGTTGAGGCGATGCAGACCAATACGTCCTTCATCACTCGAACAACCATTTGGAAGTTTTTTCGCACGTGTGAGCCAGGCTTGCACCCTGATGTTGAGGTGACGCGGGCGCTGCACCGGCATGTGCCGGAATACTTGGGGCATTTGACCCATGGTGACTACACCACCGCTATCGTGTCGCGTCGGCTTGTCGACGCCACCAACGTCTGGGATCTACGGGATGATTTACAGCCGCATTTACGCCGGTTAGGGGCGGTGATCAAGGATGTGCACGAGGATTTAGCGGAGGTATTTCCCACCGGGGTGGGCAGTAAAACCGCCTTGCATAAGCAGCTGACGGATCGGCTGGATCTGTTCTGCAAACGCACCCCGCTGGTGCAGCAGTTTCGGGATAAAACGTTGGCGGCTTATGTGGATTTGCCGGAGTCGTTTCCGGTGCAGCGCATTCACGCGGATCTGCATTTGGCCCAGATCTTGTACTCCGACGGCCAGTACTTTTTGATTGATTTTGAGGGGGAACCCACAGTACCGTTGGCGCAGCGTCGGTTACCGGACTCCCCCATGCGAGATTTAGCGGGCATGGTGCGGAGTTTTGATTATGCGCAGGTGGCTGATTTCTCTGACTTCTTCGAGGGCTATGGTCCGATAAGTGAGGATGAACAAAAGCTACTACACGCCTATGTGGTGGATAAGCTCATGTACGAGGTAGATTATGATTTCCATCATCGAAAAGAATGGCTGCATGTGCCGGTTTCCACCGCAGAGAAACTATAGCGCCAGCAAGGCACCCCGCAACTGGGGGAAGGCCAATTGCTCCACCATCCAGGGGCTGAAGGCGAAGGGGGTGGCGTCTGCTGCGGCCAGAAGGTCGGCGGGCTGCACCCAGTGGAAGGAATCTACTTCATCGGCGGCTGGGTGGATGTCTTCGGTGATGTCGGCAATGAAGACGGGGCAGATTTCGTTTTCCACAATTCCGTGGGAGTCAACCGCCCGGTACCGAAATTCTGGCAGTATGCAGCGCACATTATGCACCTGGTTTATGCCTAATTCATGTGGTACCCAGCGGTTTAATGCTTGTTCTGCAGTTTCAGTTGGGGCGAGGTGACCGCAGGCGGAATTGGTCCACACACCGGGCCAGGTTTTTTTGCCAAGGGCACGGCGGGTGATGAGTATATTCCTGTTGTAGATCACATAGCAGGAGAAAGCCAAGTGCAGTGGCGTATTGGTGGTATGCACTGTGGCTTTGGGGACGGTGCCCAGTGGGTGGCCCTGGTCATCAACGAGCACTACTACATCAGTCATGGTTTAAGAATAGTAGGCTGTGGGCGTCGATAAGCAAGCAGCAGCTAATCTGCCACACTAGATTAGAGGGGTTTGACCAGACACACGAGGGCACACAGGTATAGTGTGGCAGCCAACGCCCACACCACGCCAGATAACGTGATCCGCTCGGATCCAGCAGCGGGTGAGTGCCCGCCCGGAAGGATCAATACGGGTGGTTTCACATAACCTTGATACTTTTCTCTTGTGCCCAGGAAAACCAAGATAAGCACATATCCCAGCGCCTAACAGGTGGTTTTCGGCACTAAAATTACACGTTGGCGAGATTTCCTTGGAAAATAACATTCCCAATGGTAAATGTAGCGTTGCTGAGCGAACTAGGGCTCGCGTCGAAGGCATATTGGAGATTAGCGGCAGCGCCGGAGCCCAATGGTAAATCAAGCCCAATGGTGCCGTTTGACATGGGGTTAGCCCCTTGCAGTTCGACGGTGAGGGCGTCGGTGGGCAGGGGTGCCTCGTTGAGGTTTTTGACTAAGACGTACACGATGGAGCCGGTGCCAGTCGGGTTGTAGCCGGCGGCCTGGAGGGTGATTTCCACGTTGAGGCCGGGGTCTACCTGGGGTTTCCCCAATTCAGCGGCGGTGATGGGTTCCACCTCTTTGGCTTGGAATACGGGGGCGGCAGAGGTGCTGGGCGATACGGCGGTGTCGGAGTCGGAGTTATTGCCGCCAAACAGCGAACAACCGCCTAGCAGCAAACTTATAGCGACAATCGCGCCTATTCGTTTCATCGTGTGCCTTTCACCAACGTGCATTCCGGTTGTAGCATATCTACCAACCATTTTTACAATTGTGGCATGCATTTCTGCCTGCCTTTCGCATGCAACACCCATGTGTGATTATTGGTGCAGTTGCTGAAAGCACCTGGTGTGACAGCAACAGCTACTACGCCACTCGCTGTGGTACCAATAATTTTTGGATGGGGTTGATGGGGTTTTCACCGCGTGAATCGTGGTGAATATTCCTCAAGCATAGTACCCAATAACCGGTAGTGAGCGTTACCATGGTACACATGCGTTTCCCCTCTTATGAGCAATTACAAGCCAGAAATACGATGAAATGGACGCGGTATGGTGCCGATGTCATCCCCTTATGGGTAGCAGAAAGTGATTTCGAAACCTGCCCAGCTATTCGTACAGCTGTCCAAAAAGCAGTGGATGCAGAATCCTTCGGCTATCCTGCCGAAGACCATGCGGGATTAGCCACCGCCACCGCAGATTTTTACCAGGACCACTATGATTATGCGGCCAATCCGGAATGGGTGCATCCGGTGGCGGATGTGGTGCGGGCCCTGCTGATTTCTATTCAGCATTTCACCACCCCGGATTCGCCGGTGATTGTGCCGGTGCCGGCGTACCCGCCGTTTTTCCAGTTGTTGCAGGCGACTGGCCGGCAGGGAATTTTTGTCGAGTCTTTTGATTTGGCGGAGCTGCGGGCGGCATTTGAACAGGGTGCTGGGTGTTTATTGCTCTGTAATCCCTATAATCCTTTGGGGTATATCTTTAGCCGGGAGGAGCTTGTTGCCATCACTGATTTGGCGGCGGAGTTTGGGGCCCGGGTGTTGGTTGATGAGATTCATGCGCCACTTATTTATGACGGTAAGCAGCATGTTGTTGCCGCTGGCGTGAGCGATACGGCGGCGCGGATGTGCATCACGGTCACGGCCACGTCGAAGGCGTGGAATACGGCGGGTTTGAAGTGCGCCCAAATCATCTTCAGCAATGCTGCTGATAATGCGGTGTGGAATCGGTTGAGCAACGCCACCAAGGATGGTGCTTCGATACTGGGGTTGGCTGCCGCGGAGGCTGCGTACCGGGACGGCCGCGAGTTCCTGCAGGAGGAGCTCGCCTATTTGCAGGATAATCGGGATTATTTGTTGCAAGCACTGCCGGAGGCAATCCCGGGCGTCAAGATTGCTGCCCCGCAGGCGACGTACCTCATGTGGTTGGATTTGAATGAGACGGCCATTCCGGGCAATAAGTCCGCCTATTTGTTGGAGCACGCCAAGGTGGCGCTCAATGATGGCGCGTGGTTTGGGGAGATTGGTGCGGGCTGCGCCCGGTTGAATTTCGCCACGTCGCGGGAGATTTTGGAACAGGCCGTGGCGCGTATCGCGGCTGCTGTGGCAGCCATTCCGAGCTAACGCCACCGGAAGCAGGCATCCGGAATAAGCATCAACCGCCGCACAGTGTCTGCTGCGCGGCGATTTAGTCTTTCCAGATGACGCGGACACCCCGGTGATAGAGGGCGTCAGTGAACTGGGTGGGGCTTAATGTAGCGCCGCGCGGAAATGTGAAGGTGTAGTCTGAATAATATTTTTCCGCGTCTTCGTCGGTGATGAGGTGGGTGGGAATGAGAGTGCCAAAGAGCTTCATCCCGTGGTGAAAGAGATATCCAAGTTGTAATTGGTTGGTGGGAAATCGGATTCCGGTTTCCACGATATGAACTTCGTCATTATTAATTATCAAAACTGGGCGGCGGAGCCGGCGAAAATTAGATATCATTCCCCAAATGCTTAAAACTACTCCTACTACGGGGACGGTGAGAGATATGAGAACAATGACACGCCACCAGCCACGCGCGTCGATAAGCAAAAGGCCCAGCAATGCGGCGAATCCACACATCATGGCTATGAAAAATACGGCTAGGGTAACGGTGCGGGACTGGCAGAAGCTTTTGGTTGAGGTACGCAACACAATCATCACAAATTTAATGTATGCCACAACAATGGTTACTCTTAGGCAATCATGCGGAAAATAGTAAAAATTCTTTGTGCCGCCAGTCTGGTGGCTGGCTGCTCGGCGGGCAGCACCGCGAGCAGCGGCGTGGGTGATGCGGTTGTTGACACCCCGACGACGTCGGCAGCGCACACAATTGTGGTGGGCACCACTGCCCCACCGGCATCGTTGGACTTTACGACGACCTCCGGCGCTGCCATCCCACAGGCGTTGATGGGCAATGTGTACGAAGGGTTGGTGCGGATTGACCAAGACGGAAATATTCAGCCGTTGCTTGCCACCGAGTGGCAGCTTGACGACGCCGGCACCTCCTACACTTTTAAGCTGCGGGAGGGCGTGAAGTTTTCCAATGGGGACGATTTCACCGCGGACACCGCAAAGTTCTCGATTGATCGGGTGAAATCCGAGTGGAGCAACGGCCTGAAATCCCAGATGGATGTGGTGGATTCCACCGAGGTGATTGACACCCACACCCTCAAGGTGAATTTGAAACAACGTTCGAATGGTTGGTTGTGGTCCATGGGTACTCTCACGGGGGCGATGATGACACCCAACGGGGTGGATAACCTCGCCACCAAGCCTGTGGGTACTGGCCCTTACACGGTGGATAAGTGGGCAGTGGGCACCTCGTTGACGATGGTGGCCCGCCCCGATTATTGGGCTGGAAAGATTGCGAACGACCGCGCAGTCTTCCGGTACTTCGGGGATGCTATCTCCTTGACCAATGCGGTGCGTTCCGGCACCATTGACGCAGCTATTGGCCTCCAATCCCCCGAACTTTTGGAGTCCCTGCGGGCCGATAAAAACCTCACCGTAGAGGTGGGCACCACCAACGGCGAAGTGGTTTTAAGCATGAACAACAAGCGTGCCCCCTTTGATGATGTGCGCGTGCGGCAGGCCGTGATGTACGGGGTAGACCGGCAAGCCATCATCGACACCACGTGGGAGGGCTACGGCGTAGAAACCGGCGGCACTCCCGTCCCCCCCACTGACCCGTGGTTCACCGGTGAGAGCGAATACCAGTTCGACCCGGCGAAGGCCCGGGAATTGATGGCTGAGGCCGGCGCCACCGGCACCGAAATCACCATCTCAGTGCCCTCACTCCCCTACGCCCAATCCGCCTCCGAAATCCTCTACTCCCAACTGGAAGACATCGGCTTCAAGGTAAAAATTGAATCCACCGAATTCCCCGCCGTGTGGTTGGCGAAGGTACTCAAGGGCAAAAACTACGACATGTCACTGATCGCCCACGTCGAACCCCGCGACATCCCCCACCTGTTTGGCAACCCGGATTATTACCTGGGATTCGACCAACCACAGGTGCGGGAACTCCTCGCCGAAGCCGACAAAGCCCCCGAAGACCAATACCCAGAACTGATGAAGCAAGCCGTCGCCGAAATCATGGCCCAAGCAGGTGCCGATACCCTGTTCAACCTGCCCATGATCGTGGTGACGCACAAAGGCATCACCGGCATCCCCCGCAACTCCGTGGCGGACGGCCTGGTGCTTTCCGGGGTGGAAAAGGAGTCACCGTAGTGAAAAAACTCAGTATGAACCTGCTGCGCTACCTACTCACCCTGCTGGTGGCCAGCATCGTGATCTTCGTGGCCCTGCGTGTGATTCCCGGCAACCCCGCCGAAATCGCCCTCGGCGTCACCGGCACCAGCGAATCCGTGGCCAAACTCGCCGCCAGCATGGGCATCGACAAACCCCTGTGGCAGCAATACTTCACCTGGGTTCAAGGCCTGCTCACCGGCAACCTCGGCATATCACTAACCTCTGGTACCGACATCTCCCCCCTCGTGTTCGACCGGCTGCAAGTCTCCATCATCCTGGTGGGCTGTGCCATGCTGATTGCCCTAGGGCTCAGCATTCCCCTCGGGGTGTGGGCAGCCCAACGGGCCCGGCGCGCCGACGGAGTGGCCATCACGGTGCTCAGCCAAATTGGCATTGCGATTCCGAGCTTCCTGGCTGCCATTTTGCTGGTGGCGACGTTTGCGGTGCGGCTGCATTGGGTGCCGGCCAATGGTTGGGCGGTGCCAAGTGAAGACTTTGGGGGCTTCTTGGCGCGGTTGGTGTTGCCGGTGATTTCGTTGGGTATTGTGCAGGCGGCCATCATGACGCGGTATGTGCGTTCTGCGGTGTTGGATGTGATGAATGAGGATTTCATGCGGACGGCCCGGGCGAAGGGGTTGAGTCCGGGGCAGGCGTTGCGGAACCATGGGTTGCGGAATGCGGCGTTGCCGGTGCTGACGGTCACGGGGTTGCAGCTGACGAACTTGTTGATTGGTGCTGTGGTGATTGAGAAGGTGTTTGTGATTCCGGGGTTGGGCAGCATGTTGTTGCAGGCTGTGACGAACCGGGATTTGCCCACGGTGCAGACCATTGTCATGGTGTTGGTGATTTTTGCTGTGGTGGTGAATGCGCTGGTGGATTTGGCTTATGCGGTGGTTGATCCGCGGACTCGTAGTGTGGAGGTGGCAGCATGAACGGCATGACTCAGGGGGTAGCTCGCATGAAGCAAGTGCTGCAGAAATTGCCCATTGCTGGGTGGATTGGCGGCGGGATTATTGCGGTGGTGGTGCTCATGGCGCTCGTGTCGTGGGTGTGGACGCCGTACGATCCGTTGCATGCCTACCCGGAGGTGCGGCTGCAGGGCAGTAGTTGGGGCCACATCATGGGTACGGACCGGTTTGGGCGGGATGTGTTTTCGCAGATCATGGTGGGGTCGCGCATCACTTTGGCGGTGGGTGTGGTGGCTGTGCTGGTGGCTGCGGTGATTGGGGTGCCGTTGGGCGTGTGGGCGGCTATGCGCCGGGGGGCGGTGGAGGCTGTGATTATGCGGTCGTCGGATTTGTTGTTGGCGTTTCCGGGGTTGTTGTTGGCGATCATTGCTACGGCGATGTTTGGGGCGACGACGATGACGGCGATGGTGGGCATTGGGTTGGCGAATGTGCCGGGTTTTGCCCGGATTTCGCGGGCGGCGGCGCTCACGGTGATGTCGTTGGATTATGTGGCGGCGGCCCGAACGGCGCGGCGCGGTAGTTTTTATATTGCGACGCGGCATGTGTTGCCCAATATTTTGGGTGTGATCATTGTGCAGGCGTCGGTGTCGTTTGCGTTAGCGATTTTGGCGGAGGCGGGGTTGAGTTTCCTGGGGTTGGGAACACCGCCGCCGGATCCGAGTTGGGGGCGGATGTTGCAGTCGGCGCAGTCGTCGCTGACCACGGCACCGTATTTGGCGGTGTGGCCGGGGTTGGCCATTGCGGTAACGGTGTTGGGTTTTAATTTGTTGGGTGATGGGTTGCGGGATCTGTATGATCCCCGATTTTTGGATGAAGCGAGGCAGAAGAAATGACCGTGTTGCAGGTGAAGGATCTCTGCGTCAAGGATGTGGTGCAGGATGTGGAGTTTTCCATTGCGCCGGGGGAACGTGTGGGGTTGATTGGTGAGTCCGGGTCGGGTAAAACGCTGACGGCGTTGTCGGTGTTGCGGTTGATGCAGTCCACGGGGGAGATTCGGTTGGGTTCGGACCGGTTGGATCAGTTGTCGGAGCGGGATTTGTGCACCATTCGGGGGAAGCGGGTGGCGATGGTGTTTCAGGAGCCGATGACTGCGTTGAATCCGCTGATGAAGGTGGGTAAGCAGGTGGCGGAGTCGGTGCTGATTCACTCGCGGGTGAGTAAGAAGCAGGCGCAGGCGCGGGCGGTGGAGTTGTTGTCGAAGGTGGAGTTGTCGCCGGAGATGGCGCAGCGGTATCCGCATCAGTTGTCTGGGGGGCAGCGGCAGCGGGTGCTGATTGCGATGGCGTTGGCGCATGATCCGGAGTTGTTGATCTGTGATGAGCCGACGACGGCGTTGGATGTGACGAGTCAGCGGGCCATTGTGGAGTTGATTTTGAAGTTGGTTGCGGAGCGGGGCACGGGGTTGTTGTTCATCACGCACGACTTGGGTTTGGTCGCACAGACGTGCGAGCGGGTGTTGGTGATGAAGGATGGCCGGGTTGTGGAGGAAGGCAGTGTTGCCAAGCTGCTGCACGATCCGGCGGAGCCGTACACACGTTCGCTTATCGACGCCTCGACGTTGCCGGCGGCTCGGGTTGCGCAGCCGTCCGAGGAGGCGGTGATTACGGTAAGCAATGCAGTGCAGAAGTTTAAGGGCACCGTTGCGGTTGATGATGTGAGTTTCACGGTCAAGCGGGGTGAGCGCTTGGGCATTGTGGGCGGTTCCGGTTCAGGGAAGACCACAACGCTCAAGCTCATCGCTGGGTTATTGCGGCCAACGAGTGGGAGTGTGACTGTTGCGGAGCCGCTGCAGATGGTGTTTCAGGATCCCATGGGGTCGTTGAATCCGCGCATGACGGTGCACGACATCATCGCCGAAACGTTGCCGGCGCCGGATGATGCCCGCATTGCGGAGGTGCTCACTGAGGTGGGGTTGGAGCCGGCAATGATGAGCCGGTATCCACACGCTTTTTCGGGTGGGCAGCGGCAGCGGATTTCGTTGGCGCGGGCGTTGGCGCCGAAGCCGGCCATTTTGCTTGCCGACGAACCTGTGTCCGCATTGGATGTGTCGGTGCGGAAGAAGGTGCTGGAATTATTGGATTCCCTAGTGGCGGAGCATAATCTGACGTTGGTGTTTGTATCGCATGACATCAATGTGGTGCGTAGTGTGTGCAGCACTGTGCTGGTGATGCATGAGGGGAAGGTTGTGGAGACGGGGGACACTGATTCTGTGTTGCGTACTCCGCAGCATCCTTATACGCAGTCGCTGATTGCGGCTATTCCCACGTTGTCGAATCATGAGTATGTGCGGGATTTTTAGGAGGATTGGATCATGAGCAAGATTGATTCGGTTAAAACGTGTTCTTCGTTGTATTCAAACACGCTGGTCATTTCTTCAAACTGAACCGCTTCTGCTGCACTAATTACAATCTTTTCGCGCATAGCTTAGGATTGTAGCCCATAACCTGGTGTGATGTGCACTCTTTTGGTCCCCTAATATGGTTACACCCATGCGGGAGAAGACACATTAGGGTGCACACCAGGATGGGGTGTGAACCGTAATTGATAAGTCCAGCCGGTTTTCCAAGGTGTGGTTACGAGTGGCTGGCTGCTTCTGCGCATGGGATATAAGAATAGCTTTGTGGGCTATACCAAGGAAATAATCTAGGTTAAAACCATCCGCCAACCAAAAACTGGGGGTAAGGAACCTACCCCCGATTAGCGTGGTTTGTGGGCGGGAAGCCGTGGGTTTAGTGGTCGCGTAGCTTATCGCGCAGAATGTTCAGGATCCCGGCGCCGTCGTGCCCAATGCCGTCGTGTTGGTAGAAATTGGTCACATGCAGGCGGGCGTCCCGGTAGGCTTGAGCGGTTTCGAGTGATAGTTCTAGTGGTACGAAAATATCGTCGAAGTACACTGCTGCGGCGGCGGTGGGGCTTGCGGCGGAGCCTAGGGTTTCTGCGTCGTAGGGGCTGCGCTGCCAGGAGTGTTCCGCCAGTGCAGTTGCGCCTTCGGCGAAGGCATGCAGGGCGGGGTCTTCTTCGAATTGCCAGGGGTAGATGTGTTCCCCGGTGAGGTAGAACTTATCGGCGCTGCGTGGGTCGGCGGTTTCTTCGTAGCCGGGGATTTCCTCCCGGATGCGGTGGGCGGACCACTGGGTGCGGTCGGCACCGCCAACGCCACCGTAAATGGCTTCATGAATCGCCGCGTACAATGGAGCGGCTTCGAAGCTGACCTGGGCGCCCACGGTAAAGAGGAAATCCCGCTTGAGACGTTTCTCGCCGCGAACTGTAACAAAAGGGTTTTCCAGGAGGTAGGCCAAGCTCAAGTAACCGGGACCACGCCCCAGGTTGATGCCAAGAGTGCGGAATCGACGGGAGCTGAGCCGCTCCCCGGTGGGCAATAGTTCGGCGGAGTTGTCGAGGTGGTGGGCGATTTCCCGGATGCGGTCGTTGGCCCAGGGGATGTGTTGGAAGAATTCTTCTTGCCGCTTGGTGAGTTTGGTGTAGGTGCTGCGGTAGACCTCATCAATGGGTTGGCTGATGGTGGGCAGTCCACCGGTGAGGTATGCCTCGCTGATGGATTCCGGGTGTGCCGATAGGTAGGCGGTGATGCAGAACCCACCGAAGCTTTGCCCAAATAACGCCCATTGGTCGATGCCTAGAGCACGTCGTAAAGCTTCGGCGTCTGCCACAATATATTCTTGCCGCAGTACCGATAATCGCTCTACTGTGCGATCAGCGGGATCACTGACAGCATCAATGCGGTGGGAATTGCCGGTGCCGCGCTGGTCTAGCAGCAGTACACGGTAATGTTTCAGCACCTCACCCAACCAGCCAGCGGGGCTCAGGGGTCTCCCCGCGGAGAAACCCGGTCCACCTTGCAAAAAGACCAGCACTGGGTGGTTTCCGCCCCCGTCGGCATAGATTTCCCGAGCGAAAAGCTCAAAGGTGTCACTGTGTGGGTCAGCTGGCTCCCAGGGGACGGGTAGCCGGTGTTCAATGAAAGTATGACCAAAGTGGCGCACAGGCGGGGTTGAGTTAAGCATGATTTTTATTCTACGCATTGGTTTTTGGGGCTGGAAACTGTGACCAACGGGACTACACTTAACAACCATGCCAACCTACAACACCCCCACTACCGTTGCAGAATTTCGTGCCAATTACCTAGCTGTTGCCGAGCGCATTGCTGCGGCAGCTGACCGTGCGGACCGTCATCCGGAGGATGTGCGGCTCATTACAGTTTCGAAAACATTTCCGGTTTCCCAAGCGTTGCTTGCGGTGTCGGCCGGCATGACAGTGCTGGGGGAAAACCGGCCGCAAGAGTTGGCAGAAAAGGCCACGGAGTTTCAGAATCGGGGTATCACTGATGTGACATGGTGTGCGATTGGGCATTTGCAGCGCAATAAGGCGAAAGAAATTGCCCAGTTTGCCAGCGAATTTCACGCTTTGGATTCGTTGCGATTGGCGGAAGCGTTACAGCACCGCCTAGAGCTGGCTGATCGGACGTTGGACGTGTTCATTCAGGTGAATACCTCCCACGAGGAGCAGAAGGGCGGGTTTGCGCCGGAAGCGGTGGCGGAGTTTCTGCCGCAGGTGGCCCAGCTTGATCGCCTGCGTGTTCGAGGTCTGATGACCATGGCAGCGTTTTCGCCGGAGGAGAAAATTGTGCGGCCCAGCTTCGTGCAGTTACGGAAACTACGCGATGAGCTTGCCCCCACCGCCCCAGCAGGCGTGCAGCTGCAGGAACTATCCATGGGCATGAGCGGCGATTTTGAATGGGCCATTGCAGAAGGTGCGACGAGCGTGCGGGTAGGCACGGCCATCTTCGGGCATCGGCCTAATTCAGCGTATTTATAACCCGTGAGTGATTAAGTCCCAGGATTAGCTTGGGGTGGTTATTGGGTTAGGTTCTTGGGCGGATTTTAGGCCCTGTAGGGGTGCCATATTTAGCTGCCGCTGCCACTCCAAGCAGCTCCACCATCAACGCAATCACTGATCGCATCTACGATCATGACGACTAAGCAACAAAAAGGACACCCCTTAAGCGAATCAGTCCCCACTGGTTGACACCCAATTTTATCCACCTATTGTGCGCCCCGAAGCACCCCTGCTCACCCGTAATCGTGATCAAGCAACTGCACCGCCAACGCCGGCAACCCCACCGGCCAATACTCCTCCGGGCGCGGCCGCAACGAACCAGGCCCCGGCCGGCACTGATCCACCACATCCCGCCACCGCTGCGGAATCCCCGCAACCCCCACCACAGCACCAAACAACGCCCCACAAATAGCAGCATTAGTATCCGTATCCCCACCCTGGGCAATCGTATTCACCAGCGCCTCCTCAAAATCCGCCGCCGTCGCCAACTGATACACCGCATTAGTAAACGCAATCCGCACCCACCCCATCTGCGTCACATAATCCGCCGGCTGCTGCACATCCGCCGGGTCGAACAACGCCACCGTTTCCGCCCGGTTCAACCCCAACCCCACCGCCTGCGCAATGGCAAACGCATACTGCTCATTCGCCAACAAGCACACCTCATTGCTGTGCGTAATCCGGGCATCCAGCCGCGCCCACTCCCGCGTCGATTCCGGATCCTGCGCGCAAAACACCCCCAGCGGACTAATCCGCATCAACGCCCCATTCGACTGCGAGTTCGAATTGATCTCCCCCGCCACCAGTGCACTGGAACACGTATTGCCAATATCAAAAGGTTGGCTTCCTGCCCACCGTCGATAAGCAGCAGCAATCGCATCCACATCAAACCCGCAGCCCACCAGCGTGCGTGCCAGCGCCAACGCTAACTCTGAATCATCAGTGGGCTGCCCAGCGCTCAACCGAAACGGCCCGCCATCAGCCAACTCCCGCACCCCCGCCGGATACGCAGCCGCAATCTGCGCTGGCGTGGCAAACTCCACGAGGGAACCCAGGCTATCCCCAATGATTTGGCCGTACAGGACCCCTTGGGCGCGGTCGAGCATCGTCATGGTTTCCCAGTGTAGCGCGGGGAGTAAACTACTCGTCGAAGCAAACATGAAGGAGGCTGCCTTGCCATGCTGGGTGTGTTAGAGGGATTCGCCATTATTCTGACGGTCATTTTCATCGGCTACCTCCTGTCCCAATTCCGGGTGATCACCTCCGATGACCAACGGCTAGTCCTCAACCGCATCGCATTTTATGCCGCCACCCCCGCGCTGATCTTCATGGTGGTTTCCCAATCCAGCCGGGAAGCCTTCTTCAGCCAAGTCATCCTAGTAGAAGCAATAACCGCGCTAGTCACAGCCGGTATATTCGTGCTCATATCCCGCAGATTCTTCCCCGCCGACCGAGCCAGCACCGTCATGGGAGCCGCCGCAACCGCCTACGTCAATTCGAATAATATTGGGCTGCCGGTGGGAATTTATGTGCTGGGCAACGGCGGTTATGTAGCACCACTGCTGGTGGTGCAAATGATCGTATTCACACCCCTCATTTTGGCACTCATTAGCGAAAGCAAAACCGAAGTATCCCGGGCGCGAAAAATCGGCAAAGCAGTGCTCACTGGCCTATTCAGCCCCATCGTCGTCGGAGCCGCCCTCGGCATGGTCGTAGGCCTCACCAACACCCAACTACCCGAAGCAATCATGGAGCCCATCAAAATCCTCGGCGGCGCCAGCATCCCCATGATCCTCATGAGCTTCGGCGCATCCCTCGGTGGCGCCCGCCCCCTAAGCGACCCCCAACAACGCACCGCCGCACTCACCGCCACCGCCCTAAAAACCGTCGGCATGCCGCTGATCTCCATCGGTCTGGGCCTGCTGTGGGGCCTGCGCGGCGATGAACTGTACGCCGTGGCCATTCTTTCCGCCCTGCCCACCGCCCAAAATGTGTATAACTATGCGGCGACTTATCAACGGGGCATGGTGGTCACCCGCGACACCGTGCTGTTATCAACATTCCTAGCCTTACCAGTGATGTTAATCATCGCAGCCGCGTTTGGCCGCTAGGTTTTTGCTTATCGACGCCCCCACCTGTGACTTCACGCGCCGGCTAATAAGGAGAACCCGGCGTGTTCTTCGGGTTAAGGAAGCACGCGCCGGGACCGCAATCCGTCATTGAGTTTATGCTAATTCAGACAACTGAGCACACTAACACGCAAAATTGATGCAGAATTTATCACCAGCTACCCCCAATGAAAGTGTGTTGCCCCCGCAAATCTTTTAAACTACTAACCCGATGACTGATGCAACTGCTTCCCCTTCTGTGCGCTCCACCGCTACTTCCGGCGGGGATAAACCGGCTCTGCCTGGTACTTCTACGCGCCGTTACTGCACCCTCGTGGCCGTGGTATTCAATACTGCCTTGATGCAGAAGCTTATTTCTGTAGGGATTCGTCTGGTGCAGAAATCCCCGGCGGTGTGGAAGCGGATTCCACCGCTGTATTTGGATGAAACGGCACATCCGGCGACGAGCAATCAGGATTATGACTATCCGCGGTTGCGTGAGCGGGTGTTCGATGAGGAGCCGCGAGTGGAGCGGTGGTTTGTTGAGTCGCCATGTATGCGGCGCATCGTTGAGGTGCAAGTGATGCTGCCGCAGGCGTCAGGTAAGCCGGCGCCCATGTTGTATTTGCTGGATGGTGTGACAGCGCCTAGACGTTCGGGGTGGCTGCGGGAAGGCCAATTGGCGAAGGCCTTGGCAACGGAGCAGGTGACGGTAGTGATGCCCACGGAGGCTTCGGGGTCGCTGTATGAGGATTGGGTTGCGGATGATCCAATTGTGGGACGGCATCAGTGGGATACGTTTTTGACGAAGGAACTACCGCTTGTCATGGAGGATCCGGCGCAGGGCTTGGTGTTTAATGGTCGGCGCATCATTGGTGGGGTGTCCATGGGGGCGAGTGGTGCGGTGCGGTTGGCGGCGAAGCATCCGGATGTGTTTCACGGGGTCATTGGGTTGTCGGGGTGTTATTCGACGACGTCGACGATGGGCCGGGGGATGACGTTGGCTATTTTGCGGTGCGTGGGGGCGGAGCCGGACAATGCGTGGGGTTCAGGTGCGGTTCCGACGTGGGCGCGTGATGACGTGACGGAGAATCCGGAGGGGCTGCGGAACATGCCGGTGTATTTATTTGCTGCTGACGGCCGGATTACTCATCACGATATTGATATTCACATTGGGTTGCCACGGATTGACTTGCCCGGTGCAGTGATGCTGGAGCATGCATCATTTGAGTGCACGCGGGAGCTGGAGGCGGCCATGCTGGCGGCGGGGATGACACATCAAGTGGTGGAGTATCAGTTGGGTGGGGTGCATGCGTGGAGTTATTACGGGGAGCAGCTGCGGCGGGGGTGGGAGGTGGTGTATAAAAGCCACAATCACCTATAGGTAGCTTTGGCGCAGTAGCTCAAGATTTCGGTCCATGGAGTTGTGGAAGAATTCGTCTTTGTTGTTGATAACGCCTTCAAGGTGGCCAAAGAGTTCGAAGCTGATGTGCCCGTAGACGGCGAGCCAGAAGGTAACGACTGGCTCGGGGAGCGTGTCGAGGGGGTCCAAGGTGTCGCCGCCAGTGAGGTAGCGCAGCGGTTGTGCAAGGACTTGGCCGACGCCGGCAGCGGCGGCGATGGTGTCGCGGGGGGCGGCGTAGCCGCGGATGGGTGTGCCGTAAATGAGCTCGTAGCGGTGGGGATTTTCTAGTGCCCAGGTGCGGACGGCGCTCACGATGGCGAGGGTGGTGGCTTTGGCTTCGGCCCAGGTTGTGGGGGTGGTGTGCCGGTCAAGTTCGGCTTGGGCAGCGGCGGTTTGGGCGTGGTAGGCCCGGATGATGGCGGCAGTGTAGATGTCGTCGATGCCGTTGTAGTAGCGATAGATTGCGGATGGTCTGAGGTTTAGTTCGGCGGCGATGCCGCGCAGGCTTAGGTGGTGGGGACCAAGTTGTTCGATCTGACGTTCGGCTGCTTTTATGATGCGTTCCAGCTTGTCGACGCGGGCAGCAGCACGTTTACCTTGTTCCATGGTCTTCATTATTCCATGGAGCTTCATGCTAACCTGAAAACGAGAACACTGTTCACACTTTTGGAGTTTTTATGTCAACCCACCTCATCTTGGGCGCAGGCCCCATCGGCCGCGCCACCGCCCATAGCCTCATCGCCGCCAACCATGA
The DNA here is from genome assembly GCA_030527885.1 of Corynebacterium sp. GTDB lineage: Bacteria > Actinomycetota > Actinomycetes > Mycobacteriales > Mycobacteriaceae > Corynebacterium. The sequence continues at coordinate 40,724 of JAUMZY010000003.1, forward strand.
AGTAAAAATCGGCACCAGATCCCACACCCCAGCGCCCCACTGCACCACACTCACACTGGATGCCACTGATACCCCCGCAGTTACACAAGCAGCCACCGACTGCGAATCCCTCATCATCTGCATTAATCCCCCGTACCATCGGTGGCCCACCGACTGGCCACCAGCAATCACCGCGTGCATTACGGCAGCCCGCACCACTGGGGCCCGCATCGTCCTCATGGGCAACCTTTACCCCTTTGGCCGCCCCACTGGCACCCCATTCACCAACGCCACCCCCGAGAACCCCACCGAAGCCAAGGGAACCACTCGCGCCGCCCTCTGGCACATGCTTACACAAGCCGAACAAGAGTACGGAATTTCCGTCAGTGAATTACGTGCCAGCGACTATATCACCCCAGAACCAGATAACAACTCACATGCAGGCGATCGCTTCCTCAACCCCCTCAAGGCAGGTAAAACCGCCTGGGTCGTCGGTGACCCCACAGTACAGCACGCCTGGTCTTACGTCCCCGACATCGGTGAGTGCCTGGCCCGACTCGCCACCACACCAGAACTCAGCGGCCAATACTGGGTAGGCCCCATCGCTGGGCACGCCTCACTTAACGAACTGGCCACTGCAATCACCCCGCAAGCAAAAGTGCGTCAGATTCCCGCGCCGGCACTGCGCCTCTTAGGGCTCGTCGACCCCATGGTGCGAGAGATCAACTCGGTGAAATATCAACACACTGAACCATACTTAGTGGATGATTCTGAATTGAAACATGCATTCGACTTCGCCCCCACCCCACTGCCGGATGTTATTGCAGTGGTGCGGTAGGAGCGGCGTCGAAAAGCGGGTAATTACATGCCCAACACCACGTGAGCGATGAGCTGATCTAGACGGCGAACGTCAATGTCGCGCCCCAGCTTGATCTTGATGTACCCGGCGCGCGTCCACAGTGAGATTTCGGCGGTCAAGTCCAAGGTGCCGGCGTTTTCACTCGACCACATGTTGATGGCATTGTACGGCAGGGAGTAGATTTCTATCTTCTTGCCGCGAATGCCTTGGGCATCACGCACGATGAGACGATGTGTGGTGAAAATGGCGATGTCGCGGAAGGTTTTGTAGGCGGCGATAGGCTGTTCATTACCAACCATGATATGACCCACGTCATCCGGAATAGGAACTTCCGAGTTAAATAGCCATGAGGCTACTGCGGCGGCTTCCATATTTCAGCTCCTAGGGATGGATGTCGAAAACAACATCAAATTCCAGTAGTTGTGCTTTGGGTGCTACTTTCTTGCGCTCGTCAGGGTCGCCTTTAGCGTGACTGCCAGCGTCAGAGGTGCGCCATGCTTGGTAGGATTCCTCATCGGCCCATTGGGTAAAGACGAAGTAGCGATCGTCGCCTTTAGTGGGGCGTAGGAGTTTGAAGCCTTCGAATCCGGGGTGGCCGTCCACGGCATGCTTGCGGGCTTCGAACCGGCGTTCCAATTCTTCTGCCAGGCCTTCGCCGGCGGTGATTGCATTAATTTTGACGATGCTCATGGGGTTAAGCATAGCGTGCTATGGGTTAGCCAGCCATGGCTCGTCACGATATCCCCAATATTGATGATTGATTGTCGCTCTAACGCCTACCTCATTAAGGTGTGATGACACTTCTTACTCGTGGCGTGCGGACTATAATTGCTCGATAAACTGTACGAATAGAAAGTGGGTAGTGTGATGAGCCGAAAGGCTATGCGAGTGACAGCGGGGGTACTCGGTGCCTGCTTGAGCGTTAGCGTTCTGCATGCGACTGCTGCGAATCCGAGCGTGCAAGGGTCGTCCAATGTGCTCGAACAGATATCCAAGGATCCCCGCTTGGCACCGGAGTTGGAACGAATGTTTGGTACGGCGCAGCGGAATCAACCGGGCTATATGCAGATGGTGCCGATCTATGCCAAGCAGAATCCGTATCCGCTGGCGGGCTTGCGGGACTATCCGGCGCCAAAGATTATCAAGCGGGAGCCTGATGCCCAGCACCCAACGATCGAACGGGTGTACGTGGAATCCCCCGCGATGCGGCGGGTGGTACAGGTGCAGGTGCAGCGCGCGAAGAATCCGCAGGCGGCTGCGCCCTTTTTGTATCTGTTGGATGGCGTGACCGCGCCGCAGGAATCCGGGTGGCTGCGGGAAGGCAATGTACAGAACACCCTTGCGAATGAACAGGTGACGGTGGTGATGCCCACGGAGGCGCTGGGGTCGAATTATGCGAACTGGCAGGCGGATGATCCCACCTTGGGCCGGATGCAGTGGGAAACGTTTTTGGTTGATGAGCTGCCCAGAGTCTTAGAGGCTCCGGGGGCTGGCCTGCGGTTTAATGGTTCGCGCTACATCGGCGGGCTGTCCATGGGTGGTAGTGCGGCGGTGCGGCTGGCTAATCTGCATCCGGATCGGTTCAAAGGTACGTTCGGATTGTCGGGATGTTATTCGTCGACGAGTACGACTGGGCGCGAGTTCATGAACTTCATCAATACCTCAACTGGGGGTAATCCGAATAATATGTGGGGTCCGGGGGTGTCGGCGGAGCGGCAGCGCGTCGATGTGACCGCGCATGCGACTGGACTGCGGAACATGCGGGTGTATTTGTACACTTCGGATGGGGAGATTACGCAGCGGGATAAGGATTTGGCCACGACGCATGTGGCGTTGATTCCGACCACTGGTTCGGTGATTTTGGAGAAGATGACCAATCAGTGCACCCATGATTTGGATGCGGCGATGCGGTCGCAGGGCATGACGCACCAAAAGGTGGTGTATCAGCGCGGCGGCATTCATAACTGGCCGTATTATGCGGAGCAATTGCCGCTTGCGTGGAAGCATATTTCCAGCTAATAAGCTTTTCGACGCCCACCGTTGCGGGTTTGCGGGTGGGCGTCGAAGTAGTGGTTTTGGGGTGTGTGGCGTTGGGTGTTGTGGCACCCAAGCCGCGTGGCGTTAGAATTTCAGTTCGCCATGCTTCAGGAGGTTTTTCACGCCGCTGATCACGAACTGCGCGATGCCGGATACGGACGACAAGGTGAGTAGCACGCTATTGAGGGGTGTTACTGCTTGTGGTTTGGTGGTGGGTTCTTCCGTCTTGGGGGTGGCGGTTCCGCCACCGCTGCCCACCACTCGGTTTTCCTGGCAGGCTTTGATGGCGGCCAACCTACCGTTGTGTTGGCCTTCCACTACGCTGCGGAATGCGGCGTCCCATTCGGCATTGATCTGGGTGAACCGGGGGGAGTTTTCTGCTACCGGTTTGTTGTTGTTTGCGAACTGGTTTTCGGTAGATAGCGCGGTGGTGGCGGCGGTGAGCGCCTCGGTGATCTTCTTCTGCTCCACTTCGTAGCGCACCTGGGTGGGGCCGGCTTCTTTGCGGTATTCGTCCGCGAGCTTGACGATTGCCTCGGCATCTTTGTCGTTCATGCCGCTCTTGGTCACCAGGTCGGTGATCTTGGCTTTGGTGGCCGACAGGGTGTCGCCGGATTTGGTCATGCCCACGTTGTCCCCGCCTTCGAGGGCTGCTTTTTCTGAGGAATGGGCATCGGCGAGCCCATTGACCAGCGTTTCTAGCCCGGGAACTTTGGCGTTGAAGTACTGAATCCGGTTTTTGGTGGGGGCGGAAAGAAATTGTTGATTCTGCTTAGCCTGGGGGTTGGCCTGATTGAGACTGAGTAGACACTTTCCATCAGTAATTGCGACCGTAAAATACGGTTCCTCGGTGGCACCTGCCTGAAGTGGTATAGCGACAGCGGGTACTGCAAGGATGATCGACGTGCCCAAAGCTGTGATAAGCCTTCGGATCATGGAAAGAAACTCCTTACAAAAACATTAGAGATAAACAAGATAAAGCTAAGCTCTTACCTAAGTACCGCTATTGCAGTTATATAAATATGCTACTCATTTTTAATATAAATGCATAACAATAACCAAATACCGGCACTTATCCTACCCCCATTATAGTGAATTTATCGAGGTTATTGGGATAAAAAATGCCAAAAATTCAAATGTAGCTAATCTGACAAGTTGATTGATATTTACCCTTAGCTTTTATGGCTAATGTGCTATATCAATCTAAAGAACTTCCAGCACGTTTCACTTGTATTTGATTTAATCTTTATAAGCGTAGACCATACACCCAGCTCTTGGGTAAAAACCACGAAAAACCAAGGTCACACCGCCCCCTAAATTTGGGCGATCCCACATCCCCGCATTACGGGGTGACCTAGTCGCTATAAAACACAAACACAGGCAAAATCTACTCCCGTCATCAATTGCGGGTGATTTTGCCTGTGTTCAATAATGCGGTGTGGTGCTCTTCAATGCCGCTTAAATAAGCGCTTCCATAACCCACGTGATTCAGGTTGTTGGGATGAAGGTGAAGGCGCCTCATCCACATCTGACTGGTTGCTCCCGGGGTAAGCGGGCAGCTGTTTCTCCGCTGGTTCACGTGCCTGCTGGGCGGCAGACTCTTCTGATGCAGCTGGCTGCTGTGGCGTCTCAACCTCCTCCGGTGCCACTCGTGGTGGTTGCGAAGTAGGTTCGGAAGCATCCTCCCCGTTGGTTGAGACTGGCTGTGAGGCCGATTCCGTAACTGACTCCGAAACCGTATTGGTTTCGCTATCTGTTGCTTGTTGGGCAGCTGCTGCTTCCTCCAATTCTTTCTGTTCCAACGCCTTTTTCACTGCGGCAAAGACAGGATCAGAATCATCACTATCATCCAAAATAGCAATCCCTACCGACGATGCATCCAGGGTGGCTATGTCCGCCATGTCCACCGTGGGTTCACCTTGATAGGTGGGTTCTATCCCAGCCTCCTTGTTGGGCTGCTCGCCCCCAAGCACCGGCTCTGTATCAGATTCGGGCTCAGGTTGGGATGATGGTTCTGTTATAACCGAAGGGTCCGCTAACTCCGAGCGACCATTTCAGACCAGATTGTACTTTTCGATATTGGCATTCACTGCGGTGCGCAACAGTGCCAAGTTGGATTGAGAAGACTGCACTGCCACATAAACAAACAGGTCGTTATTGAGCACCCGAATAAGGTGCAACTGGTCAGACAAAGTAAGCAGCATGTCCTGCAAGTGGGATTCAATGCCTAGGGCTTGAATGGTTTTATTCTTGGCCTTGACCATTTCGCAGTTGTATGCAGCTGCCACATCGAGATCAAAGTTTGTGACCCGCGAAACTGAGGCCAACGACATGCCAGTGCCCAGGTCTACGACAGATGCACCAATGAAGCCAGAGATATCCTCTGCGAGGTTATTCAAGAAGTTATTAAGATGATCTTGTTGGGACATATTCGCCAATTCCTTTTCAAATTCGAACCTGTTTCAACGTTCGCTATATTTTCGTATTTAGAAAACCAGCTAGCGCTAATCGGGTGAACCCGACTAAATTTCAGATTAGACAACGTGGGCTACTTAATCAATACTTAAGATATTGGTTTAAATCAAATTCGGATTAGGAAATTATTAAGACAATGCAATCAAACTCCTTCCGCAGACGACGTCACGGCAAGATCGAAGAACTCGATGTTTTGGACTTGGATCCGTACCACTCGGTTCCCCAAGACGCGATCATTGGGTCCCCCACCACAAAAGGGGTAGTTTTCGTGGGCCCGGTGGGCGTCGGAAAAACCACATGCGTCGAAACACTGTCCACCGTGCTGCCCATCATGACCGAAGTCAAAGGCTCCGAAAATGATGAGTTCATTCCCCGCTGGAAAACCACCACTACCGTGGGCATTGACTATGGCATTTGGAAGCGAGATGACGGCACTGAGATCGGGCTCTTCGGCACCGCCGGGCAGGATAGGTTCGAGTCTACTCGGGCAGCATTGAACAACCCTGAAGCGGGTGTGGTCTTGTGGCTGTATGGCGACCCCACCTTGATCGAAGAACAACTGGAGCAGTGGATTCCTGAGGTAAAAAACCCCCTGAAAAAGGGGCGGCTGTGTATTGCTCTAAACTTCGTTGAGATCGACGAAGCCACTATTATTTCCATGACAAAAACATTGTTGGCAGAGCAATTGGCTAAAGTTGATCTAGGTGATGGACCTATTTCTGGCGCGGCTCCACTTGTGGTGCCCCCCGGGTTGCCGCCCATCCCCATCATGCCACCTGCACCGGTTGTCGTTGCGGATCCTCGAATTCGTGAAGATGTCGCACGGGTGGTGGAACTCGCTATCAGGAGTAACTCATGACAGACGAATTCATTGCTCGACACCGCAGGGTACGTGGGCGTGACTTTGGCGCAAATGACATCGCAGCAGCAGCGCTGCCGTTATTGTCGCACCTACGTAACCAGTATCAGGGAATACACTCAATAATTTTGGGCACCGGGGATGGCATTCACGTGGCCTCCATCGGTTTTAATTCGCCGGATGATGCCTCCCGCATGGCAGCGCTTAATGCCTCAATGTTGAGTGTGTCCCTGGCCCAGGCCCAGGTGATTGACCCCTTAAAAAGCGATCTCCAAGAAACCGTCGTGGCGGTGGAATTACCTAATTCGGAGTTCCTGGGTATGGCGCGGATCGAGCACCCCCCGGTTGGGCACCTAGTGCTGGGGCTCTTTGCCCGGGACACCCAACTGGGCATGGCGATTCACCAAGCTCAAGCCTTGGCTAAGGCCCTGACTGACTGGCTAGACGAGATATAGCTACGCCCGTCGATAAGCAAGCAATATCACCCCCTATCGGTAGGATCATTGCCAGTTTGGCGATAGTTTGGATGGTGCCATAGATATCCTAGGGAAAATAGCAAACAGGAAGCACCATGACCGAACTGGAACAAGCACCCCGCAAAGCGCATGGTCTGCGCTGGCTGTGGCTTACGGCTGCCGCCATATTCACCGCCACCACCGTATCCGCCTGCGTTCTTACACCAGCGCAACTCGGCCTCACAGGGCAGGACAACAGTTCACCCACCTCTACCCCCTCCGGCACCACTGATCAGCTCGCTGACAAGCTCCCGGAGCAGTTACTCAGCACAGAGCAGCCAAGCTCCGCACCGAAGAGCGGCGCGGCGAAAACCACCACGAAGAAAGCCCCCACCGTCACCGTGGGCGAGAAATTAGAATTTGGCCGGGGTGTTTTTAACCCCACTGACCCCAACTTTAAGCTCTTTAATCCCCTGCACGGAGATCGCCGAAAAGCAGTGGGACAACGCCGACCTGGTGGTGAGCGAAGAAGCCAACCAAGACAGCAGCGACCTCACCCAAGCTGCCTATATGCAGCAGATACAGGATTCCAGCACGCAGATGCACAAGTGCCTCATCATGCAGGTAAGCAACCCTGACGCTGACGCCTATGGCATCTTGCAGACGGATGCTGAATTCATTGACCATCAGGAGCTGCTGAGCGAGTACATCTTAGAGGATCCCGGTATTCCCCTACCGGAGGGCTTTGCCTTTGTGCGGTTGACTGGCTCGTCTGGTTCCGTGTCCTGCGGTGTGAGCACAAACACTAACCGCGGTCGGGTGGATGTGGCGTTTATCTACCAGCGAAAATATTGGTCGCGGCCCATTCCGGAGGCGTGCCAAGCAGCGTGGGATTCCATGCAGGGCCTCATGGATATCGACGGTAGTAAATTAAAATAAACTAAATTTTTACCAAGTGTTTTTAATATTAGATACATATTAATCCCAGGATTTCGTCCTGAGGTTTTAGCCCAACCAAACACCCCCACGGCACTGCACAACAGCACCTGCGGGGGTGGGCAAGGGGGTAAGTTTGCGGCGGGCGCGGGGGTAGCTAACGGGGTTATTTTTTCCCGGTGTCATCCGTCGACAAAGCCGCCACGAATGCTTCCTGCGGCACCGACACCGACCCCAGCGACTTCATACGCTTCTTGCCTTCCTTCTGCTTCTCTAGCAGCTTGCGCTTCCGGGAGATATCGCCGCCGTAGCACTTGGCCAACACGTCTTTGCGCATGGCCCGAATATTTTCGCGGGCAATGATCTTGGAACCGATGGCCGCCTGGATCGGCACTTCGAACTGCTGCCGCGGAATCAGTTCCTTGAGCTTCTTGGTCATCTTGTTGCCGTACCACTGGGCGGAATCGCGGTGCACGATCGCCGAGAAGGCATCCACGGGGTCGCCGTTGAGCAGGATATCCACCTTGACCAGGTCAGCCTCCTGCTCCCCCGCTTCCTCATAGTTCAGCGAGGCATAGCCCTTGGTGCGGGACTTCAGGCCGTCGAAGAAGTCGAAGATGATTTCCCCCAATGGCATGGTGTAGCGCAGCTCCACGCGGTCTTCGGAAAGATAGTCCATGCCGCCCATTTGGCCGCGCTTGGATTGGCACAGTTCCATGGTGGTGCCCACAAATTCACTGGGCACGATGATGGTGGTTTTCACGATGGGTTCCCACACCTCACGTAGTTTGCCGCCGGGCCAGTCGGAAGGGTTGTGCACGTGGATGTGAGAGCCGTCTTCAGCTACCACGCGGTAGGACACGGATGGCGCCGTGGAAATGAGGTCCAATCCGAACTCACGTTCGAGTCGGTCGCGGGTGATTTCCATGTGCAGCAACCCGAGGAAGCCGCACCGGAATCCGAAGCCCAACGCCACGGAGGTTTCCGGCTCGTAGGTGAGGGAAGCGTCGTTGAGTTGCAGCTTTTCCAGCGCGTCGCGCAGGTCGGGGAAATCCGCCTGGGAGATCGGGAACAGGCCGGAATACACCATGGGTTTGGGGTCTTCGTAGCCTTGCAGTGGTTCTTCGGCACCCTTGGTGGCCCAGGTGATGGTGTCGCCCACTTTGGATTGGCGCACGTCTTTCACGCCGGTGATGAGGTAGCCCACTTCGCCGGGCCCCAGGCCCTCGCATTTCTTGGGTGTGGGTGACACGATGCCGATTTCGAGCAGTTCGTGCACGGCACCGGTGGACATCATTTTGATTTTCTGGCGCGGGGTGAGTTTCCCATCAATCATGCGGATGTAGGTGACCACGCCCCGGTAGGTGTCGTAGACGGAGTCGAAAATCATGGCGCGGGCGGGCGCATCCATGGGGTGGTCCGTCACTGGCGGCGGCACGAGTTCGGCCACTTTATCCAGCAATGCCTCTACGCCTTCGCCGGTTTTACCGGAGACTCGCAGCACGTCTTCGGGTTCGCAGCCGATGATGTGGGCTATTTCCAGCGCGTATTTTTCGGGGTCGGCGGCCGGCAGGTCGATCTTATTGAGCACCGGAATGATCTCTAGATCGTTATCCATGGCTAGATAAAGATTGGCGAGTGTTTGGGCTTCGATGCCCTGGGCTGCGTCGACAAGCAAAATAGCCCCCTCGCAGGCCTCAAGGGCGCGGGATACCTCGTAAGTAAAGTCCACGTGGCCGGGCGTATCAATCATCTGCATGACGATTTCTTCGCCGGCGTGCGGGCCGGTGCGCGGCACCCAGGGCAGCCGCACGTTTTGGGCTTTAATGGTGATGCCGCGTTCGCGCTCAATATCCATATTGTCTAGATATTGGTCGCGCATGTCGCGGGCGTCCACCACATTGGAATATTGCAAAATGCGATCGGCCAGCGTTGATTTGCCGTGGTCAATGTGGGCGATAATACAAAAGTTACGGATTTTGGCGAGATCCGTAAATGTCGTTTCTGCAAAATTCTTGGCCATGATTTTTTCTCGCTCTTTCGTTCCAGTTAAATCCCCCTCACATTACCGCATGACAGGCAGTTTTCTTAGTTCCGCACGTGGGGCAAATAAGCTTTTCGACGCTCCCTCGTCCGCATTGCAGTAATGTTGATGCCTCCCCCAAGTTGTGGCACTATGTCAGCAATCATAAGAATTATAACTCCTACCTCATAATTGTTAATTATCTCACTTATAAAATGGAATGTGAGCTAGGGTTTAACCTATATACAAATTACATCTATGCAGCTCCTACCCTATTATTAGCTACCACTGAATAGGAAAATCAAAACTGCTGATTCTTCGTTAATTTCTTATAAATACGCTATAGTTAGGATGCAAATCTGATAACGATAGCAAGGGTTCCGATAACCAAGCGGGAAATGACTAGAGTGGTTGATTATGAAGCTACGGCGTCAAGAAAGCGGGCACGGCACGATCCCCCTACGACTGAGCTCAACCCAGCCCAAAAAGCAGAAACACTGGTTTGGGAAAGTCGTTGATACCTTCCGCCGTGACCACGCGGGCACCTTGGATGAGGGCCTCGATATGCTGTATTCCCGACTTGGGCTGCACGGCCCAGAACCCACCAAAACCCCCCAAGCACTCACCTGTGATTTCACGGTATGCACCAGCGATTCCCTGCCCCGCACCATCTTCTACGCACCCAACATGGACGGCCAAGTTGATCCCGGCGAAGTCGTTTGGTTTTGGATTCCCAGCGAGGACTCCGCACATACCGACGATGAATCTACCCTCAAGTTCACCGAACGCGCCCTCGTGGTCGTGGGCCGCACCGGCGATCATGTCTTAGGGCTAATCACCTCCCCGAACCCTGAACACGCCCACGATGAAAAATGGCTCGACATTGGTGCTGGCCCCTGGGATGACGAAGGCCGCCAATCTTGGCTCCGCCTGGACAAGGTCATCAAAGTAGCGGAATCCACCATTCGCCGCCAAGGCGCATTCATCCCACCCCGCCGGTTCAACCGCATTGCCAGCCGGCTGCGCAACGAATACGGCTGGAACTAACCACCCTTAAAACACACGTAATTGTGCTATCGCTGGCTGTGCTGATAGTATTTTTCCTCGTTGTCCAATACAACAACACTTGGTAACAATCAACCAGGAACCTTGGGGTTGGTTGGATTTATTTCATTATTACTAGGTGGTCTTTTACTACAAGACTAAGAGGTAACCTTTCATGGCAAACATCAAGTCCCAAAAGAAGCGCATTCTCACCAACGAAAAGCGGCGGCAACGCAACCAAGCAATCCGCTCTGCTGTTCGCACCGAGATCCGTAAGTTCCGCGAAGCTGCCGCCAGTGGCGACAAAGCTGCTGCTGAAGCTCAGCTGCGTATTGCTTCCCGTGCTCTGGACAAGGCCGTCACCAAAGGCGTGTTCCACCGTAACAACGGTGCCAACAAGAAGTCCAAGATGGCACATGCCTTCAACAAGATGGCTTAAATCTTTTTAGGCTTTCACCAAAAACTCGCCCACCTCCATGCGGAAGGGGCGAGTTTTTCTTTATCCTGCTGCTTTGCTGCAGGTTACTGTTCGATACCTATATTGATTGCTGCCAGCACCTTGGTGCCATCGTATTCGGCCTTCATCAGGCCTTCCTTGCTGTAAATCTGATCCGTGTCGTTGTAGGTATCCCGATTCTTATGCTCGTTATACGGGCTTACTTCAGCATTGATCTTATCATTGAGGGTGTCATCGAAGAAGAGCTGCGTGGTCAGCACGGTCTTCCGGTCAATGTGCACCTTCACGTGGATGTGCACCGTCCGCGACACGTACCACCCGGGATAAATCGAGGTGAAACGCACAATCCCGTTCGCATCGGTCATTTGGGCGCCCCGCAAATACGTGCCGTCATCGGATGTGGTTGCCTCCGTGTCGCCGGCAGCATAACTACCATCGGACACTGTGCCGCCGGACTCCTGCCCGGGGCCACCCTGGCCACTGCCTTCACCACCACCGGGCCCGCCTTGGCCACCTTCGCCACTGGGACCACCTTGCGGCGGCTCACCTGAAGGCCGCTCGCCCGACGGTGGGTTACCTGCCGGCGGATTGCCTGATGGTGCTTCACCTTGGCCACCGCCTTGCGGTCCGCCACCGCCCCCGCCGCCATTATTTGCCGACTGGGATGACACCTCAAAACCGGAATACACACCACCGGCATCACAGTGCCAAATCTCCACCGCGGCGTTAGCAACCGGGTTCTCTGTCGACCCCACGACACAGCCTTGGGCATTCTGCACCCGGATCATGAGTTCCAGCGGCAAGCCCGGCCGATCCTCCGTGATGTTGCTCCGAATCGAATCCACATCGAAGTAGTAGGGGCCCTGTGTTTCTTCCGGCGACGTGATGCACCCTGGTGCGGCGTCAAGTAGTTCCCGCAGCTTCTGCTCCACGCTGCCTGCGGCAACGGCCGTCGTCGTAGCGGTTGCGGAACCCGCTGCGCTCGTGGCTGCGGTTTGTGCGGAATTTGAGTTGGTGCATGCTGCCACCAATCCTGCCAGGCCGACGCTGCCGCCTAGGCCCAAAGCTCGGCGCCGCGAAATCTTGCGGCGCGATTCAATGATGTCTTCATTAGGAGTGAACATGTCGTTAATGATAAAAGCGTTATCTGACAAATACCTGGTAATTAGTTTTTATTTCGCCCCCAGTAAGGTAGCAGCTCCCTTAATGGCAAGGATAAGGCCCGCCACCACGAAGAAAATACCCGAACCCAAATCAATATAAGGCCCGGCCTTCATAAACCCCTTCTGCATGACATGGGTGGAAAGGATAAAGGCCAACGTCGAAAAGCCAAGGAATGTGCTACCCACGATACCCACGATGATCAAAAGCGCATCAAACAGCGTGGGATTCGACGGCATGAACGGCGCAATGACCGCAGAAAAATACAGCACCGCTTTGGGGTTGGACAGGTTAGTAATCAACCCTTGTTGGTAGCTTTTGAAGGGGCTCCCCAGCAGCGCCGTGGCATCCTTGGCCGGCGCCAGGCGCTCCCGGAATTGTACGCGGGCGGATTGAATCATACCCCGCCCCATCCACACGAGCCACAGCCCACCCACGAGTTGGATAACGCTTTCGATTGCCGGGTACGTAATCAGAAGTGCAGCAGCACCGAAAACTGTTAACGAAACCCATAGGGTTAACCCCGTGCTAGCCCCCATAACACTAGCAAACGCATGTTTTCTAGATTTCGTTGCCATGCGGGTGACAAGAAATAAATCGGGGCCCGGGGTCAGCATCCCCGCCACGTTGAGTAATACTAATGTTCCAAGTTGGACAAGCGGCATAAGTACTTAGTTAAGCACTGCTTTAAGCCTATTAGCAAGCTCAGTCTGGTCAAACATCACGGCGCATTCAATGGCCGTCGGATGCCCCGCCGACGGATCCGCCCCCGCCGCCAATAATGCCTCGATAACAGCGGTTTCCTTCTTGAAAATCGCACCGGCCAACGGCGACTGACCCCGATCATTCAACCGGTCCACATCCGCCCCCTGCGCGGCCAACGCCGTCACCACATCAGCATGCCCGTTATAAGCAGCCAACATCAACAACGTATTGCCCTCATGATTAGTCAGGTTCGGGTTAACCCCCGCCTCAACATACTGCGCCAAATCCGAAGCAGCCTGCGGGCCGCCACTCCGCGCCAATTCAAAGAGCTTATCGACAAAATCTTGCAACTCCGGCGGCAACTCCAACGCATCCTCATCAGTCAGCGTATTACTGATCGTCGCATCTGCGTATCTTTGTTCGAGAGCTTCGGCCGTAGTTGGTTCCGGCACATCGTCATTCGTATTAGTCACACCACCATTATTACTACTTATCCTGCAAGATGGGAGATCCGCCATACCGCATTCTCCAAGGCAAACTTAGGATCACCCCCTTGCCCTTTCACCGCCGCATCCAAATCCGCCATCAAAATCACCGCCTCACTCACCGCATCCCCCGACCACCGGCGCGCCACCTGCGCGGTTTTCTCCAGCACAAACGGATGCATCCCCAACGCCCCCGCTAACGACTTATCCACCCGGCCCCCCACACTATAAAGCCGCGCAATGCCCGAAACTTTCATGGACAACGCCGCCGCCAACGCCGCCGGCTCCAACCCCAATTGCAGGGCCCGACGCATACTCGCCATCGCCCGCTGCCCCTGCCCCTGGCACGCCAAATCCGCAATATCAAAACCGGAAACCTCCGCCACCCCGGCGTAATAATCCCGCACCGTCTGTTCCGTAATCTGCCCATCCGTATCAGCAATAAGCTGACTGATAGCACTCGCCAATTCCCGCAGGTCAGAACCAACACCCCCCAACAACGCATGCACCACATCCGGCGTTGGCCGCACCCCATGCCGCCGAAACTCACTGGTTACCCAACTAGCCCGCTCCTGCGGCTTCAACTTATCCACCTGATGCACCGTGGCGATCTTCTTCAACTTCGGCACCAGCGCCTTCGTCCGACCACCCCCGTTATGCACAATGATGAGGTACACCCCCGGCACCGGATCCACCGCCAGCTTCAGCACCAAATCCGCCGGCTCCTTCCCCGCCTCCTCCATCTTGTTCAGCACCACAATGCGATCCTCACCAAACAACGACGGACTGCACAACTCAATGAGCTCCGCCTCCGTCACATTCCCAGCGCGCAACGTCGTCACCATGAGGTTTTCGCCTTCCGGAGATTCCGCCCGCAGCTGCGCAACAATATCCAGCCGCGCGCGCTCCGCAAGAAACTCCTCGGCGCCAACAATCAAATGAACCTGGGGATTGGACATGACTTCACTTTATACGTTTAAAAGCTGCCGTCGACAGCGTGCTGCGTCCCGTCGCGGTATAGATACACATCCCGCCCCGCAATCACGACGGGTATGCCGCCGCGTGTCACCCAAGGCCTAGCTTTTCGACGCTGGTGAAACCCGGTTTCTGGGGGTTCCTCAATGATAATGAGTTGCGTATCCGGTGGGATACCCTGCGTGCGTTCCAGCGTGATGAGTTCCGCCTTGGTGCGCACCGTGCGGGTGACGAGCGTGGCCGGGTCGACGCGGCGGGCGGTGCTCCAGGAGGAAATACCCGGCGCCATGAGGGCGCACACCAGCAGGATGAGAATCAGCCGGAAGTGTTGGCGGCGGAGTAGCCAGATGATCCACCCAGCCAGCAGGGCCGCCCAGGCGGGGGCGAATGGTGAATCAATGGTGATGGTGGCGCCGGGGAACCAGGCTCCGAGGCGGGCAACGAGGCCGATCCAGTCGGCGAGGGGTTCGATGAGGTTGAGGGGGATGGTTTCGAGCCCGCCGGGGAGCAAGCTGATGATGGCGGCAATGAGACCAACCACAGTGATGGGTGCGACCACGGGTGCGGCGAGGAGGTTCGCGGCAACCGCAACGACGGAAATGTGGTGGTTCATGAGCGCCACGATGGGCATGGTGACCAGGTAGGCTGCCAAGGATACGGCGAGAGCACGGACGATAATGTCAGGGATGCCACTGCGGCCAATGAGGTGACGCAAGGCGGGAAAGGCCGCAATGATGCCACCCGTGGCGGCAACAGAGAGAATGAAGCCATAGTGGGCGGCGAGGCTGGAATCCCACAGGAGGAGACCAATGACCACGGTGGCCAGGGAATGAATGGGGGCTTTGACGGAGGCGCTCAGCATGACGACGAGCCCAATGATGCCGGTGGCTGCGGCCCGCAGCACGGAAGCATCCGGTCCGACAACGGTGACGTACAGCAGGAGGGCCAGCGCGGCTGCGGCGGCTTTGATTCTGGGGCTGCGGCGGGCCACGAGGAGGCTGGCGAATGTGGTAACGATGGCGACGTTGGCGCCGGATACGGCACTGAGGTGGGCAAGGCCGGTGGCGATGAATTGGTGTTTGAATTCGGTGGTTTGGGCAGTGGTGTCACCCAACACCATCGCGGGAATGAGCGCGGTAGCCGCGCCCGTGGTGTGTTGTTGCACTGCGGTGAGAAACGTGTCACGCACCCAGGCAGCCCACTGCGCAATGGCGGTGGGTTCGCCCAGTTGGGTGGCGGATTGGGCGAGGAAAAGCGTGTGGTTCAGCCCGAAAGAGTCGCTGGTGAGGGGGTTGCCGTGCAATTCCACCTGGGCGCCCACGGGAATATCAAGGTTGTGGCAGGACAGAACGGGCATGGTGGTTGGGTACCCGGGCAGGTGAAAGTGCTGGATCCAGCCGGTGGTTGTTGGTTGGGTGGGGCGGGCGGCTGTGCCGCTGATGGTGGTGGTGAAAGTGGTGGTGTCCACGCGGGCAACGCGGATGCTGGTGATAGTCACTCCGAGCAAACCAATGATGGTGGTGGCTAGGGCTAAACCCTGGTCCCAGAAGGCAATGGCGACCCCTGTGATGATCACCAGGATGGTAGCCCACCACGGGGTGCGGGTGCCGATGATGAGGAGGGTGACAGCCCACAGCATAACGGCGGGTGGGACGAGGCGTAGTTCCACCATGATGGTTACAGACTGACTTCGGGGCTGATGGTGGCGAATTTTGCCGGGCCGATGCCTTTGACCTGCTGCAGCTCCTCAATGCTTTTGAAACCGCCGTGGGATTCCCGGTAGGCGATGATCGCTTGGGCAGTTTTCTCCCCCACGCCGGTAAGGCTGGTGAGTTCGGCGGCGGTGGCGGTGTTCAGGGACACTTTGCCGGCTGAGGTACCGGCTGCGGCATGTCCAGCTGCCGGACCGGCCGGGGCTGCGGCACCAGTGGCAATAACCGGCGGGCCCGCATCCACATGCGGAACATGAATCTGCTGGCCATCTGCTAATTTCTGGGCAAGGTTCAACCCCAGAGTTTGGGCTTGCGGGCGCGGACCAGCAGCCGTGAGCGCATCAGCCACCCGCGCCGTGGCGCTAAACGTATGCAGGCCGGGGTGCTCAACCTCCCCCACCACCGAAACCACAACGGATTCCGGGGCAGCCGGTGGCGCTGATGTCGGCGAAGCTGTGGTATTCAACGCAGCAGGTGGTAGTTGAGTTGTCATTGTGGTTGGCGAGGGTGCCCACAGCTGCCACGCCACAAAAATAATGCCCACCATAATACAGATACCGGTTATTCCTAACGCCGCCGGCGTACTGATGTTAAAGCGAAATGGCTTAGGTTCAGGGAAATCAACATTGAGGGTCTCTTCAACCCCAGTGGGGCGAGTGAGGTCTTGGAGGCGGACTTTGATGTTGGTGGGCTTCATGCCCCTCAAGGTAGATTGCGGGGTGCGACCGCAACCAGGGTTACCTGCTGCTTGTGGATAACTCCGGCCTTATTGGTAATGGCAGTGCCAATAACCTGTGGATAACTTTTCCCTCCCGCCACAGAAGAAAACTAGCACCACAAGCACCTACTTTTTAGTCACCTCATCCGTGGGTGGCGGAGTTTCATCGCCTTTGTCCATAAGAGCGGATTCCGAAGCATCAGATATATCCGTCACGTCCGCCTCCGGCTGGGAGAAAACCACAGACACCCCTAACGCGCCGGGCCCGCAATGCACCGCCAAGATGGGTTCCATTTCCATGATCATGATTGAGGAACCGAGCGGGAGGTGTGCTTTGAGCTGTTCCTCCAGGGTGCGGGCGGCTTCTTTGGCTTCGCATTGTTGGATGGCCACGAAGGCGGGTAGCTCCCCGGCCCGGGTGGTGACGAGCTCGGTTAATTTCGCAAATGCCTTGGCCTGGGTGCGGGTTTTTACGGCCAATTCGATGCGGCCGTTATTGATCTGCATGATGGGTTTGGTTGCCAGGGCGGCTGACACCATGGCGGTGGTTGCAGAGATGCGGCCTGATTTGCGGATTTCGTCGATTCGGTGCAGGTAGATCCAGGTTTTAGAGCGGGATAGGGTGTCTTCTGCTAGTTCGACGCATTCTGCTAAGGAAGCCCCATCCAAGGCGATGCGGGCGGCCGCCATGGCGGCGGCACCCACGTTCATGCCCACGCTTTGGGTGTCGATGACCACGACGTTGCCGTCGAAAATAGCCGAAGCAGTCATGGCTGCGGACCAGGTGGATGATAGATCCTTGGATAGGTGCAATGCCACCACGCCGGCATCGTCGCCACGTTCCAACTGCCGGGCGTAGGCGGCTGCCAGTTCCAGGGAGGAGAGCCCAGAGGTGAATTTCTCTTCTTCGTCCCCCATGAGGTGCAGGTTTAAGACTGTGATGCCTAAATCTTTGGCCACATGGTCGGGTAATCCGGCTGACGTATCTGTTACTACCCGAACTGGCATAATTGATCACCTACCATCGCTATTTACCAGGTTCGCCTGCTTCACCAATCGTCGATAAGCTAGGCGTATCGGCGCCAGCAGGGCTCAACGCAACCCCAATGTTCCAACCATCCAAGTACCACTGGGCGTCGGAAATATTATCGGGAGTAAAGCGCGGCGGCTGCGGCCCCTCATCAACCGCCATACTATCCGCATGCCACCGCGGCCGTGCGGTCAACTGCGAACCACAAGTATTACCCAAACCGGAAAACATAGGGTACTGATGTACCTCTAACCCCAACAAATTCGAGGTCAGAGCACTAATTGTCCCGCCGTGCGCCACCATCAACACCGTGCCGTCGTCCCATTCGGGAAACGACTGCATCAATTCATCTACTACCGGCCGGGCTCGGCGCGCCACGTCGAGGCGTGATTCGCCGCCGGGGGGCGCCCAGGTGGGGTTGTTGCGCCAGAATGCTCGCATGCCGGGGTAGAGCGAGTCGACTTCGTGGTGTGATCGTGCTTGCCATTCGCCCAGGTGGGTTTCGCGTAGGCGTTCGTCTTTTTCTACGGGGATGCCTAGTTGGTTGCCGATGACGGTGGCGGTGTCGAAGGCGCGGTTGAGGTCGGAGGAGATGATTTTGATGATACCCAGCTTGGCTAGAAAGTTTGCTGCCGCTTCAGCTTGCGCAAACCCCACTGAACTTAATTCCGTATTGAGATGGCCTTGCATCCGGCGGGTTGCATTGTATTCGGTTTGGCCGTGGCGCAGCAGAATAAGACGGCGGGTCATGGTGGGTTATAGCTCCTCTTCGGGCTCTGGTTCTGCCAGGGGAATATCATCAAGTGATTCCACGGTGCGTACATCGACTTCGCTGGCCCAGTCTTCGGGGCGGGTCATTGTTTCGATGCCGGGCACTTCGATGAGTGGACAGTCCCGGTACAGTTGGTCGAGGCGGTAGTATTCCCGTTCAATGCCGCGTTGGATGTGGACCACGAGCATTCCGTAGTCGAGGAGCACCCAGCGGTTTTCGCGGTTGCCTTCCCGGCGTTTGGGTTCGTGGCCGAGTTTGCTTAATTCGTCTTCTACTTCTTCGACGATGGCGCGTACTTGGCGTTCATTATCGGCGGAGGCCAGCACAAATACTTCACAAATGTCCATGACATCTGATACTTCGATTAGTGCGATGTTGGTTGCTATTTTTTCTTGGGCAGCTTTGGCTGCCACAATTGCTAGCTCTTTAGTGTCGTCGCTTGCAGTCACTCAAATCCCTACGTCTTTGTTAATGGTAAAAACAACTACCTTACAGTTTTTCACGAATATGAAACTTTGGGAAACGCCGCCACTAATCCACCACCAATCCACTACTAATCTGCTACCGATCAACCACTGTTCAACCACTCGGAGCTTCCCATGGTGGACTGTAGCGCAAGCCGCATTTGGGTGTTATTCCGACTGGTAGAGTCCCCGTTTACTGATGTATTGCACGACGCCGTCAGGCACGAGGTACCACACGGGTTGGCCGGCTTTGGCGCGGGCGCGGCAGTCGGTGGAGGAAATGGCCATGGCTGGGATTTGTACTAATTCCACCTGGTCTTGGTATTTTTTGGGCAGGTTGGTGTCGCGGAGTATGTAGCCGGGGCGGGTGACGCCCACGAAGGTGGCTTGTTCGAAAGCTTTTTCCCATTCGTGCCAGGTGAGGATTTTTTCCAGGGCGTCTGCGCCGGTGATGAAGAATAACTCTGCTTCGAGGTATTTTTTCCGCAGATCCGACAGAGTGTCGATGGTGTAGGTGGGGCCAGGCCGGTCGATGTCGACCCGGCTCACACTAAATTGGGGGTTGCTGGCGGTGGCGATGACTGTCATGAGGTAGCGGTCTTCCGCTGCCGATACGTCGCCTTTTTGCCAGGGTTGGCCGGTGGGGACGAAGATGACTTCATCAAGTTTGAAGAGGTCTGCTACTTCTGAGGCGGCCACTAGGTGCCCGTGGTGGATGGGGTCAAAAGTGCCGCCCATGATGCCGATACGTGTCGGAGTCTTAGCCATAATTATGACATGCTACCGCGTGCAGCAGCTTATGTAGCAGAAGTCTTAGGGGCGGGTTTGGCCGGTGCCTTGCAGAATCCATTTGGTGCTGGTCAATTCCGGTAGGGCCATGGGGCCCCGAGCATGGACTTTCTGGGTAGAAATGCCGATTTCGGCACCCATGCCGTACTGCTCCCCGTCGGTGAAGGCGGTGCTGGCGTTGATCATGACGGCGGCGGAATCAACTTCGTCGGCGAACCGTTGGGCGGTGACCACGTTGGTGGTGCTGATGCCCTCGGTGTGGCCGGTGGAGTACTGACGGATGTGCGTCAATGCACCATCAATGCCGTCGACTACCTGGGCGGCGATGTCCATGCTGAGGTATTCCTCCGCCCAGTCGGATTCACCGGCGGGCACGATGTCCGTTGCGCCGAAAGCCACGAGGGTGTCTACGTCACCGTGGACGGTCACGCCGGCGTCTTGCAGCGCCGTGATGATAGCAAGTTTGTTCTCATCGCTGAGGGCCGCGTCAATGAGGACGGTTTCGGTGGCGTTACACACACTGCATCGGCGGGTTTTGCCGTTGAGTAGCAGAATAATTCCTTCTGCTACATTAGCGTCGCGGTCGATATAGAGGTGACAGTTACCTGTGCCCGTTTCGATCGTAGGTACGGTTGCACCCATGACTACCGCATTAATGAGGCCAGCGCCGCCCCGGGGAATGACAACGTCGACAAGCCCGCGGGCTGTGATGAGATCCTGGACGCTATCATGCGTGCCACACGGCAGCAGCTGCACAATTTCCGCAGGCAGGTCGTGCGCCACCGCGATCTGCTGCACGATCTCTACTAACTTCGTATTGGTATTAACCGCAGATTTCGAGCCGCGCAGCAAAGCCACGTTGCCGGATTTAAGCGCAAGCCCAAAAGCATCAATGGTGACGTTAGGCCGGGCCTCGTACACCACCCCCATGACCCCCAGCGGGACGCGCACCTGCCGCATCTGAATCCCATTGGGCATCACAGATCCGCGCAGCACCTCGCCCACCGGATCGGTCAGGGCGGCGACTTGCCGCAGGCCGTCAGCAATGCCGGTAATCCGGTCGGCGTCTAACCGCAGGCGGTCAATGAGCGAATCACTCATTCCGACTTCTTTAGCAGCATTAATGTCGTTCTCGTTGGCGGCAATAATATCAGCGGTGGCGGATTCTAAGGCGTCGGCGGCAGCCAACAACACCGCGTTTTTTTCAGCGCTATTTAGCTTTGCGACGACCGGCGCTACCCGTTTGGCGGCTTGTGCTTTGGCTAATATTTCCGTGCGTTCTTCATCCCGTAATGTGGTCATAGTCACTCATCTTATCGAAGGTTACCTGCCAAACACCACCATGCGGGCAGAAAACAGCCTCCGGTTCAATGGCAGGAAAGCGAACCGGAGGCCGTTATTACTATCCACCGAAGTGGTTAGCCGTGTTATTCCTAGCGACGCAGGAAGTTGTTCAGGCTAGGAACCAGACCGGAGTTAACCAGTGCCTGGAAGATGCCGGAGATCAAACCAGCGATGCCCGCAGCAGCAAGCACGCCAATCAGAACACGCTGCCAGGTAGGACGTGACGAAAGATCACGTGGCGCTGGGGTTGTGCTGGAGGCAGCCGCAGAGCTGGAGGCAGCAGCGGAGCTAGAAGCCGGGGTGCTGGGCTTTGGCGCAGCAGTGGTGCTCGAAGCAGCTGGGGTGGTTGGCTTCGGTGCCGCAGAGCTGGAGGTTGCCGGAGTGGTTTGCTTCGGCGCAGCAGTGGTGCTGCTCGGCGCTGGTTCCGGTGCCGGGGACTCGCTGCTTGGCGCAGGGGTCTCAGAGGTTGACTCTGGAGCAGGGTCGTTACAAACCTTCTTCACGTTAAGCTTGACGTTAAAATCATCAATCTTCTGGGTTGTGTCGTAGGCCCCCATGAAGAGGATATCCACGCCCTCAATAATGCTATTGTCGGAATCAGTGCCTGGTTGTGGGGTGTACTTCAACTCCGTACCATCCAGGGTTGCGGTGGTATCAGTGACATTCCACCCAGTGGTCGTACCCTGAGCAAAGCTGCCTTCGCCAGTAACACGAGTTTCATCAGTGCGGTCAGCAGGGGTGTACTCAGTCATATGCTTGCCTGGGATGTAGTACCCGATGTAACCCGAGCCGGCCTTTACAACCTCAGCGTCACTTTCAACGAATGGGTTGACGATGGTGGATTCCAGCGCACCATGGTGGCCCTCGTACTTGATGCTGGCATCCTTGGTGGCAATCTTAGAAGTCTTAACGGTGCCGTCAGGATTCAGTTCAATCTTAGAGGCAGCTGGATCCACCTGGAAGATGTACTGGAAGCCTGCACTAGTATCAGGCTGACCGTTATCGCCAACATTGCCTTGGGTTTCCCAGGTGCCCCTGGCGATACGGCCCTTGATATAGCTACGCCAGGACTGCTTGATGCCCCAGTTGAGCGTGCCGGATTCGATTTCCAGGGCTGGGTTTTGGCAGGTTTGAGCTTCCTGCGCGGTGGTGATTGCGGGGGTGATGAGCGATGCGCCAAGAGCAATGGATGACGCAGCAGCTATCCCCATAAAGAAACGACGGGACATATAGATTTCTCCTCAGGTGGGATCAACATTGAAAACTTCCAAGGAAAACTATAAGAGAGTAAGCCCACCCACACAACAATGAGTATTGCCTACTCCACAAGTTTTCCTAGTTCAGAACCCATATCACAGGAAAAGTTGTCACTACACGCCTCATAAAAATCGAAAAATCGCCCAGAAGGCTGAATCAAACCAAACAAAAGATTGATAAAAAGCCATTATTTGTCCAGAAAATATCAACCGTTAGCAGCTAACCCGAAAGTTACGCACGCGAAGCATAGTGCGAAAGGTAATCGGCATGTACCACAGGACGCTGCATATCCGGTGGTAACACACTGGTTCGCTTGCCAAGAATCTCCGCCAGCAGCGCCGAATCGTAGGCCACTTCACCCCGGCCAATGATGGCGCCTTCTGGCCCAATGATTTCCACGATCTCCCCGGCGTGAAAATCCCCGTAGACCTCGATGATTCCCACCGGCAGCAGTGAGGAACCACCACTGGTAACGGCGGCCACCGCGCCGGCGTCGATCCGCAGAGTTCCACCGGTATCAGCAGCATGTAGGGCCCAGAATTTCCATGCGGATAGCCGGTTTTCCTTGGGGTGAAATACCGTGCCAACCTGGGCGTCAGAAAGAGCGGCCGCAATGTTATCCGCGCTGGTCAGCAGCACTGGGACACCGCCGCGGGAAGCGATTCTGGCGGCGGACACTTTCGAGGCCATGCCACCAGTTCCCACTTCCCCACCGTCGCCCGCTACGACAGTTTTAAGGTCGTTGCCGTCGCGGATTTCTGGCACAAATTCCGCTGAAGGATCACTTGGGTTTTTATTATATAATCCATCAACATCACTTAATAATACCAGTGCGTCAACGTAACTGAGATGCGACACCAAAGCTGCTAGTCGATCGTTATCACCAAACCGCATTTCAGTGTGCGCCACCGTGTCGTTCTCGTTCACGATGGGCACCACACCCATGTGCAGCAGCCGGTCAATGGTACGCTGCGCATTCCGCGCTCGGTGCCGGATCCCCGCATCTGAAGCCGTGAGCAGCACCTGCCCAATATGCTTCTGATACCGGCTGAAACTGGTCGCCCATGTCTGCATGAGGTGCTGCTGCCCCACCGCGCTCACGGCCTGCTTGGTAGCCAGATCCGTGGGGCGAGCCTGCAGCCCCATCGGCCCCATGCCGGCCGCCATTGCACCTGATGACACCACGATTACTTCGCTGCCTTGCGCGCATCGGGCTGCGATGGCATCCACCAATTTATTCACTTTGGCCACATCAACCTGGAAATCCAAATTCGTCAATGAGGAGGAACCAATCTTGACGATAACCCGTTTAGCAGCAGCAATAGTAGAACGTACATCCATGAATCATGGTCCTTTTCCTAATGGCTGGTATACACGTCGAAAAGCTAAATGCTAACCTTCCCAGCGTTGCGTGTCAGCTTTTTGCCCATCACCGAAATCAAGCTCATCAATCAAACCGCGACGCACCTGCGAAGCCCGCTTGCGTTCTGCGGCCGACATGCGCTTCGTGTGCTCCAGGCGAATATCCGTGCCACGGCCGGTCAGCGTGGGATCAATGCCAGCAGCAGTCATCGGCTCCCATTCGAACGTGACATCGCCAATGGTGACGGGGCAGCCCACCTGCGCCCCCGCCTTACGCAGGGCATCTTCCACCCCCAACCGGTTCAACCGATCCGCTAAGTAACCAACCGCCTCATCATTTTCAAAATCAGTCTGAATGATCCACCGCACAGGCTTATCCCCAGAAATAATGAAGCCACCTGGGAGTTCCGGATCCGGCTCCAGCGTGAAATCTTGGTTCTTGCCGCGCCGCGCATCCACTGCCTTGGGGCGTACCACCGTCTGGCTAACAGCCTTCTGCTTGGGCTGCTGCCACCGTGCCTGCTGCACGATCTCTAGCAGTTTATAGCGCAGCGGATCCAAGCCCTTCCGTGCCACCGCCGAAATGATAAACACCGGCCAACCGAACTGGTTTTCTAGGTCCTCCTTGACAAATTCCGCCAGCTCTTCCGCCTCCGGAATATCCGCCTTATTCAGCACAATGATGCGCGGCCGATCCTGCAAATCCCCCAAACTAGCGTCGCCTTCCAGCGCAGACTGGTAAGCAGCGAGCTCTGCCTCCAGGGCCTCAATGTCTGAGATTGGATCCCGACCAGGCTCCAAACTGGCAGTATCCACCACGTGCGCCAGTACGGCCGTACGTTCGATATGGCGCAGGAAGTCCAGCCCCAAGCCTTTGCCTTCACTGGCCCCCGGAATCAACCCTGGCACATCCGCTATGGTAAACGTCTCATTGCCGACTTCCACCACGCCCAAATTGGGCTGCAACGTGGTGAACGGATAATCCCCAATCTTCGGCTTCGCCGCCGACAGCACCGAAATCAGCGAGGACTTCCCCGCCGACGGGAACCCAACCAGCCCCACATCAGCCATGGACTTCAGTTCCAACACCACATCGTGCTGCTCCCCGGGCTCACCCTTCAGCGCAAAACCCGGCGCCTTCCGCGCGCTCGAAGCCAAAGCCGCATTGCCCAGCCCACCATACCCGCCCTGAGCTGCGATGAATCGCATGCCAACGGACGTGAGGTCCGCCAGTTGCTCCCCGGATTCGCTGAACACCACGGTGCCCGCCGGCACGGGCAGCACAAGGTCTTCACCCCGGGCGCCGTTGCGGTGATCGCCCGCCCCGTTGGCGCCCCGTCCCGCTTTCATGTGGGGGCGGTAGTGCAGGTCCAACAGCGTGTGCACTTGGGGGGAAACTTCCAAAATGATGTCGCCGCCGTGGCCCCCATTGCCGCCGTCGGGTCCGCCCAAAGGTTTGAATTTTTCCCGGTGGATGGAGGCACAACCATTGCCACCATTACCTGCGGAAAGGTGCAGGACTACTTGGTCAACAAATCGCGCCATGGGGAACCTTCCTTAGCTCACTGCCGGGTGAGCGATTGACTATGCTTAAGGTAGTTGATACTACCAAAAGTGCCGCTTGCTGCCTATTTTCCGGGGCTTTTCGCTTGTCGACGCTCCCAACTGCCCCACTTCCCCCTTACACTTCGTCGGGCACTAGGCCATCCACCACCGTGATGACCCGCCCGCCCGGGCCGCCACCTGTGGGTCGTGCGTGACCATCACGATGGTCAAACCGTTTCGGTGCAGCCCCTCCAAGACATCCAGCACAGCTGCTGCGTTTGTGGAGTCAAGTGCGCCAGTTGGTTCATCGGCAAAGCAAATCTGTGGGTTGTTAACCAACGCCCGAGCAATTCCGGCCCGCTGCCGTTGCCCACCGCTAGCTGCCGCCGCATCGGTATGCGCCACATGATCAATGCCGAGTTGTTCAAACCGACGATTAGTATCCACCGCAGCGGTTTTCTGATGCTCTTTCGAATGCCAGCTTGCCGGCAGAAGCACATTCTCCAACAGCGTGATGCCATCAAGCAATTGGGGCTGTTGGAAGATGAAGCCAATGTTGTTCAGCCGAAACTCCTCTAATTCCTTAGGTGAGAGTTCCATCAATTCCGTCCCCGTGAGGGCAACGGTGTCGCTGGTGGGCAGGTCGATGCCACTCAAGGCGACAGCAGGGTGGACTTCCCGGAGCCGGAGGCGCCCATGATGGCAACAAACTCCCCTGGGTAAATATCCAGGTCAATGCCGTGGAGAATTTCAATGCTGTCGGTTTTGCCCAGTGGAAAAGATTTATGAATATTACGGGCTGTGATGATTGGTGTGGTCATGGGAGTTTCCTACAAGTCTTGGCCAGCAATGACGCGGGCAGTGGTAGCTGGGGCTAAGCGTCGCACACCGATGGCAACGATCACGATGGTGATGGCGATCAGCGACAGGGGTACGAGCAGTTGGGTGGACATGGGGTCGTCGAAAAGCGGCAGCGGGCCGATGCGCATAAGGCTGCCGGCGACGCTCATCAAGCCTTTGCCAATGAGCAGCGCGAGCTGGCCGCCGAGCAGCGCCCCAACGATGGTCGGCAGCAGGATGCGCAAGCCGTATTCTGCGCGTATAGAGCCCAAGGGGGCGCCGAAGGCATGGCAAAGGGCACGCCGGTGTGTGCCGTTGACGAGGAAGAGCCGCAGAATAAGCGCACTGAACGCCATGACCAAACCAAGAGCCAGACATGCCGCAATGATGCCGAGAATGCCGATGGCGTGAATCATACCGCCGAACAAGTCAGTGCGGGCTGCCTCCACATCCGTGACGCGGGCCGGCGCGGCCAAAGCCGTGTAGCGGTTGACAATATCGCCAGTTGCAACACCCGGAGCCACATTCACCAGAATGGTCGTCCACAACGGCGCACCAGCATCACTGGGCAAATGTGCTTTAGCAGTGTGCCCACCGTTGCTGATGTCGCGGAAAATACCCACCACCTTCAGTTCCTTAACCCCCTGGTTGGTGCGTAATTGCAGCGTCTCACCAATATTCTTGCCAAATTCTGTGTGGTTCAGTTCCGACAAGGAGATTTCATTAGCCGCACGAGGTGGCATGCCTGCAAGGTATGTCAGGGGAAGGGCTCATGATTACCAGATTCCACGTTCATACCTGTCCACGTGCCGGCAGCGGTGAGCCCCGGGATGCGTTCGGCCACCAGCGTGGTGGTTTTAACAATGTCCGGATCATGGTTCAGAGCATCGACCAGGCGGGGCAGCCGGCCTGGTTCCCCACCGGCACGCAGATTAATGTAAATGTCGCTGACGGCGATGCCGGTTGTTTGGGTAAATTCCGGGGATTTCAGCGTGGCTTTGAGCGAAAGCGGCAGCGCGGCAAGAACCACTGCGAGCAACACAATGCCGGCAAGAACCAGGTGGCCCAGGGGGTTGCGGCGCAGCTGCTCTACCGCGAGCAACAGCCAAGCAGGACGACTATGAGCAGACTTCTGCGGGTCAGAAGTTTGCTGACGCTCCGGGGTGCGTCGAAAAGCTAGCCGACGCCGAGACGCGCTGCGGGATTGCCGCAAGGAGCCGCGAATGAGCTGGAGTGGCTGGGCTTTGAGCGCGGGGCGCAGAGCCATGCGGGCAACCAGGGCGCCGCCGGCGATGGTGGGCAACGCCATGGCAACCACCAGGAGCCACAGACCCGGGCTTGTATCCCCGCCGAGCCGCAGCCGAATGGGGCTGGTGACCAGCAGGATTAATGCGGCTGCACATATTATGCCGATGGCGACGCCGATGCCCAGCAGTTGGATTTGGCGCCCAAAAACGATGCGGCGGAGGCGTTTGGCCGGCAGCCCTATGGCCCGCAGCACACCGATGCGCGGCAATTCGCGGGCGATGGCGGTGCGAATGGTGAGGCTTTCCACCAACGCAGCAATGAGGACCAGCAGCAAGGCAAACACCAAAATGATGGTGACCTGGGTGCCATTAACCAAGGAATTAAGAATGCGAAAAGCCTGGTAATCCACCACCGGCCCGTTGGTGGGGAGACGGGTCGCGCTGTAAGCGTCGGTGATGGTGCTGGCCAGGGCGGGGTCCTTGAGCAGGAACATGATGAGCCATTGCTGATTGGAGCCATCCCCGCGCAGGGCAGCAAAGTCGCTGTCGTTCATGAGAATGCGGCAGGAACTGGCCAAATCGGATGACATGATGGAATCGCGGATCAGCTGCGACACCGTGAAGGTGATGGCGTTGATGGTGACTCTGTCCCCCACCTTGATGTTTCGGTTCAGGGCAATGTCGATGCGAATGCCCACGGTGCCCGGGGCAACCTAGGCGGTGCCGTCATTGGTGTCTAAGAGGTGGTCGAAGGAACCGGTGGCGGTGGCGGCTAGGTATTCGATGGAACTGGCGCCTTCGGTTTGGCCGGGTGTGAGTTCGAGCTGGGTGCCGTCAATACCAATGAGTTCTTTGGTTTCGTAGGCGGTGATGTCGGGAGTGTGGTTAACGAAGTCCCGGATCTGATTGCGATCAATGGGCCCTTCGTGCATTTGCAGGAGGTGCGGGGTGCGGGCTTGTTCGAAGAGTAGACCGCTGGAATTGACCACTTGGAAGCAGGTTGCGGCTCCGATGGTGGTCAGCGCGGTGGCGAGCGCCACGGCGACGAGCATGAGGAGGGTGGCTGCGGGCGCGCGCCGAAATTCGGTGAGGAGGCTGGTGTTCATGATTGAGTGCTTGTGATTTTGTCGGCGATGGGCTTAAGTGTGCCGGTGGGGGCACCAATGATGCGTTCCCATATGTCGATGATGCCGTGAAGGGCGTTGATGTTGCGGTTGGTGAACCACCCCAGCAGGTCGCGGTCGAAGGTTTGTGCGATGATGAGCAGGGCAGATGCGGCAGATTCGGGGTTGGGGCAGTCGATATGACCGGTGTCGGCAAGTTCTTCGAACAGGCGGGTGATGGGCGGGATGAGTGCTTTGACGGTGGCATCAATGGCCCACATGTGCATGAGTTCGTTTCCGCCTTGGGTGAGTTCGACGCTGATGGCTTCGGCCTCGGGGCTAAAGGTGAAGTCGCCGCTGAAGAGGAGGAAAAATTTGTCCATCGGTGGGATGGTGGAATCACTGACCACTTCCTCGACGCTGGTGGTGATGTAATTGACGTTTTTGTCAATGATGGCCAGCATGAGGGATTCTTTGGAGGGAAAATAGTGGTAGAAGGTGCCTTTGGCGATACCTGCGTCGCTGATGATTTCGGCCACTGAGGTGCGTAGATAACCTTGGGCGATGAACCGGCGTTCGGCGGCGTCGATGATTTCGGCGCGGCGGTTGGGATTCGTGGGGGTCATGGTGGGCTCGTTTCGTTTCTAGACCGTGGTCAGTCTGTCTACTTTCAGGTTAACCGACCACTGGTCTAGTAGCCAATGACACTTGTCACCATCCGGCGGCACCCCGGCGCAGCCCTGCGCAACAGCACCCACAAAGCGCACCCCACCCCAAACCACCCCATAAAAAATGCCCTCCCACCAGGGAAGACACAGGCACTACTGCCAAGGGCTACATGCGAATACCCAAGGCACCTAGAATGCGGCTGGCGAAAATGCCCATGAACGCCAGGGAACCCAACACCACGGCAATGGTGACGATGACCGCTCTGATCTTCAACCGGGGTGACCCGAGATCAGACGAGAGGTCATTGACCAGCCCAGTGGCTTTGCCTTCGCCCTGGGAGCTGAGGCTCTTATCTGAGCCGTCGGTTAGGCTGTCCAGGCTGCCGGAGGAACCATCCTTAGCGGAACCTTTATTGGCATCGGCACTGTTTTTCAGCTTTGCGGCTGGGTCGGTGGCGGAACCATTGGATGAGGCTTCCGCAGCCACTGCTGGGGTGATGAGCGCTGGGGCAGCCACGAGTGGGGTGAGGACCGCGCAAGCGGCGCACAGTGCAGTTGCAAGTTTTTTAGACACGGGCGATTTCTCCTGCTGAATATCGTCGAAAAGCTTTAAAGATAAACCTTAGCTAGTTTTACCAGAATACAAAAGGTCGACCCTCAATTTGGATGTGAAAACCGGGGGTCGACCTGAAAGAATGCTTAATGCGAATTAATTATGCATCAACGGCTTCAGCCACTGGAACAATGTTCACGGTGCGGCGGTGGCGCTTGTTGCCAAACTGCACGGAGCCGGCGGTGAGGGCGAACAGCGTGTCGTCGCCGCCGCGGCCTACGTTTTCACCGGGGTGGAATTTGGTGCCACGCTGCCGAACGAGAATTTCGCCAGCCTTCACCTTTTGGCCACCGAAACGCTTCACGCCGAGGCGCTTGGCATTAGAATCGCGGCCGTTGCTAGAGCTTGATGCACCCTTCTTGTGTGCCATGTGGTTTCCCTCCTCTGTTGGGGTGTATTGCGGTGAATATTTACTTGATGCCGGTAATCTTCAACACGGTCAGTTTTTGCCTGTGACCTTGGCGTTTCTTGTAACCAGTCTTGTTCTTATACTTCAAGATCTTGATCTTCGGGCCTTTGACAGCATCAATGATATCTGCGGAAACCTTCACCTTGGCAAGCTCATCGGCCTTGGTGGTAACAGTTGCGCCATCAACGAGTAGAACCGGGGTCAGAGCCACGGACGAACCTAGCTCACCCTCGATCTTCTCGACCTTGACGATGTCACCTTCGGCAACCTTGTACTGCTTGCCGCCGGTCTTGACGATCGCGTACATACGAGGGCTACCCCTTATCTATTCTCAGGATCGAGCACCCCACAAGCGTTGGCCCTCGATGCAACTACAATTTACGTTCTGTTCATTACAGATCTGCTTTAAGCACACATAGAGCAACTTAAAACAGCGACTGTCAAAGACTACCTGTAACCTAGCAAAAAGACAAACTGCGGTTATTTTGCCGATCGCCGTACTGCCCGGCGCCGACCGCGCGCATTCGTCTTCGCCGTGGCACTGGTAGTGGTTGTGCGTTGTTGCCGTTGTGGCGCCGCAGGTTGCTGCTGCTTCTGCGCAGTGCTGCTGGTTTTGCGCACGGCCCGCCGCCGATGCCGACTCCGCTGTGGCTTTTCGACGTTCTCCGTCACCGTTTCCACTGGTGTATCAACCAATTTCTTATGCACCGCTCGGCGCCGGCGTTTAGACGCGGATGCGCGGCCTGCCGGTGCCTCTTCGGGCTCGACTGGTGGTTCTGGCGCCTCTGAAACCGCTGGCACTTCTAGCGCCTCGAAATCAGCCTTCACCGGTGGCACATCTGATGCGGAGTTGCCGCGGACTTTCCGATTCCGGCGCGGCGAGGAATTATAAGCCGCCACGGCATCGTCATACGTTGCGGGTAGATACTCCACTGCATCGGTTACTTCTGGTTCTTCTGGCTCTGGTGCGCCAACCACGGCAGCCGCCAACCCCTCGATAGAGGTTTCGGATGCTTTAGTCACCGTCGGCTCGGTGGGCTGCTTGTCCATGGCCAATGCGGCTGGGTGCCGCTTCGGATCCTGATGTGGCACCCCATGCTTGCCGCGTTTTTCTGGCCCGCTGTGGTGTTCCACGGGGTCGTCATGGATGAGCACACCCCGGCCAGCACATTCTTCACACTCGGTGGAGAAGGTTTCCAGCAGCCCGGTACCCAACCGCTTGCGAGTGATCTGCACCAAGCCCAAAGATGTGACTTCGGAAATCTGGTGCCGAGTGCGGTCGCGGCCTAACGCCTCGGTGAGGCGTCGCAAAACTAAATCCTGGTTTTCCGGCAACACCATATCAATGAAGTCCACCACGATCATGCCACCGAGATCCCGCAGCCGCATTTGCCGCACGATTTCTTCGGCTGCTTCCAGGTTGTTCTTAGTGACGGTCTCTTCTAAATTGCCGCCCGACCCTGTGAATTTGCCGGTGTTGACGTCAATCACCGTCATGGCTTCGGTGCGGTCAATGACCAGCGTACCACCGGATGGCAACCAAACCTTCCGGCTCAGGGCCTTCTTGATCTGCTCATCTACCCGCAACACTTCGAAAGCATCCCGACCGTCGTTGGCGGATTGGTCGAATTTCTCCATTCGGTCCAGCAGGTCCGGTGCCACGGATTGGATGTACGCATGCATGGTATTCCACGCGCGTTTGCCATCAACCACCAGGGAAGCAAAGTCTTCATTGAAGAGATCCCGCACCACTTTCACCAGCATGTTGGGTTCTTCATACATGGTGACGGGTTTCGCACCCTTGGATTCTTTCTCCTTCGTGGTGCGCTCTTGGATCTGCTGCCACAGTGTGTGCAGCCGGTTGATGTCGGCCGCGATGGCTTCCTCTGACACGCCTTCGGCGGCAGTGCGGATGATCACTCCACCGTCAGCCGGCACTACCTTTTTCAGAATGTCCTTGAGGCGTTTGCGTTCCGGGGCTGGCAATTTCCGGGAAATGCCAGCAGATTTTCCACCCGGCACGTACACCAAGTAGCGGCCAGCCAGCGAAATCTGGGTGGTCAGCCGGGCGCCTTTTTGCCCCACGGGATCCTTGGCCACCTGGACAAGTACTTGATCGCCGGACTTCAGCGCCTGCTCGATTTTGCGGTGACGGCCACCCAATTTGGCGGCACGCCAATCCACTTCGCCTGCGTATAGAACACCATTGCGACCCTTGCCGATATCGACGAAAGCGGCCTCCATTGCAGGTAGAACGTTTTGCACGCGGCCTAGGTAGATGTTGCCGGCCATGGAGGATTGGGTGTCTGAGGTGACGAAGTGCTCCACGAGCATATCGTCTTCTAGGACACCCACCTGGGTCACTATGCCTGGGTGGTCGTGGCGTTGCCGTTCACGAACCACCATGGTGCGGTTGACAGATTCCCGGCGCGCCAAGAATTCTGCTTCGGAAACGATGTGGCGTTTTTTGCGGGATTCTTCCCGCATTTCCACCCGGCGGCGGCGTTGGGCTTCGAGCCGGGTTGAGCCTTTGAGTGCGAGGGGTTCAGAGATGAAGTCTTCTTCGTCTTCGATGTCGTCGTCTGTTACCGAGATGTCTTCTGGTTTGCTGCTGCGTCCGCGGCCGGTGCCGCGTTTGCCGCGGCGGCGCTTTGGCCGGTCGTCCTCGTCGTCTTCTGCCTCTAGGTCGGTGGGTTCTGGCAGGTTGGTTGGGGTGAATGAGGGTGCCACGAAGAGTGGCATGGCGTAGCTGAAGGCTGGGGCTGCGGTGGGTTCCGGTTGTGGTTCGGATGCGTGTTCGACATCGGTCGTTTCAGGTAGTCCTGAATCTTTAGGGCCTCCTGAATTTTCAGGTGTGGCCTCGGTGTCGTCTGCTGTTGCTTCTTCGGTGAGGATGCCTTGTTCTAAGCGTTGGTCGATGTCGCGCTGAGCTTTTGCTTTGAGCTGGTTGAGTTCGTTTTCAACGTTTTTAACCACTCGGTAACGGAGTTTGTCAGCTTCGGTGAATTCTTCGGTGGCGGAGTCCACCCCTTCAGGTGCCCCTGATGCTTCAGGCTTCCCTTTCGCCGTGGTGTTTTTCTTTGTTGCGCGTTGTTTTTTGGGCGCAGTGGTTTTTTTAGCTGTGTTCCGGGAGCGTGCTGGTTTTTTCTGCTTGGCTGCTTCTTCTTCCAAGTGGTCAAGCAGTACGGTGGCTTCCACCTTGTTGAGGTTGGATTGCGCGGCTTTTTTCAAACCGATTTCCGCTAGTGCGGAAACAAGTTCTTTGGAGCTGCGGCCCAAGTCTGCGGCAAGCCGGTAAACCCGAGTTTTATCGCCTAGTTTAGTGCGATCGTATGTAATTGTTTTAGCCATATTTTTCCTCCTGGCGAGGATTCCTCTACCGCGTTTCCGGGCGCAAAACTGCTGGTTGCCGCCACGCGGAAACTAGTGGTAGAAGTCATCTGTGTCGTGAATGATATTGAGTTTTTACTACAATGTGGCTTAGTTTCAGCGGTCCCCTAACCTAGCTGGGAAGCGAAAGGCACACCGTGTACATTGTTCCATAATTTTGTTGCTTTATCACTTAATGAAGCTAATGCTGCATATTTCCTTATTATTTAGCTGCATCAATGAGGAGCAACAGTGTTGAAAATAAAAAATTATTTGTTGGTTCGTATTAAACCCCCGCAACCCCCACAGCCGCAGCACACTCCTAACCCCATATCCGCTACGTGTGCTCTAGGGTGCTATATTTCTTGCACAATGCGCAGTAACACCCCATCTGGATCATTAACCCATAATTCCCGCTGGGTGATAAACCCTTCGCTGGTCTCATAGGTGTAATCGTCAATATCCCGGTTGATAGGATAATTCATCTTTAGCAATCGTTCCCGCACCGCAGCGACATCTGTTACTTTCAGTTTCATGTCAATGCCGTCGGTATGCGGCCGCACCCCGGTTTCTTCCAGCATGAGCTGCGTGTCGTCTAAGGATAGGTACACGAACAGGGGATCTTTGCGGCTAAACGCAACGCTAAACCCCAGCCCTTCTAGATAAAAGCTAAGGCTGGTGTCCATATTTTCCACCAACACCTTAGGCACTAACGAGTTCCATTTCATTGCTATAACCACCCTTTTGTTATTGCCGCATGTACTGCCTCATGGTAGTTACGTGCTCCGGTTTTAGCCATGACGTTAGATAAATGATTGCGCACAGTTCCTTCACTGAGGAAGATTCGATTAGCAATCTGGGCGACACTGGCATGGTCTTTAGCGGCGTTGCAAATCTCAATTTCGCGTGGTGTGAGCGGGTTATTTCCAGCCCGTTGTGCCTCCTCCACCAGGTGATTATCGAAAACTCGTAAGCCGTGATGTACTCGGCGCACGGCGGTGGCGAGTTCATCCGGTGGGGTGTCTTTGACCACGTAACCACTGACACCGGCGTCTAAGGCGCGTTGGAAATATCCAGGCCGGTCGAAAGTAGTCACGATGATGACCGCACAGTCGGTATCGGTGAGCGTTGCGGCGGCTTCAATGCCGCTCATCATGGGCATTTCGATATCGAGTAGTGCTACATCTATGTTGTGTTTTTTGACGGCGGCGGCCACTTCAGTGCCGTTGCCCACCTCGGCAACAACATCAATATCGGGTTCAAGATTGAGCAGCACTTTGAGAGCTCCCCGTACTAGGTCTTGATCGTCGGCGATCAGGACTCGAATGCTCATAGTATTTCCACCCTCGTCATTAGCTTTGTATGTTCCTGCGTTGCGGTGATTCCAACCACACCACCTGGTTCATTGTTATTGTGATTAATTGTGCAGTTAAATCCTAAAACAAAATCCCAGCTGTAGATAGGTAATTTGTCATGACTGGATTTGCTCAGATGCGCACAGGACACCAACAACGTGGTTTTTCCGGGGCGAAATACGTCGAAAAGCTACCCCCGAAATACTTTCTACCTAAAAATTTATCTTGGCAGCACCGCAGTCACCGTGGTGCCGCCACGCTGATCAATATCTAATGTGCCGCCGGCTTGACTGATGCGCTCAGTCACCCCCCTTAAAACATTTCCATGCTTATTATCCCCCAGGCCCACGCCATTATCGTGCACCACCAATCGGTTATCACCAATATCAATAACGCACCGCGTGGCGTGCGAATGCCGAATCACATTAGTCACAGCCTCCCGCAGCACCCAACTAAATTCCGGATGCTGCAACTCTCCCGTGCGATTAATGACCACCGCAATACCCGCCGTCTCTAGGGCATGCTGGGCCGCCACCGTGTACCGCAACTCCCGCATGGCCTGGTGGGAAATATCGGTGATCTCTGCCGCCTGCCGCCGCAGCTCAGGGTTCACGCTCGTGCGTTCAATATCCTGCGCCTTAGCCACCACCGTGGTCAACGATTTCCCCAATAATTCATGCACATCATGGGCTATTCGGTCCCGGTCCGCCTTAATTCGTTGCTGCTCTCTTGCTTTTCGACGGTGGTTGTCAAACTCTAATAGCAGGCGAGAAGCCAAAATGAACAAAAACGTATCCATCAAATCCATGGCGGTCGTCCGGAACGCCGGACCATTAACAAATAAAATGAATGCGACACTACTCACCATGACCATCCCACCCCCCAACAAGGCAAAACGTAACTTTGGGATGCTAAACACCACAATGTGCGCCATGTACGGCACCAAAGCCCGCACCGCATAAATATGCACAATGCCCCACAACAATAAACAGGCCACAAACCAATCACCATGGTTGGTTAAATTGACGAGAGTAAGCACCCCCAGATCAACCACACCATGCTGAACATCATTGTGGCGGTGTCATAACGCCGCATATATTCACGCCTCTCGTGGGATTAATGCAATCGGGTTTTTATGGTTGTGCCATTATCATGATTGAGCTCAAACGTACCGCCCGTTCGGGTAATATGCTCAGCAACCTCGTGAAACTCAGCACCCCGATCCACAATTGTTCCTTCTACCCCATTATCGCTAATACTGATCTCGTCATTACTGATCGTGATGACACACTGCGTCGCCCCGGAATACCGAATAATATTCGTCACCGCAGTACGCGACACCCAACTAAACTTCCAATGCCGCACCTCCCCCTGCTGCTGCACCACCACCTGGATACCCGCAGCCAACAATGCCTGCCGCGCTGCCTCTATCTCCTCCGCCATCGACCGGCACCGCAACTGCGCCACCGTATACCGCAACTCACTAATAGCCTGCCGCGAAATTGCCGTAATCTCCGCAGCCCGATCCTTATCTGCCGGATCCGGCGACAACCGCTCAATAATCTGCGCCTTCAACGCCACCACCGTCAACGACTGCCCCAACAAATCATGTATATCCCGCGCAATCCGATCCCGATCCGCATCCTGCCGCACCTTACTATCAACCCGCCCCTGCTGCTCATTCAACTCCATGGTTGCCCGACTCACAATCACATAACCCGACAACACCACCAACACCGTGATGATGCGAATCGGCGGTTTATCCCCCACAAAACTCACCATGCTGGCCAAAACACCACCCCCACCCCACTCAACAAGGCAGTTTTAAAATCCGGCAGCATAAACACAAAGGTATTCACCAAATACGATGTAATAAACAACAGCGCCGACCCCGGCAACAACACCCACAAAACCACCGTTATGCCCAATTGTGCCGCTATGGTCAAGGCAAAAATCCATCACGTGATACGCGGAACCAACATGAACACCAACCAGTGGACCCCACAAAACACCAGCCATGCCACCACCGCAGGAATAAACACCCCCCGCACTGATCCGGTATATCCCACGCTCACTAGTCCCCACACCACCCAAATGGCAGAAAAACCCATGGTAGTTTTATCAAAGCGCCGCATAATTTAAGGGTACGGCCTGTCCCAACCCCCACACCATACAATTTGTCACGCGAAAAATCCCGGTGGCACACACCAACCGGGATCACTCGCAACACAACGGTTATAGATTCGGGAACCAAATGGCAATCTCCCGGGCCGCCGACTCCGGCGAATCCGAACCATGCACCACATTCTCAGCAACATTCAACGCAAAATCACCCCGAATGGTACCCGGCGTTGCCTTCGCCACCGGATCCGTACCACCAGCAAGCTGCCGCCACGCATCAATAGCCCGCGGGCCCTCCGCAACCCCAGCAACCAACGGTGCCGACGTGATGAACTCAACCAATTCCCCAAAGAATGGTTTATCACTGTGCTCTGCGTAGTGCTTCTTGGCAGTCTCTTGATCCGCAACCCGCAAATCCAAAGCCACCAACTTCAAACCTTTACGCTCAATACGGGCAATAATCTCACCCACATGGCCATTTTTCACACCATCCGGCTTAATCAAAATCAGGGTACGTTCAGTCATGAATAAAAACTCTACCGACAAAACCATATTTAACGAAACCTACCTACCACTACCCCCCAACCCCACCACCACATGGGAGTAGCAAAAACCCTAATACCCCTGAACGATAACCAATAGATAACTTCTTTCGCAGAAACGGCAGCACATGTTTATCCTGTCACCATGAGCACCCAGCCCTTGGCTCACATTCACAACTATTCAGCCCTCAACCTCCGCAGCACCCGCCACTACATGATCCTTTGGTGGCTCCTAGCTGCCATTTTGGTACCCAACATTGGGCTACTCTTCCGCCCCATGTTCGGCCTCTACGGCTGGGTCTTCTACGGCCTCGTCTTCCAATCAACCCTCTTCATTCCCCTGCTCATCCTCATGGGCACCATATTCTGGATCTTCCCACCCAGCTACAGACACCTATGGCCAGAACTGCGCATCCCCTTCTGCTTCTTCTGGACCATGATCCTGCTAGAAATCTGGCTACCCACCGACACGGTCGACGACACCCACCAATACTTCCCCCTGGTCGCATGGCTCACCCGCCACAATGTTCCCAACGCCTGGGCCACCTGCGCCACCATCGTCGGCACCTTGGCGCTCATAAGTTACGGTTACATACTGGCCCGAGCAATCCACGCTCGCCGCAACCACAACCCCCACGCCGAACCCCACCCCCGGCCGGTCCGCAGCGCCCGCCACACCATGGTATTAGCCTGGATCAGCACCGCCGTCGTCGGCTTCTACGGTATAGCGCTCACCCATATTAGAATCCGCGCCTGGCTGGGCGCCGAACTCGGCTTCACACTCGTGCTACCGCCCATGGGAATCGCCATTGTCCCCACCCTTTCGCTCCTCGGAATGGTGCTCCTGGCTTTCCCCAAAACCACCCCCAACCTTTGGCACAGAATCAGAATCCCCTACTGCATTTTCTGGGCTATGGCCTTCACCATTGTGTGGTTTGCTGGTGATTACTTTACCGACTGGTGGCGCATCCCCACCCTCATGACCATCGTCTCTCACACCGGCCGCAACATCGTGCGCCCTTTGGCGTTGGCCATCGCCAGCCCGCTGCTGCTCATTGCGTTGATAAACCTCGGCATTATCTTCACCCTTGGGATCCGCAGCCGCAGGGCAGCCCGGCGCGCCAGCACCGAGACGGACACCACCGAAACCAGCACCACCGAGACAGGAACCAATACCGCCGAAGCCGCGCACAAAGCCACCCAACCGAAACGCAAAGCGAACCAAGCAACAAACCACCGGGCAAACCGCAACCCCCCGCAGGCCCGCCAACGCCGCAAAGCTAGACCCCAACAACCCACAACCAAC
The DNA here is from genome assembly GCA_030527885.1 of Corynebacterium sp. GTDB lineage: Bacteria > Actinomycetota > Actinomycetes > Mycobacteriales > Mycobacteriaceae > Corynebacterium. The sequence goes on from JAUMZY010000003.1 coordinate 79,740, forward strand.
CAGACCAGCACCAAACACCCCACAACTAAGCAAGCCGCAACCAACCAGGCCGCGGCTCAACAAAACGCACCTCAGAAAGCTACATGTGCTGGGTTGTCAGCAACCCCCGCTTCATCCGCTCCAGCAGGTTCTTCCGCAGGTACAAAACGTACCACCAGACCAAAGCGAAGAAGATAGCCACCACTCCCATCGACGGGTGGATAAAGAACCCCAGCAGAGCAATCACCTGCAACGCAATATCCGCCTTGATGGCCCACGCTTTCCCCTGGAAAAAGCTCATCACCAGCATGGCTGTGGCCAGCACCGTGACGGACACCCAGTTGAAAGTCGTCCAGTACGAACCATTATCCACCCGCAGGATAACCGTCAACACCAGGTAAAACGTGGTGGCTTCCATGCCCATGGTGCCGGCCATGACCCCGCGCAGACCCTTCATGGGGTCTTTAACGGGTTCGTGTCCTGGGCCTAGTGGCCCGTACTCCACATTCTTGGGGTCCTCGCTCATGCTGGTTCCTTTCCGAACAGGGTGCGGGCTTCGCCGGCTGTCACCACAGAGCCGGTGATGATCACGCCAGCACCGGATTGGATGTCGGTGTCTTCCGCCAGTTCCACGGCGAGTTCTACCGCGCCGGGTAGGTTTGTGTCCACATGGACGCGTTCTTCGCCGAAGATGTCGCGGGCGAGTTCGGCGAGGTCGTCGGCGGGGAGGGCGCGGGGGCTGGTGTTTTCGGTGACTACGATTTCATGGAGGTGGGGTTCGAGGGCGCGGAGTACGCCGCGGGCGTCTTTGTCCCCGAGGACTGCCACCACGCCGATGAGGCGGGTGAAGTCGAAATCTCGTTCGAGTGCTTCGCCGAGTGCTTGGGCGCCGTGTGGGTTGTGGGCGGCGTCAATGAACACGGTCGGAGCGGTGCGTACTCGTTCAAGGCGGCCGGGCGATGTGACGGTGGCGAAGCCTTCTTTGACGGTGTCCAGATCCAGGGTGCGGCCGGTGCCGGCGCCGAAGAAGGCTTCCACGGCGGCGAGGGCAACGGCGGCGTTGTGGGCTTGGTGCGGCCCGGAGAGCGGGAGGAAAATGTCGGGGTATTCACCGCCGAGGCCCCGGAGGGTGAGTTGTTGGCCGCCGACGGCCACGCTGGATTCAATGACGCCAAATTCGCTGCCGTAGCGGGCAACTGCGGCGTCGGTTGTGATCGTGTGTTCGAGTATGACTTTGAGGGCGGCGGGGTTTTGTTCCCCGATGATGGCGACGTTATCGGGGGGTGTGAGCAGGTCATCTGTGTCCCAGCGGGATTTGATGATGCCGGATTTCTCCGCAGCGATTTCCTCAATCGTGTCGCCCAAGTATTCGGTATGGTCAATGCCCACGGGGGTAATTACGGCCACGTCGGCGTTGATCACGTTGGTGGCGTCCCAGGTGCCGCCGAGGCCGACTTCCACGATGGCAACGTCAACGGGGGCATCAGCGAAGGCGGCGTAGGCGATGGCGGTGAGCACCTCAAATTTGGAGAGTTTCGGCCCGCCGTGTTTTTCGCTTTCCGCGTCGGCCATTTCCACGTAGGGTTGGATTTCCCGCCAAATGCGCACGTAGTCGCTGGGGTGCAGGGGTTGTCCGTCGATGGCGATGCGTTCGGTGACCAGCTGCAAATGTGGGCTGGTGGTGCGGCCGGTGCGGCGATGGAAGGCCCGCATGAGTGATTCGATCATCCGGACGGTGGAGGTTTTGCCGTTGGTGCCGGCCACGTGGATGGCTGCGAAGGATCGCTCCGGGTTGCCGAGCAGGTCCATGAGCAGTTCCATCCGCGTCAGCGTCGGGTCGATGGTGACTTCGCTCCAGCGTTGGTCGAGTTCGGCTTCGACTTCGGCTAGGGCTGTGAGGTCGGCGGCGGTGATGTCGCGCTGCACTGGCTTTTCGAAGTCCTTGGCTGCGTCGATAGGCAAGCTTAAGCCTTCTTCGCTGAATTCCAGCATGGTGTTATAGCTCCTCTAGGCGGGCAGTGATGCGGGCTACTTCTTCAGTGGCCACCCGTTGCCGTTCCTGGATTTTCGCCACGACCGCGGCGGGGGCCTTGGCCAGGAAGGCTTCGTTTGCCAGCTTCTTGCCGGTGGTTTCTACTTCCTTACGTTGCGCTGCGAGGTCTTTCTCTAGGCGCTTGCGCTCTGCTGCCTTATCGACGGTGCCCGAGGTGTCCAAGGAAACCTCCACGGTGGCTTGGGACAGGCGCACTTCGATGCTGGCGGAAGCAACGAAGTCCGCGGTGGGGGCATCAATGCGGGCTAGTGACCGCACCAAATGTTCCTGCCCCGCGAGGTCGCAGGCGGCGAAGTCTACTTGGGCGGGTACCTTTTGCGAGGGTTTCACTCCTTGGTCGGAGCGGAAGCGCCGGATTTCGGTCACGAGTTTTTCCACGTCTTCGATGCGGCGGGCGGCTGTTTCGTCGAGTTCGATGCCGGAGGTTTTCGGCCAGCTGGCCACGTTGAGGGATTCCCCATCCGTAAGGGCTTGCCAGAGTACTTCGGTGACGAATGGCATGGTGGGGTGCAGCAACCGCAGTACGGTGTCGAGCACATAGCCGAGCACCCGCTGGGTGATTTCACCCGGCTGCACTTTGGCCATTTCCAAGTACCAGTCGCAGAATTCATTCCAGGTGAATTGGTAGAGTGCTTCGTTGGCCTTGGCAAATTGGTAGCGGTCTAGGTAATCATCCACGGCGACCCGCACCTGTTCGAGTCGGCCTAGGATCCACTTGTCCGCATCGGTGAGGTCCGTGGGAATACCGGCCACGTGGGCGCCGTTCATGAGGGCGAACCGGGTGGCGTTGAAGAGTTTGGTGGCGAAGTTCCGGGAGCTTTGGGCGGCATCAGCACCCAGGGGCAGGTCAACACCAGGGTTTGAGCCGCGGGCCAGGGTGAAGCGCAGGGCATCCGCACCATATTCACGTACCCAATCCATGGGGTCGATGCCGTTGCCCAGGGATTTACTCATCTTGCGGCCGTGTTCGTCCCGCACCAGGCCGTGGAGGAACAGGTCGGTGAAGGGAATCTGCGGGCGCCCATCGGGTCCCGTGCCGAGCACGTCCGGGGTGGTGGTGCTGGCGAAGGTGGCGAACATCATCATGCGGGCCACCCAGAAGAAGAGGATATCGTAGCCGGTGACCAGCACGGACGTGGGGTAGAACTTTTCTAGGTCCGGGGTTTTCTCGGGCCAGCCCATGGTAGAGAAGGGCCACAGGGCGGAAGAGAACCAGGTGTCCAGCACGTCTGGGTCCTGCACGTAGCCTTCGGGGGCTTCCTCCCCCGGCCCGAGGCAGAGCACGTCCCCATCCGGCCCGTACCAGATGGGAATGCGGTGCCCCCACCACAATTGCCGCGAAATGGTCCAATCGTGCATGTCATCCACCCAATCGAAGTACCGGGGTTCGGAGGATTGCGGGTGGATGGTGGTGTCCCCGGCGCGGATGGCGTCGCCGGCCATTTGTGCCAGGTCGGCAACTTTGACGAACCATTGGAGTGAGAGTCGCGGCTCGATGGGTTCGCCGGAGCGTTCTGAGTGGCCCACGGAATGCAGGTAGGGGCGTTTTTCCGCCGCGATGCGGCCTTGCTCGGCTAGGGCTTCCCGAATTTTCACCCGGGCTTCGAAACGGTCGAGACCATCGAATTCGGTGCCCGTGTCGGCGATGTGGCCGGTAGCGTCCATGATGGTGGGCATGTCGAGGTTGTGCCGCAGGCCCATGTCGTAGTCGTTGGGGTCGTGGGCTGGGGTGATTTTGACGGCACCGGTGCCGAATTCCGGATCCACGTAATCGTCAGCGATGATGACTAGTTCCCGGCCGGGAATGAAGGGGTGAGGTAACCGTTGGCCCACGAGGTCGCGGTAGCGGTCATCGTCGGGGTGTACGGCCACGGCGACGTCGCCCAGCATGGTTTCCACCCGGGTGGTGGCTACGATGACGTGGGGTTCGTCGTCGTTGAGGGAGCCGTATCGGATGGATACGAGTTCGCCTTCGACGTCTTTGTACACCACTTCGATGTCTGACACGGCGGTTTCCAGCACTGGCGACCAGTTAATTAATCGGTTTGCCTGATAAATGAGGCCGCGGTCGTAGAGTTGCTTGAAGATGGTCTGCACGGCCACGGACAGGCCCTCGTCCAGGGTGAAGCGTTCCCGCGACCAGTCCACAGAATCGCCGATGGCGCGCATTTGGGTGCCGATGGTACCGCCGAATTCGTGTTTCCATTCCCAGACTTTGGCGATGAATTCTTCGCGGGAATAGTCCCATCGGGTTTTGTTTTCGGTTTCTTTTAACCGCGCTTCCACTTTGGACTGCGTGGCGATGCCCGCATGGTCCATGCCGGGTAGCCACAGCACTTCGTAGCCTTGCATGCGTTTACGACGCGCGATGCTGTCCATGAGTGTGTGCTCCAGGGCGTGCCCCATGTGTAATTGGCCGGTCACGTTGGGGGGCGGCAGCACAATGCTGAAAGCAGGTTTGTTGGAGGTGACGTCGGCGACGAAATAGCCTTTGTCCACCCATTGTTGGTACAGGGTGCTTTCGACGGTTTGTGGTTCCCACGACTTGGGGAGTCTATCTGCGCGGTTGTTTTCAGCCATGTTCTACATCTTAGGCAACCAGCCGCGCAGAATACATTCATGACCCTCCGCAGTGAAAAACGCCCCCGCAGGGGCGTCGAAAAGCAAGAAGCTACAGCAAATCAGCCACAGCTGCTTGCTCTTCTTGCAGCTCTGCCACGTTCTGGGCGATACGTTCCTTCTGGAAGTCGCTCAGCTCCAGATCCGGTACAATCTCCCACTGGCCGTCGCGGGCAATCGTGGGGAAGCCGAAGAAAATACCTTCGGCCACACCGTAGGAACCATCCGATGGGATGGCGGCGGTCGCCCACCGCTGCGTGCCGTTGATCCAGTCATGCATGTGATCCACAGCTGCCGAGGCGGCCGAAGCGGCCGAGGACTTCCCGCGCACCTCAATGATCTCCGCGCCGCGCTTAGCTACCCGCGGAATGAATTCATTGACGTACCAATCGTGGTCGACCAGGTCGCTCAGTTTCTCCGAACCGACCGTAGCATAGGTGATGTCGGGGAATTGGGTGGCGGAGTGGTTGCCCCACACCGCTAGGTTGTTGATGTCGTTTTTATCCCTGCCCAGTTTCTCGGACAATTGGGCCAAGGCGCGGTTGTGGTCCAGGCGCATCATGGCATTGAACCGGTCGTTGGGCACATCCTTTGCGGCGTGTGCGGCGATCAGGGCATTGGTGTTGGCGGGGTTGCCCACCACCAGGACGCGAATGTCATCGGCGGCGTGGTCGTTGATGGCTTTGCCTTGCGGGCCGAAAATCTTGCCATTTGCGGCGAGCAAATCGGAGCGTTCTTGACCTTTGCCGCGGGGCTGAGCGCCCACCAAGAAGGCCGCGTTGGTGCCGTCGAATGCTTCTTCTAGCTTGTCTGTTACCACGATGTTCTGTAGCACGGGGAAGGCGGAGTCGTTCAGCTCCATGGCCACGCCTTCGGCGCCACCCAGGGCCACTGGGATTTCCAGCAGTTGCAGTTCAACCGGGGTATCTTTACCGTATACATCGCCATTGGCGATGCGCCACAAGAGGGAATATGCAATCTGGCCGGCAGCACCGGTGACAGCAATCTTCTTGACAGTCTGGCTCATGAGATCTCCTCAAAGATAATAAGGGGGGTTTAGTTAAACGCTAGTTACTGGCAATCGTGCAGCTTTTCCCTAGTTACCAGCGCGTCACACTACCATTTAGCCTATCGAAATTACGCGAGCCGTGTGTAAGTATAGATATGACACCTTTGTCACATATCCAAACGCTAGCCCTACCCGGGCCCCGCCGCCGGCCCCAGCACACCGGGATGCCAACTAGACACAATTGGAACAAATGTTTAACCACCTAAATGGCAGGATAAATTTTCAAAACCACATTTTGCCGCCGACAAACTCAGAGAAAATCAGATTTTAAAGCGCAAAATTACCCCCATTTTGGTTTAATTTTGGGGAAAAATTGCCCTCTTTAGGCACAACGGCAGACCACTTATGAAAATTAGACTATCTTTAGCCACAAGGGGTGCATAAAAAATCACGCATCTTAATTCCACGTCTTTTTCAATAAATTATCCATTCAAGGAGATTTTACCGTGACGGACACACACCCACGCATGTTAGGAACGGAGGTTCACACGAGCACAGAAATGAGCAATACCATCGAATCCACCCCGGACACGGTATTAGAAGTCGCACTAAAAAAATTCGCCGAATTAGGTTTTAACGACACCAGACTAGAAGCCATAGCCAAAGAATCCGGTATGTCCAAACGCATGATCCATTACCATTTTGGCGACAAAAAAGGCCTCTATCAACGGTGCCTGGTATTAGCAATTAAACAACTACGACCCACCATCGCCGAAATGGAATTAGATTCCGACGTCCCCGTCGATGGCGTGAAAAAAATCGTCGAAGCAGTCTACTTGCGCTACAACAACCACCCAGAAGCAATACGCCTGCTCCTGGTAGAAAACCTCATGAACCACGCCAACTTGATGGACGGCCAACCCTTAGCTGACCAATCAAGCATCACCCTCCAACTAGACAAACTCCTCATGCTCGGACAAGACATGGGGGCCTTCCGCCCCGGAATCTCCGCCCAAGATGTGTTCACCCTCATCGCCTCCATCGCCATGTTTAGGGTCACGGTGCACAACACCACCATCAACCTCTACAACATCGACATGATGGACGAAGCAAACACCCGAGGGATGGCACATCTAGCAGTCGACACAGTCTTAGCATTCCTCACCTCCCACATCAGCTCCCGCGACCAAATTTCCTACGTGTCGCCCATGGGAACCAGCGAAGCGCGCGAGGTGGCAGAAGGCTCGGCCTACGACATCTCCCCCAACTTATTCCTATAACTAAAAGCACCAAGATCCCCTCAACCCACGCGCATCACCGCACCAGGTTGAGAGGATATTTCACTACTCGCACAAGCTATTCACCCAAGCAACGACCACTACGCCGACTGCTCATTAGCACGCTCAATAATCACCGGCTCTTCCGTCCCCTGCACCACAGCGGCCGTAATAATCATCTGCTCCACATTCTTCCGATCCGGTACGTAATACATAATCGGCGTCAAAATCTCTTCCATGATGGCACGCAACCCACGCGCACCAGTCTTCCGCTCCAGCGCCTTATCCGCAATCACTTCCAGCGCATCATCTTCAAAAACCAACTCCACATGGTCCATCTCAAACAGCCGCCGATACTGCTTCACCAGCGAATTCTTCGGCTCCGTCAGCACCTTCACCAGCGACTTCTGATCCAAATTGCCCACCGTCGCCACGATTGGCAACCGCCCAATGAACTCCGGAATCATACCGAACTTCACCAAGTCTTCCGGGCGCACGTCCTTAAAGATCTCCACTTCATCAACATCGCTTTTCGACGTAATCTCGGCCCCAAACCCCAAGGCTTTCTTACCGCGCCGGGCTTCGATAACTTTTTCTAATCCGGCAAATGCGCCGGCCACGATGAATAAAATATTGGAGGTGTCGAGTTGAATAAAATCCTGGTTCGGGTGCTTGCGCCCGCCTTGTGGTGGTATAGAAGCAACGGTGCCTTCGAGGATTTTCAGCAGCGCCTGCTGCACGCCTTCGCCGGACACGTCGCGGGTAATGGAGGGGTTTTCCGACTTGCGGGAAATCTTATCCACTTCATCCACATAAATGATGCCGCGCTGCGCGCGCTTCACATCGAATTCTGCCGCCTGCAGCAGCTTCAACAGAATGTTTTCCACGTCCTCCCCCACGTAACCAGCCTCTGTCAATGAGGTGGCATCTGCGATGGCGAAGGGAACGTCTAATAACCGCGCCAGGGTTTGGGCGAGGTAGGTTTTGCCGGAACCGGTGGGGCCCAACATGAGGATGTTGGACTTTTGCAGTTCCGTCTCCTCGTCGTAATTCTGGTGGCCGCTAAGCGATCGTGCTTCTTCCGCGCGGACCCGTTTGTAATGGTTGTATACCGCCACGGATAGCACCCGCTTGGCATCATCTTGGCCGATCACATATTTATCCAGGAAGGCTGAGATTTCCGAGGGCCGCGGCAGCCCGTTGGTGTAATCCTCTTGGGGTTGCTTGGTTTTGGCAAATTCTTCTTCAATAATTTCGTTGCATAGATCAATGCATTCGTTACAGATATAAACACCACCACCGGCGATGAGTTTCCGCACTTGTTTCTGGCTTTTTCCACAAAATGAACAGGTGAGCAGATCGGCGGTTTCGTGCGCGCGTGTCATATGGTGTAATCCTCTTGGGGTTGATTGTTTGGGAAAAAATCTTCCTTCAAAATTTCATTGCATAATTCAATGCACTCATTACAGATGTAGACACCAGCACCGCCAGCAACCATGCGTCTTACCTCATCATGGTTTTTCTGGCAAAACGAGCATACGATTACATCTGTGACTTCAGGAACGCATGTCATGGCGGTTCAACGCTCTTTTCTGTTTTAGCTGCGATGAATTTACCTCCCAACATTATCACCTCATCCACCCAAAGTTGGTGGATGAGGTGATGTGGCGAGCATTTAAAAAATGCGATTATGAATTGAGCTTACGGTAATCAAACACCTGGTCGATGATTCCGTAGTCTAAGGCCTCCTGAGCAGTGAGAATCTTATCGCGGTCGGTGTCCTCACTAATTTGCTTGGCGGGCTTGCCGGTGTGGCGCGATAGGGTTTCCTCCATCAATGTGCGCATGCGCTGGATTTCTGCGGCCTGGATTTCCAGGTCGGAAACCTGCCCCCGCGCCCCTTCGGTAGCAGGTTGGTGAATGAGCACCCGGGCGTTAGGCAGCGCGGCGCGCTTGCCGGGCGCACCAGCGGCCAGCAGCACGGCAGCAGCCGAGGCGGCTTGGCCTAGGCAGACAGTGCGCACGTCGGGGCGCACGTATTGCATGGTGTCGTAGATGGCCATGAGAGAGGTGAAGGAACCACCAGGGGAATTAATGTACATGGTGATATCCCGATCCGGATCGAGACCTTCTAACACCAACAACTGCGCCATGATGTCGTTGGCGGAGGTGTCGTCAACCTGGGTGCCAAGGAAGATAATGCGCTCTTCGAACAGTTTGGCGTATGGGTTGGTTTCTTTGGTGCCATAGGCGGATTGTTCGATAAATGAGGGGAGCACGTAGCGTGCGCTGGGTAATTGCATTCCGTTCGTCATGACAAGTTTCTCCTATTTAGTTAGCGATTGAGCCCTGAGCTGCGGTAACAACATGGTCGACTAAGCCGTATTCAAGGGCTTGCTGTGCAGTGAACCAGCGGTCCCGGTCGGAATCCTTGCTGATTTGTTCGAAGGTTTGGCCGGTGTGCTCGGCGATCAGCTCCGCCATTTCCCGCTTGGTTTGGGCAAATTGTTCGGCCTGAATGGCGATGTCCGCGGCGGTACCGCCCACGCCTGCCGACGGCTGGTGCATCATGATGCGCGCGTGCGGTAGAGCGTAACGCTTGCCTTTGGTGCCACCGGACAGGAGGAATTGCCCCATGGAGGCGGCCAAGCCCATGGCGTAGGTCGCAATGTCGCAGGGGGAATATTTCATGGTGTCGTAAATGGCCATGCCGGCGGTCACTGAGCCACCAGGTGAGTTAATGTACAGGGAAATGTCCCGGTTGGGGTCTTCCGCTGAGAGCAGGAGAATTTGGGCGCAGAGTTTATTGGCAATCTCGTCATCAACCTGCGTGCCAAGGAAGATAATGCGGTCGCGTAACAACCGTTCATATACGGAATCGGTGAGGTTGAAACCGGAATTGGTCATAAAAATATACTCCTTTTGGTGCGATCTTCGATGGTCTTAACCATACAATGGCGTGCGTCGAAAAGCTCGATTGTTCGCTGTCAGCGTCGTGACGCAACCCGGAATGCACAAAAGCCCAGCAGGATTGCTGGGCTTTAGCTGGTACGGCTTAGGATTCAGATTCCTCGGAAGCTGCTTCTGCTTCTTCCTCAATGGTTTCTGGCTCGAAGTACTGCTTCGGGTCGACTTCGGCGCCGGTTTCGTCGGTCACCTGCACGCGGCAGATGGCCGCCGCCAGGGACTTGCCCCGGGTGATGTCGGCGAACAGGGCACCGAATTGGTTGGCCTGGGAAACCTGGGCCACGAACTCTTCGGGGGACATGTTGTAGTTGCGGGCGGTGAACATGATATGTTCGGTGAGTTCCTCTTGGGAAACCTCTGGTTTTTCCTGCTCCGCCAGCACGTCCAAGAACAGTTGGGTGCGTACTTCTTTTTCAGCCCGGACGCGGGATTCTTCCTTGAACTTCTCCAGGGATGATTCCTGAGCTTCCAGCATGCGGTTCATGAAGTCTTCATCATGGGTCAGCTCGCCGAAGATCTGGTGCAGGCTGTTGTGCACCTGCTCGTCCACGATGCCGGCGGGAACTTCAAAGGTGGCGTCAGCCAGGGCCTGATCCAGCACGGCGTCGCGGATGGCGGCAGCCTGCACGCTCTTGAGGCGCTCGGTGGCTTGGTCGCGCAGTGATTCTCGCAGCTCTTCCACGGTGTCGAATTCAGAAGCCATCTGCACGAAGTCTTCATCAACCTCAGGCAGGGTGCGTTCCTTGACTGCGGCAATCTTCACGGTGATGGTGTTGTCATTCTCGGTGAAGGTGGCTTCTTCGCCCTTCTTCTTGCCGGTGATGGCGGCATCGAGGCTGTCCATGAGGTCGCCGGATCCCACTTTGTAGGACAGGCCGTCGGCTTCAAGCTCTGCCACAGCGTTGCCTTCTGCGTCTTCGGCTTTGATGTCGATGCTGACGAAATCGTCGTCCTGTGCCGCACGGTCGACGTCCTTGAGTTCAACGAAACGTTCCCGGAGGTGGTTGAGCTCCTGCTCCAGGGCTTCATCAACGTCACCCAGGGCGGGCACCTCTACCTTGATGTCAGCAAAATCTGGCAGGGTGATTTCTGGACGCACATCAACTTCAGCAGTGAATTCAATGTGGTCATTGTCTTCGATCTTGGTGAGGTCAATGTTGGGTTGGCCGAGTACCACGAGTTCGTTCTCTGTGACGGCAGCTTCATAGTGCTTGGGCAGTGCGTCGTTGACTACTTGTTCCAAGACTGGGCCGCGGCCGAACCGGGCATCGATAAGCTTGCGGGGAGCTTTACCTTTGCGGAAACCGGGAATATTGACCGAAGCTGCAATTGATTTATACGCCTGGTCAATTTCGTTAGTCAGTTCCTCGAATGGAACCTCCACAGTCAACTTGACTCGGGTATCGTTCAACTTTTCGACGGAACTTTTCACGAGCAATTCTCCTATAGATAAGCGGGCTAATACTGATTTAAACCCCCGAGGTGCACCTAAATTTTCATGCTCCCCGGGGGTTAGTGTCGGGACGACAGGATTTGAACCTGCGACCCTCTGCACCCAAAGCAGATGCGCTCCCAAGCTGCGCCACGTCCCGATTGCCGTTTAACAACGACAGCTAAAGATAATGCCATGATTTTGGCTTTTTACCTAATCCGCAGGTCACAACATGCAAAAATCGCATAAGAATAGCGTAATCATTGCCATAGCGTGACATAGATAGAAAAACACCTGCTCTAACAACTATACTTTAGAACAGGCGCTGCAGAATAGTATCTATCACACAACTACATATGGAGGGAACGACGGGAATCGAACCCGCGTCTTCAGCTTGGAAGGCTGAGGTATTAGCCACTATACGACGTTCCCACAAGAACTTGCGTGCAAGTCTTGAACACACCCTAACCGATGCGCCGAGCAATATTCAAATCGCAACTATGCGACCAACAGGCGACCGCAATTCGACCAAACCGGCCGAAAATGGTTAATGGGTGTACCCATTCCCCCCATAAATTTGTTTGTGTGGTCATATTTACTTCTGCACTAAACCCCAATATAAAACGTACTTTTACGATTTAGTAATAATCGCGTTTCAGCAATAGGCAACCCCTTTAAACCCAGCACGTTTTCACATAAATGAACGTTTAAGGATTCTTTCAAAATAAAATTAGGTTCTCTTTCAGTTTGTGGGTTAACATCTTGATTTATGAAGCCAACAATCATCGACGCAGATTCCGGTCGCGAGCTTTGGACCGCAATCGAATGCGCTACTTTTTCCGGCACAGCTCGCGGCACTTTTACCAGCTATGCAGGTCGGGGCCGTGCCCCCGTCCCAGTGGCCAAGCACCACGGTCTCACATTGTGGGATTCCGACGAAATTCGCAAATGGACAGCAGAGCGCCAGGCGGCAAAATCCGAAGATTAATTAGAAACCCGTTTAAACTTATTTAGATTTGGCATCAACAAACCTAGCATATTCATAGGAACACCTATTTGATTATCAAGTAATCATTGTAGGACATTTGATGCCTAAAGTTTAAATGTAATGTTTCATTTCGGATGAGCTGTTTTGAGTTCACCATTGTGCTAATTTCCAGTTAGTTAATCCATCAACTAACTAACATTTGTTTCCTGTTTACCTCAGTTCCCAGCTGTCGCTCCCATGGCGGTTGGGAACTTTATCCGTTTTCGGACCGTTAGTATAAATAGCTCCCCAACTAACAAGCAGGAGACATAAATACATGGGTTTAATCTTGTTCATCGGCAGCATAGTCATAATTCTCTTGGTGGTGAACAGCCTAGCCAAGAAGAAAAAGGCGAATGCCCGCCTAGCCTCTCTGGACGACGCGGTCGCTGAAGCCCGCCGCTGGATTGAACGGCTAGGCTCCCAGGTCCTTTCACTCTCTGGAACTGATACCGCTTCGACACAGGCACTTGCAGATGCCTCCGAACGCTACAATGCAGCCTCCTCCCAAATATCCACAACCACTACGGTTAAGCAGGCAGAACTAGCCCGGGAATCCGCCCTAGAAGGCCTCTATTACGTCAACGTTGCTAGGGAAATCATCGGCCTGCCCGCTGGCCCAGAGCTGCCACCACTAGAGGGGCAACGCCAAGCCGGCAAGGTTACGGAAACACGCACCATTGAATACGATGGCCAGAACATTACTGCCTCCCCAGTGGCGACGAACGAAACCCCGAACTATTATCCAGGCGGCACGGTTGCTGGCCGGCCGGTTCCCGCTGGCTGGTATTCCCAAGCCTGGTGGGCCCCAGCGTTAGCAACTGGCATGTGGGCGGTAGGGTCCATGATGCTCTTTAGCTCCCTGTTCACGGGCATGGCTGGCATCAACCAGGATTTCAGCAGCATACCTGATACCGGGGATCTCGGCGACGATGCTGCCGCTGATGTTGGCGGCGACGATGGCGGCGGGTTCTTTGATGGGCTCTTCGGCGACGGTGGCTTCTTCGACTTCGGTGGCGATGGTGGCGACTTCTCGTTTGATTTCTAACCCCTACCCCACCGCACCAGCGGCATAACCGCTAGCTGCACAAACCACAACACACCGGATGATCATGTTGATGATCCGGTGCGTTTGATCGTTTTATGGGCAACAGGCACCCGGCACTCCCCCTATCAGCGCCCCCACCCGGCAACGCCCCCAATGAAAACCAAGCGGTTTAGGCCTCAGGCGCCACGCCGGTGTTTTCGAATTCCGCGAGAATATCAATGCGGCGTTGGTGCCGAGGTGCTTCACTCCAGGCTTGATCCAGGAAAGCATCAACAATAGCCAAGGCTTCTGCCGAGGTGTGCATGCGCCCGCCGATGCTCATCAGTTGGGCGTTGTTGTGTTCCCGGGCTAGGCGGGCGGTTTCTTCCGACCACGCCAAGGCGCAGCGCGCGCCTTTGACCTTGTTGGCGGCCATTTGTTCCCCATTGCCGGAGCCGCCGAAGACGATGCCCAGGGATCCGGGGTTGGCAACCACGCCTTGAGCAGCGGCGATGCAAAATGCTGGGTAGTCGTCGTCGGCGTCGTAGACGTGGGCGCCGCAGTCGATGACTTCGTAACCACCTGCTTCCAGGTGATCCTTCACAATGTTTTTTAATTCAAAACCAGCATGATCTGCACCAAGGTAAATTCGCATAGATGCACAGTGTAGCGGACTTTTATAGTTGCGGCGATTCCGTGCGGGAGCGTTTGATTTCGAAGAAGTACGGGAATGCGGCTAGCTGAACGGAAGCGTCGAAAAGCTTACCTGCTTCTTCACCGCGGGGAATGCGGGTGATGACGGGGCCGAAGAATGCTGTATCACCGAACTTCACAACGGGGGTACCCACGTCGTTGCCGACTTCATCCATGGCGGTTTTGTGGAAGGCCCGCAGTTGCTCGTCAACGGTGTCGGTGTCAGCGACATCGGCGTAACTGGCGTCGAGGCCAACCTCGCCCAGGGCTTCGGCGATGATGGCATTATAGGCGCCGTAGCCTTCTTTACCGCCTTGGTGGCCGTGGTGAATTTTGGTGCCCAGCACGGTGTAGAGTTCGTCGAGTTTTTCGGGTTCCTTCGTGGCCACGGCGGCGAAGACGCGGGCGGGACCCCAGTTGGCTTCCATCTTTTTCATGTAGCTGGGGTCGAGGTCGCGGCCGTCGTTGAGGACGGACAGGCTCATGGGCACCCAATCCACGGTAATGTCGCGCACTTGTTCGACTTCTTTGATCCAGCGGGAGGTAGCCCAGCAGAATGGGCAGGACACATCGAACCAGAAGGTTACTTTTTCGCTCATTTATTGTTCCTTAGTATTGTTAAATGCGGTCCCCACCACTGTAGTCACAATATGTGATCGGTGGTTGAATATATTCACGAAAGGTCGTCGTTAACCCATGTCTTCTACTAACCTAACGCAGCAGGAAGCCCGCGCCCGGCGGGCACTCATCTGTTCGGTTGATTACACCATCAGCATTGATATCACAGACAACGACAAGACTTTTCCCTCCCGCACCATCGTGCGATTTGATGTCACCACCGCTGGTTCCACCTTCATTGATTTAATTGCGGAGTCGGTGCAGTCTGTCACGCTCGACGGGGTACCACTGCCGCTTGTCGACGACTACCGCTCCGCCGAAGGCCTGCCGCTCACGGATCTCAGCGTGGGTTCCCACGAATTGATTGTGGATGCGACCTGCGTGTATTCCCGCACCGGCCAGGGCCTGCACCGATTCATGGACCCAGTCGACGACGAGGTGTACCTCTATTCCCAGTTTGAAACCGCCGACGCCAAACGGGTGTTTGCCTGCTTCGACCAGCCGGATATCAAAGCCACCTACACCATTTCAGTGACTGCCCCGGCGGACTGGTCGGTGGTCACCAATTCCCCGCAATCCATTGAGCCCAATGGTGACAAAGCGGTGTTCACGTCGCGCATTGATTACCCGCTGTCCACCTACTTGGTTGCGGTGTGTGCGGGACGCTACCACCACGTGACCGACGTGTGGCAGGGTGCAATCACCGAGCACCCGGAAAACCTGGATGCGCCCCGTAACCTGGAGATTCCGTTAGGGCTTTATTGCCGCAAGTCTCTCGCGGAGCACTTGGATGCGGACGTCATTTTCACGGAAACCAAGCAGGGTTTTGATTTTTACCATGATCGTTTCGGGGCGGCTTATCCGTTTGGTAAATATGACCAGCTGTTTGTGCCGGAGTTTAATGCTGGTGCTATGGAGAATGCGGGGGCTGTCACGTACCGGGATGAATACATTTTCACATCGAAGAACACCCGCTACATGTATGAGCGGCGGTGTGAAACCATCCTGCACGAAATGGCCCACATGTGGTTCGGCGACCTCGTCACCATGGAGTGGTGGGATGACCTGTGGCTGAACGAGTCCTTCGCCACCTGGGGTTCCGTGGTGGCACAGTCGGAGGTCACCGAATACGATACGGCCTGGGTGACGTTTGCGAATGTGGAAAAGGCGTGGGCCTACAAGCAGGACCAATTGCCGTCCACACACCCGGTGGCATCGGACGCCACTGACATCGAAACGGTCGAACAGAACTTCGATGGCATCACGTACGCCAAGGGCGCCTCGATTCTGAAGCAGTTGCAGGCGTATGTGGGTCAGGAGGCGTTTTTTGCTGGTGTGCGCCGGCACTTTGCCAACCACGCTTTTGCTAATGCCACCTTCGCGGATTTGCTGTCTGCGTTGGAGGAGGCTTCGGGCCGGGATTTGTCCTGGTGGGCGGACCAATGGCTCAAGACCACGGGCATCAATTCCCTCGCTGCCGCCACCACGGTTGAGGATGGTAAGTACACGAGTTTCACCGTTGAGCAAGGCGAGGCAACCCCCGGCGCGGGTGAGGTGCGGACGCACCGCATTGGGGTGGGGTTGTACTCGCTGGTGGATGGTCAGGTGATTCGTACCCACCGGGTGAATATTGATATTGATTCTGCTTCTACGCCAATTCCGGAGTTTGTGGGGCTGCCCAAGGCGGATTTGGTTTTGGTCAATGATGATGATCTCACGTACTGCATGCTGAAGTTGGATGCGGATTCGATGGCGTTTGTGGTGGCGAATATCGACAAGATTGCGGATCCGTTGGCGCGGACGTTGTGCTGGTCGTCGGCGTGGGAGGCTACCCGCAATGGGGAGATGCGGGCGCGTGATTACATCCAGTTGGTGGTGCAGGGTGCCCATGCGGAAACGGAAATTAGCGTGGTGAACAGCATTTTGCAGCAGGCGCAGTTGGCGTTGCGGCAGTATGCGGATCCGGATTGGGCGGCCACCACGGGCCGGGAGTTGCTGTGTGAGGGGTTGCTGGCTGCGGCGCAGTCGGCGGAGGCTGGGTCGGATTACCAGTTGGCTTTTGTGCAGGCACTGGGTCGCATGCAGCTTAACGACGCTGCCACCGCGCTCATGCGGGCCATCGTGGCGGGCGAAAGCCCACTTCCGGGGCTGGTGGTGGATAACCAACTGCGGTGGGATGCCTTGACGGCGTTGGCTGCTACGACGGGTGATGTGGCGGCAGATATTGCCATGTTGTCGGAGTTGGATCCGAGTGCCACGGGTAAGGCGAGTGCGGCCCGCACGTGGGCTGCTATTCCGACGGCGGCGGCGAAGCGGGAGGTCTTTACGCAGTTGACCACCAGTGCTAAGGAATTATCGAACCGGATTATTACGCATAAGATCGCTGGTTTTAATTTTGGTTATGCGGATGCGGCGCTTGAGCAGTTCACCGCTGAGTATTTTGATGCGGTGTTGCCAGTGTGGGAGGCGTTGCCGAATGAGACTGCCACGGAGATCATCCGGGGGTTGTACCCGCAGTGGGATGTATCCCAGGCGGGTCTGGATCTGGCGACGGAGTTTATTGCTGGTGGGGTGCCGGATGCGGTGGCCCGTACCATTCGGGAGGCGCAGGCTGCTGTGGAGCGGGCGTTGCGAAACCGGCAGGTAGACGCCCAATAGGGATGCGCGCTGGTTGGTGCCCCACCAACCAGCCAACCAGCCACTACTTTTTATTTAAATTGCATCCAATGCATTATTGACGTCGGCGATGAGGTCTTCCAGATCTTCAATGCCGATGGAAATACGCACCAAATCCCGCGGCACTTCCAAGGTGGAACCGGTGACGGATTGGTGCGTCATGGTGGCTGGATGCTCCAGCAGGGATTCCACACCCCCGAGGGATTCCGCCAGACAGATCAGCTTGGTGCCCAAACAGAAGGCTTGCGCTGCGGCTTCGTCGTGGAACCGCACAGAGATCATGCCGCCGTAGCGTTTCATCTGCTTGGCGGCGATGTCGTGCCCTGGGTGGTTTTCCAACCCGGGGTACAGCACCGAAGCCACCTTTGGGGATTGCTGCAAGTACCGGGCGATGGCCTCGGCGTTATCGCAATGCCGGTCCATGCGCACGGCCATGGTTTTGATGCCCCGGGCGGTGAGGTATGCGTCGAAAGCGGAGGGAATTGCGCCGGCACCACCCTGGAGGAAGAGTAGTTGCTCATCCAGTTCCGCGGAGTTGGTCACTACTACCCCACCGACTACATCGGAGTGCCCGCCGAGGTACTTGGTGGTGGAGTGCAGGACGTGGTCGGCGCCTAAGGCGAGGGGGGTTTGCAGGTACGGCGACGCAAATGTATTGTCCACAACCAGCTGTTGTCTGTCGAGAAGCTGTGCAATAGCGGCGATATCCGTGATGGCCAGTGCTGGGTTTGAGGGGGTTTCCAGCCACACTAGTTTGGTGTTGGGCTGCAGTGCTGCCTGCACGTCTACGGGTTTCGTGGTGTCAACGACCGTGTACGTGATGCCCCATTCGGTGAAGACGGAGTCAATGAGCCGGAAAGTACCGCCGTAGGCATCATGGCCGAACACGAGGTGGTCGCCGGGGCGCAGGATGGCCCGCAAGAGAACGTCGGTGGCTGCCATGCCGGAAGAGAACGCCCGACCGTATTCGGCTCCTTCGAGGGCGGCGACGGTTTTTTCCAGTGCGGTGATGGTGGGGTTGCCGCAGCGGGTGTATTCGTATCCACCACGGAGGTCATTCAGGCCGTTTTGGGCGAATGTGGTGGAGGCATAAATGGGGGTATTGATCGATCCATAGAGTGAATCTGGGTCGTAACCGGCATGGATGCTAGCGGTAGCAAATCCTTGGGGTTTATTCGTACTCAATTGCTGACACTCCTTAGGGTCGAGTCGGTAGGCAGTCTCTTCCGCGATAGTAGACTAAGTGGTATATTAGCGTCGATTCCTGGGGTGGTGAAATGAATAAAAAACCACACCCAACCACGGGGTTATAAACCAAACAGATTAATCCCTGTGCTGCGGTACACCGAACCAAACGGCGCGTCCACGCGCACCCACCGGCCTGATTTAGACACCCGCAAATGCCGCGGAATTGCCGCCGGCGCATCCATCCCCGGGATTAACCCCAGGGCGGTCAAAGCAAACACCATGCGCATGGGAATTTCCGTATCACCCTCAACAGTGATCACCGCCTGGTCCATCAATGATTGCGGTGGCCCCAGCGGTCCGGAGAACTGCTTCGCCAGCGCTTTGCCCTGTTCGCTGAGCTGGTACACTATGTCGGCTGGGATTTCGTCGAGAAGCTCAAACCCCGTTTTCGGCGGCAAGGTCCCCGCACCCCATGATGCATCAACAGCGGTGCCTTCGAGACCATCAAGCAGGTCACTGATCAGCACCACTGCCCCATCCCGGGAACAGGAACCCACCACCCGGCGCGATGCCACCACGGTAAACGGCGTGGTGACGAACACGTCAACGGCCGCATCGGAGAACGTCGAAAAGCGGGCAAGGGCTTGGTCATCCAACGCCACCGCGCGTTGCAGCAACGACACTAACCCTTGTTGGCCTTTATCAATGGTGAGTGTTTCGGTAGCCATGATTAATCAGCGGCGCGGGTGAGCACCTTAATCTCCTTGGTTGTGATCGAGCGGGGGCGGGCAGTCATGATGTCAATGGCGACCTGCACCACTTCCACCACGCAGCATATTTGCCCTTCGCTGTCTTTGATTTCTTGGCGGGTGGTAAAGGATGTATTGCCGATTTCCACCACTTGGGTTTCCACCGTCACATACACGTTTGTGGGGAGAATCGGCCGCAAATAGTCAGCTTCAATTTTGCGAACAAATACACTGGGGAGTTCCATGCCGCGGCCCACGAATTCTTCCATCGCAAACGCCATGCGAGCCTCTTGCGCCAACTCCACATATGCAGCATTAGTGATATGTCCGAAGCGGTCAAAATCACCCCACCGAACTGGGACTTGGGTGATATGAATACTACTAGTCGACTGGGTCTCTGCCATGGGGATGTGCACTTCCTTGAAATCTGGGTTGTTTTTACACTTCTCGTAACACAACGAGTCTAGCCCAATTCTTGTTACTGCAAAACAAACCCCCGAGGGGTATCGGGGGCATTGTCAGACTAATATGGCGTAATCAAAAACAGATTACCGGGTGAGTTTCCGGTGCGTCACCCGTGATGGCCGAGCAGCCTCAGCACCCAACCGCTCTACCTTATTCTGCTCATAATCCTCGAAATTGCCTTCGAACCAGAACCATTGGCCCTCAGCAACATTGCCTTCCCACGCCAAAATGTGCGTACAGGTGCGGTCCAGGAACCACCGGTCGTGCGAAATCACCACTGCACAACCCGGGAAATTCTGCAACGCGTTTTCCAGCGACGACAATGTTTCCACATCCAGGTCGTTGGTTGGCTCGTCCAGCAGAATCAAGTTGCCGCCTTGTTTAAGCGTCAACGCCAAATTCAGCCGGTTCCGCTCACCACCCGAAAGCACCTTCGAAGGCTTCTGCTGGTCGGCGCCCTTAAACCCAAACGCCGACAGGTATGCCCGCGACGGCATTTCATTCTGGCCCACGATGATGTAATCCAACCCATCGGACACCACTTCCCACACGGTCTTCTCCGGGTCGATGTTCGCCCGACCCTGATCCACGTAGGACAACTGCACGGTTTGGCCCACCGTCACAGCACCGGAATCTGGCTGCTCCAACCCCACAATGGTCTTAAACAGCGTGGTCTTACCCACACCATTGGGGCCAATCACCCCCACGATGCCATTGCGCGGCAACGTGAACGACAAATCCTTAATCAACGTGCGGCCATCAAAGCCCTTATTCAGGTGATCAACCTCAACCACCTGGGCGCCCAACCGCGGCGGCGTTGGAATCTGAATTTCCTCAAAATCCAACTTCTTACACTGCTCTGCCTCGGCAACCATCTCTTCGTACCGGGCCAACCGGGCCTTCGACTTCGCCTGCCGCGCCTTCGCACCAGAGCGCACCCACTCCAGTTCCTGCTTCAACCGGCGCTGCAGCTTCTTGTCCTTCTGCCCGGCAACCTCCATACGCTCGGCTTTCTTCTCCAAATACGTGGAGTAATTGCCCTCATACGGATATAACTTGCCGCGATCAACTTCACAAATCCACCCAGCAACATGGTCCAGGAAGTACCGGTCGTGGGTCACAGCCAACACCGCACCCGGGTACTTGGCCAAGTGCTGCTCCAACCACAGCACAGACTCCGCATCCAAGTGGTTCGTCGGCTCGTCCAGCAGCAACAAATCCGGTTCCGACAGCAACAACTTCGCCAACGCCACCCGACGCCGCTCACCACCGGAAAGATGCGTCACAGGTTCATCCGACGGGGGGCAGCGCAAAGCCTCCATGGCCTGCTCAATCTTGGAATCAATCTCCCAAGCATCAGCGGCATCCAATTGTTCCTGCAGCTGACCCATTTCCTCCATCAGCTCATCAGTGTAATTGGTTGCCATTTCCTCAGCGATGGCCTCAAAGCGCTTCTTCTTTTCAAAAATATCGCCCAAGCCCTCTTCGACGTTTTCCCGAACGGTCTTTTCCTCGTTCAGCGGCGGCTCCTGCAACAGGATGCCCACGGTCGCACCGGGATCAAGGAAGGCTTCACCATTGGAGGGTTGGTCAAGGCCCGCCATGATCTTGAGGATTGATGATTTACCTGCACCGTTAGGGCCAACAACACCAATTTTGGCCCCCGGGTAGAAAGCCATAGTGACGTTATCGAGGATGACTTTGTCACCAATGGCCTTGCGCACATTTTTCATCGTGTAGATGAATTCGCCCACGTTTGGTTTCCCCTTAAATTGAGTGAGTGTAGAACAGTAGAGAACTCTAAGGGTACATTACCGTGGTGCTTAGAAGCGAGGAACTGCCGCCGCCAGCTCTGATTCCGGCAAGTCTGACTCGCGTAACTTGGCGTCTGGCAGCGCTGATTCCGGCGGTTCCGAGGCGGGTAATTCTGATGCGGGCATTGGTACATCCGGCATTGCCGCAAAAGCTTCCGCCATGTCAGCAGCACTCGCAGGCATCTCCGTGGGGGCTGCTGGACTCGTGGCGTTTGCTGCCGGTTTTACGGTGGTATCTGGTGCAGCATCCGCGGTGGTTGACCTATGCACCATGCCAACACCTACCGCTGTCTCAGCACTCGCTGCTGTTGCCGTTGCCGTTGCTGCTTCTGCTGCCTGCACCGCCTCCGCAGCCCCCGCAGCCGCCAATGCTTCCTGCTCCTGCTGCCGGAACCGATTCAAATCCGCACCACCAATATGATGCTCCACCGGCAGCGGATTCCGACAATAATTAATCACATAATTACGTAACTCAAAACCCACATACAACGCACGCAACACCACCTTCGTGCGCTTCTCACCCGCCTTATCATTCCACTCCTGCGTCACCAGGTAGCCCACACAAATAACCGGCTTGCCCTTCGCCAACGACTCATTCACATTAACGGCAAGATTGCCCCACACCTCCACATCAATGTACAACTGATCCCGCTCCGCAAAATCCGCATGCGCCGCACCGGACGTCGACTGCGAACTACGGACGCGCCGGGACGTGCCCAACCGAAACCGGGCGAGTTTCTTACCAGTACCAAATTCCCAGTACAAGGGGTCGGCGGTCAAGTGGCCAATGAGTGTAACAGTTTGCTGTTGCATGAGGGTTCTCCAATGCGATTGAGGGGATTGCCACCCACTGTGCCCCTCCCCTAACCGCATTGTCGAGCTTTTCGCCAAACCCGTCGAGCCTGTGGATAATCATCCTGGGCGTTTCCGAAACATCCACAACTAAACTTTGCATCCAGCTGCATTTCTTAAGGTTACAGTGAGTTTTTTGCCTGCTTTTCGACAACTTCCGGAAGAAAAACCCACATCAAGAATCGTGCCGATTCATAGCCGCCAACATTTGATTGTACGCTTCCAAATCCGCATCATCAGTCTCCTCCGCATGCCGGTCGTATTGCTTCGCCTCCTTACGGTCCTCCTTCAACCACTGCATAAACAACGCCCCAAACACCACCACCAGCGGGAACGAACCAGAAGCCCAAGCGATACCACCACCAACATCCTGGTCATGCAGCAAATCAATCTCCCACGGCAAATGCAACGACCGATAAAAATCCTCCGCCAAAATCTGCGAAAGCTGCATCAAATAAACCCCGAAATAAAGATGCACTGGCATGGAAAACACCAACCATGCCAACCGCTGCATCACGGTATTCTCTCGCGGCTTAGGATCAGCACCAATCATGTCCCAGTAATAGACATACCCCGACACCAAAAACACCCAGTTCATAATCAAATGACCAGCATGTTCCTTCACCATGAAGTCATACCATGGCGTGATGTACAACAAATAAAAGAACGTAAGAAACTGAATGGTATTCACCGCCGGATGAAACACAAACCGCAAAACAGTACTATGCAATAACGCCTGCACCCACTCATGAACCCCCGGCTCCGCCGGATTCGGCGCAGTCACCGCCAACACCAACTTCAACGGCGCCCCCAACACCAAAAACACAGGAATCACCATCGACAACATCATGTGCGCCACCATGTGCATCGAAAACATCGCCGGCATATACAACCCAATGCCAGAACTCATCGCCACCGACAACGACACAGTTCCCAACAACCACCAAAACGTACAATGCCACGGCCACGTACCCCCCTGCTTCCGCAACCGATACAACCCATACAGATAAGCACCAGTCAACAACAACCCAAAAGCAGTAAACATAATATCGAGACGCCACACCGTCCACACAGACCACATGGTTGGCTCAACCGTGAGGTCATAACCCATGATCAACGCCATCGGCGACAAATTCACAACCCGCGGCGGAGGCGGCGGCGTCCGCCCCAAAGAAATAGCCACCCCAATGGTCGCAGCCATCACCACAACCTCCATCACCGCAACCCGCAAAAACGCCCGCTGGTCACCCCCAACAAGCTTCGGCAACGTCACCTTACGATGCCACAACCCGAACACAGCCAATGCGAACGTCAGTACTGCTTTAGCAACAATAACCCGTCCATAATCCGATGTGAACAAATCTTCGAAACGCACCCGAATGGCAGCATTCACAACCCCCGACACCACCATCACCAACATCGCCACAAACGCAACCGTCGAATAGCGACGCACCGCCACCACCATTCCCGGCCCCAACCTGCGACCATGCGCAACCAACGCCATCAAACCCCCAACCCACAACATCATGAACAACACATGCCACAACAACGAATTAGTGCCATAATCATGATCCCCACCAGCAGCAGAATGCCCAGACAACCCCAACGGCGCCACCACCAACACCGACCCCACCAACCACACCGGCTGCCACATCCACCCATGCGTAAACAACGCAGGAACCCCCACAAGTAGCGCAAAAGCAGCCGAAAGCAACCAGGCCTTAGCAGCAGCCACCTGACTCAACGCCACCGCCCAATTAGCCGGCTGAACCGCCGCAGAAAACGGCTGCCCCGACACGTCGGAAAGCACCAACGGCACCATCACAACCGCAATCAACGCAAAACACAACGCCGACACCGCACCCGTGCGCGCCGCAACCACACCATCAACCGTCAACCGAGCCCCCCACAAATCCCCTTGACGGGGGGAGGTGAGGAAACTCGCAAACAAAAACGACCCCACCGCCAACGCAGCCAACAACCACGCCCCAGCCCGCAACAATGGCAAACCTGCTGTAGTGATGGCGCCAGGGTCGGGAATCCCCAGCGCAGCCAGGGATTCACTCAAGAAACCCCAGGAAACTATCGCTCCCGTGACGCCAGCAACGAGGAAGAATAAGAGATACAACGGCCAGGTTGGGCGCACTCCCCGACTGCTTTCTGTTTCAACCATGGGTTCCAGCCTAACCCCCGGTTGGGTAAATCTAATCATTGCGGCGTCAACAAAATTTCAGTACTGACCCAAAATTGCGCTAATCTGTTCTCGTTGCGCCTCCATAGCTCAGTGGATTAGAGCTGCCGGTTTCTACCCGGTAGGTCGCGGGTTCGAATCCTGCTGGGGGCACGTTTTCCCATCACCCCGTTTTGCCTGGTCAAGCGGGGTGATTTTATGCTTTTCGACGTCCCCAGCACCGTCAGGAACATCTGACAGCTTATGTGATTTTGTACTCACTTTCGAAGAATCTTCACCGTGTCTGGCACAAATTCTATCGAATAGATATTCCATATTATAACAAACATGTCAACCGCATTTTTTAGGCTATAACCCAATGCCCCATCGAAATAAGGAATGCCCATGCGTCACCTAGCTGTATTAATTATTGCACTCGGTGGCTTCGGTACATACCTGATCTGCTACATGTCGAAGGAAGATCATGCCGCCTGCCACTACATCACCATTGTCATCATGAGCGGGCTCACCCTCTTCAACCTCATACTGCTGATCATCAATTGGCGCACACACCATAAACTCATGAAAGACATAGACCACCAGCGACGACTGCGCTACCACCAAAACGCACCGAAGCTACCCGAAGAGATTTACAACGGATAACCGAAAGACACACATGCCCATCATCGACAACCCCATAGCCACTCACACACTCACCACAAAAACCGGCGAGCCCGTCGAAATCCTCGTGGCCGCACCAACCCCAAAAGGCGACGACTGGGTAACCCGCTGGTCCATCACTGGCCTCACTGATAAGCCCATCACATCACCATGGAAACCTGCGGAATAGATTCCCTCCAATCGCTAACACTCGCAATCGCGGCAATAGGTGATCGCGTAGCAGCCGAAGGCCAGGAACTCACGTTCTTGGGGCAGGCGGAATTGTATTTGTAGGTGGGGTTGGTTGTTCTGCGGTGGTCAGCATAGAGCCTGCGGCCACCAGCTGCCACTTGTACGGAGCTACCAATGTAACAGCTGCAATGATTAACGTTTGCACTGCTTGAATACCCAATAGTTCTGCAACGTTAAATTGAGCATTGTGTCTACAGCTTGGGAGACCATCCAGGGCGGCAAAAGAACGTACTCGTAATCAAAAACGGCTGCCGCAGTAAAACACGCCAGGTAGGAAAGTACCACTCGGATTTCTCGGCAGCCGTACGGTTCCCGACGAAGGTGAAATAACTATTTAAATAGTACGCAACCATGCTACCTATAATGGAAGTGCCTTTCCAAGGGGAAGCATGTGCTGGGTTTGCATGAAGTATTTATGCCACATCTCACCGGAGTTCTGTGGGCACCCAGACACCACCAAGATATGAAAGCATTAAACGAAATCTATTATAAATGATCAGACGTGTAGTGGAATTGATACGAATCGGTTACACAGTTAAGCCAAGAAGCGTAAGTAAGGTACTTTAGGTAACTTTGGTAAATAAGGCATATTTGCAGCACACTTCGCAAATTTTTCTTGCGCCAAATTTGATTCTCCTTATTTAAAATTCCCCCTCACGTAACTCTAATAACATTCTTGCACAGTTTTTTACCCCCTTTAATACCCCTAGTTCAGTTTTTTCCCAATAAACCTTGTGCTCTAACAAATTTTCTTTTACTATTGCTTGCAGAGCTAAAACTCAGTAAACATCGGCTTTGTTTCCGATTGTTGAATTCTCCAAGCCGGTGACGAAAGTTGCCGGCTTCTTTTTTTACCGCATCCCCATGCGAAAGGACACTACCTTGGCTAATACAGCTTATAAAGTCGGGATCGACGTAGGATCATATTCCATCGGGATGGCGGCAATAGCCATCGACGACGATGAAACCCCACCGAAATCCTCAGCGCTATCTCCCTCATCCATGATTCAGGTGTTGACCCAGATCAAGTCAAATCTGCCACCACCCGCCTGGCTTCTTCCGGAATTGCCAGAAGAACCCGCCGCTTATACCGGCGCAAGCGGCGGCGTCTCATTGCCTTGGACAAATTCATTGCTGAACAGGGTTGGTTAACAAAAGATTTTGAGGAATATCAAGATCCATTCTATCCCTGGCGAGTACGTGCAGAACTAGCTTCTCAAAAGATCACCGATCCTGTGGAGTTAGGTGAAAAGCTTTCAATTAGCTTGCGGCATATTGCGCGGCATCGGGGCTGGCGTAATCCTTATAGCAAAGTTAATATGCTCTATGTTCCGGTGGAACCATCATCTGCATTTGTCACCATCCAAGAGGATTACGCGAAAGCTCTAGGGGTTAGTTTCCCCGAAGGCATTACTGTTGGACAGCTAGTTGCGAGCGCAAACCTGGGTAAACAACGCCTCCGAGGTGAAAATGGCATGTTCACAGCCGCACGCTTCCAACAAAGCGATTACGCCAATGAGATTCACGCCATCGCCAAGACACAAGAACTCCCCTACGAATTGGTCAAACAAATCATTGACCAGGTCTTCGCTGCAGAATCACCCAAAGGTTCAGCTGCTGGGCGAGTAGGCAAAGATCCACTCCAACCCACAAAAAATCGAGCCCTAAAGGCATCAAATTCCTTCCAGCTATACCGCATCGCAGCCCTCCTGGGGAACCTGCGTATCCGCGTCGGCAAAGAAAAACAACGCCTCAGCATCGACCAAATCAATCTCCTTTTCGACCACCTGCGCAAGTTACCAGCCAAGGAAGACCCCTCATGGCTAAAAATTGCGGAGTTGCTCGGCATTGACCGGGGTAATTTGCTCGGCACCGCCACAATCACTGACGACGGCGAACGTGCCGGTGCTAAACCCCCAGTTCACGACACCAACCGACAAATGGAAAGCAGCAAAATCAAACCACTAGTTGCCTGGTGGAAAGCCGCTAACGCGGACGAACAGGCAATCATGGTCAAAGCCATGTCCAATGGTGAAGTGGATGATTTTGATTCTGAGGCGGGCGCCAAAGTACAGGAATTCTTCGTCACACTTTCTGACGACGACCAGGCCAAACTGGATACTTTCCATCTGCCCATCGGCCGCGCCGCCTATAGCGAAGACACACTCGATCGGCTAACTAATCGCATGACCCATGACGGCATGGATCTGTATGAGGCACGAAAAGCAGAATTTGGTATCGCCAACGATTGGACGCCACCGGCTCCAGCCATTGGGGAGCCAGTGGGCAACCCAGCAGTTGACCGAGTACTTAAAGCTGTGGCCCGATGGTTAGAAGCTGCCGAAAGCCAGTGGGGAACCCCAACCACTGTCAACATTGAGCACGTTCGTGAGGCTTTCATCAGTGAATCCAGCGCCCGTGAATTAGACCGCGATAATCAACGTCGCCACAAGCGCAACCTGGAATTAATGGCTGACATGCAAAAGCGGCTAGGCATTGAAGGTAAGCCACGACGTGCTGATATTTGGCGCCATCAATCAATCCAACGCCAAAATTGCCAATGCGCTTACTGTGGCGCCACCATTGATTTCAAAAATTGCGAAATGGACCATATTGTTCCGCGCGCGGGTCAAGGCTCCACCAATACCCGAGACAACCTTGTTGCTGTATGCCGACAATGCAATAGCGAGAAAACCAATATTCCTTTTGCAGTGTGGGCAGAGAAAAGCACCCGACCAGGGGTCTCAGTCAAAGAAGCAGTTGAACGCATCCGCCACTGGGTTACCGACCCCGGCCTCACAGCTAAGCAATTTGGCGCCTTCCGTAAAAGCGTGTGCGACCGGTTCACTCGGAAATCTATTGATGAAGAAATTGACGCACGATCTCTGGAATCAGTCGCATGGATGGCGAACGAACTGCGCTCCCGGATCAGCCAGAAATTTAAAGACAATGATGCCCGCGTCCGAGTGTACAAAGGTGCCCTGACTGCAGAAGCACGCGCTGCTTCAGGCATTTCCGGCAAACTTGAGTTCATTGATGGGACTGGCAAATCCCGCCTCGACCGCCGTCACCATGCCGTGGACGCCGCGGTAGTAGCTTTGATGTCTGCTTATGTTTCAGAAACGCTAGCTCAGCGATCCAACTTGAAATTTGATCAAGAGTTGCGCCGCCAAGCACCCCAATGGAAAGAATTTACTGGATCTGACACCGACCATCAGGTTGAGTGGCATAAATTGGTCAAACGCATGCAAGCGCTATCAAGCCTATTGAGTGATTCCTTAGCACAAGATCGCATCGTAGTCATGCATAACCTACGCCTTCGACTGGGCAATGGTTCCGCACATGAAGACACCATCAAACCACTCAAGAAAATCAAAGTGGGCGATGCCATCTCTGTCGCTGACATTGATCGAGCATCTAGTGAAGCACTCTGGTGCGCACTCACCCGTGACCCCGACTTTGATCCTAAGAAAGGCCTACCGGAGAACCCAGACCGCAAGATTCGAGTACACGGAACGCATCTTGCTGCTACTGATGACATCACGGTTTTCCCGATCCCAACCGCAGCAATCACCGTGCGGCATGGCTACGCCAAACTAGGTGGTAGCTATCATCATGTACGGATATATCGTGTTCCTGATGGGAAAAACTACAGCTACCTTCCTATGAAGGTCTATACCGTGGATCTGCTCAAACACCGTGATAAGGATCTGTTTGCGGTAGAACTGCATCCACAAAGTATTACGATTCGTCAGTGCGTAAAAAAATTACGGGCTGCACTCACAAATGGCACCGCAGAATATCTGGGTTGGATTGTTCGCGATGATGAATTATTAATCCGTACCTCAGCATTTGATACTGGTGGCATCACACAATTACAAGAACGATACGGCAATGTTAACCGATGGCGTTTTGTTGGATTTAACTCAGATATGGAATTACTGTTACGTCCACTTCAATTAAGTGAAGAGGGCATGGAAGCCAATGTCCACAAGGGTATTCATGAAATTCTCAAAGGACGCGGCTGGCGCATCAATATCAACAAGCTATTCAGCAATGGCAACGTAACTATTATCCGAAGGGATGCTCTGGGTCGTCCTCGACTACGCAGCGCAGCCCACCTACCAATATGTTGGGAAGTGAAATAAAAAATGAATGATAGCGGGTGGCAAGTCCTCGACTTCACCGATTTCAAAGGATCGCTGAAGTACAAACGTGGAAAAATCCATGTGACCAAATACGAGGACAAAACAGAAACTGAAGTGCCACTCGCTAACATTGCCGTTGTGCTCATCGGCGATGCAGTTAGCATCAGTGGTGCATTGTTATCCAAATTCTCTGAACATGACATTGCGCTAATGGTTTGTGACTGGCGCAAAGTTCCAGTAGCTGGCGCACTGCCATGGAGTGATCACACCCGAATAGGCGCACGCCAACAAGCACAAGCGGCACTATCTTTGCCTAAACGTAAAAATGCTTGGGCCCGAATCATCCGTGCCAAAGTCCTAGGACAAGCCAATACGCTAGTGTCCTTCTCTCTGCTCACGAAAGCAAAATCGCTTCGTAACATCGCCAAAGCAGTACGCTCTGGTGATCCTGACAATAAAGAAGCATTGGCTGCCCGCATGTACTGGTCAGCACTAGCTAGCACCACCAATTTTTCCCGCAACCCTGGCGGCGGCATCGAAGGTTGGAATTCAGCACTCGACTACGCCTACACAGTCCTACGTGGTCATGGAATCCGTGCTACTGCCTCCGCCGGCTTAAGTGGTACCCTAGGAGTCTTCCACCACGGTCGCGGCAACCCATTCGCACTTGTCGACGACCTAATAGAACCATTCCGACCGGCAATCGACGAATTTGTGTTCCACAACATTCAGCCAGAAGCCGAACTAACACCAGATATACGCCGGCAATTGGTATCTTGCTGCAACCGCACCTTCTCACCAGATGGACGAACAATCCCCACGGTTTTCATGGCATTCGCCCAAAACTTTGGCATGTACATAGAAGGTAATGTCGACACACTAGATACCCCCATTTGGGAGGGACCCATCCATGCCGAAGAAGGGTGAGGACGCCGTGTGGTGCGTAGTAATGTTCGATTTACCAGTTGGCACAAAGAGGCAACGAACCGAAGCCACTCGTTTTCGCAATCAACTGCTTGACCTTGGTTTTGGTCGAGCGCAGTTCAGCGTTTACGTGCAATATCTTCCGCTAGCAGCACGTTTACACACCCTGGCTAAAAATATTAAAAGCGAATTACCTAACGGTGGTGACGTGCGGATTCTATCTGTAACAGACAACCAATGGGCCAAAACCATCAGATATTCTAACTCCGCCGAGACAAAGGCCGAGGAAACTCCAAGCCAGTTGATGATTTTTTAAATAAAAAACTCTCTGGTAAACCCAGCTCAGAGGCTATTTTTCGACCTATGAGGAGTTTACCAGAGAGCTGTAGAGCTAAAACCCAGCTATGCACCGAATGACGGGGTACCAACGTGGAGTTTACCAGAGAGCTGTAGAGCTAAAACCCAGCTCATTGATCGAGCTAAAGCCGTGCGTGAGGAGTTTACCAGAGAGCTGTAGAGCTAAAACCCAGCGCGTGATGCGCGTTGAATTTGAGCTGAGGGAGTTTACCAGAGAGCTGTAGAGCTAAAACCCAGCACCGCTTCCCCGCCTGGTGTAGCCGATAGGAGTTTACCAGAGAGCTGTAGAGCTAAAACCCAGCATCAACTCTCAAACTCTTTGCTAAGCCGTGAGAGCATCAGGGCTTCCAAGTTGACCTCCAGCATATCAGAGGCCCCGAACCTAGGATTCCGCCGAAGCATCACAGCCCCATCCGCACCAAGTTATTCCCAATTCTCCCACCGTCTCAAACGTCCACGTCACAGGCCCCACAAAACCTCTACTGTTCTCCAAACACATCAAACTTCCGCCCGCTCTTCTGCACCCCTATCATCAGCCCTTTTACAACACACTCTCACCCCACCCCTACCCCACCTCCTTCAACAAATTAATGTGCCGCCCAAAAGTCCAGTCTCGATCGGTGAGCATGCGGGCTACGATTAGCCCGGCGCCGATGGCAAGAATGCTGAGGCTGGCGGTGGCGGCGGTGCCAACACCGCTGTCTACATCACCGCTGTTGAAGTAGTACACGGTACGGTAAATCGCGGTGCCTGGGATCATGACGACAGAGGCGGGCACGGTGATGGTGATGCGTGGTAGATTGATGCGCCGCGTTATCACAGCCCCGAGTAATCCAACCATTAGAGCGCCGATGAAGGCGGCGAATTGGGCTTGGAGGCCGGTTTCTAGGAGGAATACTCGAACTAGGTTGGCGATGGTTCCGATGATTGTCGCTGCGAGAGCCATGCGGCGGGAGGAGTTGAAGAGGATGGCGAAGCCGCCGATGCCGGCTATGGATGCTCCGGCTACGGTTGCGTACCACCAGGTGTTGGGTGGTGTGGGGTCTGGTGGTAGGGGTTGTAGTCCGGTGATAAGGGAGACGGCGGCGGCTGCCATGGTGGCGGTGCAGATGACTGTGGTGGCGTAGCTGAGGCGGGAGAGTCCGGAGATGAGGTCGAAGCGGCTGAGGTCTAGGAGGGAGGAGAAGAGGGGGAAGCCGGGGATAAGGAAG
The DNA here is from genome assembly GCA_030527885.1 of Corynebacterium sp. Lineage (GTDB taxonomy): Bacteria > Actinomycetota > Actinomycetes > Mycobacteriales > Mycobacteriaceae > Corynebacterium. The sequence continues at coordinate 111,907 of JAUMZY010000003.1, forward strand.
AGGACTGAGGCGATGTAGCCGGTGGTAAAGGCGGGTGAGTCGATGAGGCCGATGAGCATGAGGCCTTTGGCGATGCAGAAGTATACGAGGCTGGCGATCACGGCGGCGACGGCGGTGGTGCCTAGTTGGTTGAGGTGTTTGGTGGCGCAGTGGTGTCGGATGGTTTGACCTACGGCGGCGGCTAGGGCGACGACGATGGCTTCGAGGAAGGGGTAGTGGTTGAGGATGGCGAAGCCGCCGCAGGCGAGGCCGGCTGCTAGGGCTTGGATCCATACGGACCAGCGTTTTCCGACTTTTTGTTCGATTGTGTCGAGTTCGTGGTGGAGCTCTTCGGCGGTGAAGCGTCTTTTGCTCATGCTGTGGCTGAGTGTTTCTAGGGCTTCGATGCGGGAGGCATCTACTGCGGGGTTGTCTTGGTTGACGACGACGGTGCGGAATCGGCCGTTGCGGTGGAAGGTGCTGGTGATGGTGTTGACGGATATGACGGCGTCGACGCGGTCGAAGCCGAGGGAGCGGGCGGCGCGTTTCATGGCACGGATGACGCGGTAGCCGCTGGTGCCGGCGGCCATGATCATTGCGCCGAGGCGTAGTACGGCGTCGGTTTCTTCGCCCATGCGTCGGTCGGATTCTACTAGTTCTACGAGTCGACGAACATCTGATTCTTTATCCATGGTTATTATTGTGGCACTACTGTGTTGTGGTGGCGAGGGCTTGGGGGCATTTAATGGGCCACTTTATTGACGGGTTAGTCGTGCGTATGTTGCGTCATATACTTGGATCCATCGTAGTGCGCGGTCGTATTCGCGGGTTTCGACTAGGTGGCGGAGGTCGTGGTTGTCGCGGATGAGAGTTTGGATGTGGCGGAGGAATTGTGGGGTGGCTAGGCCGCGGTTGAACCATTCTGGATCCTGCGCGGCTTGGTAATGGTTTTGCTTTTTAGCGTTGCCAAGTACAGCGCTGTGGAAGGGTTGTACGTGTTTGTATAGCCAGCGTAGGCGTTCTTCGGGGTGGAAGATGATGGCCGGGATGATGGCGGGTTGCATGGTGGCGAATAGGTCGAGGAGTTGTTTGCGGCTGTAGTTGAGGGACCATTGTCCTACGAAGATGTTTCCGATGGTGGTTATTCGGATTGCGGTTTGGGTGAGGAATTTCATGGTGGTGGGGTTGTTGTGTTCGTCGAAAAGCAGGCCTTGGACGTACCAGCCGGGCTGCAAACAATACACTTCGGTTACGTGCAATTGTTTGTGCTCGTCCCAGGCTGCGCCAACGACGTCGCCGATGGCGAGGGCGTAGTTGCGAAGTACGTTGGTGATGGCGAAGCAGTTCCAGGTGAGGGGTTGGGCGGTGAATTTTTCTGTTGCTACGCCGCAGCCGCTGCTGATGTGGAGGGTGGTTGTGCGCATGATGATTACCCCACTTGGATTGTGGACAATAGTCCTAGTTGGGACATGGTACGGCGCAGGAGGGTGGCGTCGGGGGAATGCGCCACCCAGGCGAGTACTGCCGAGGTAGCGAATTGGGTGAAGAGTTCTGCGAGTTCGGGGTATGCGGCGCGGTGTGCCTCTAAAAGGTTGAGGAAAAGGTGTGAGGGTTGTTGTTGGGTGACCATGTGCATGGGGCTAGTGGTGCGCACGGATGCCAAAACGGAGTCGGCGAGCGCTACGTCTGTGTCACAAAGCAGCGCGTCTAGGCGGGCTTGTTGTGACATGTGTACGTAGTGATGGATGGGCTGTGCGGCCAGGATGCGCCGGACGGTGTCGATGTCGTGGGTTTCGGGCCAGTGGGCGAAGAAGTACACGGGCCCGAGTTCACACACCTGCCGCATGGTGGTGTTTGTGGGCGCATCTCCGTACACTAAAAACCCTGGTTGGAGCTGGGTAATGGTGGTGATTTCTAGCTGGCCATTGGTTTCTACGACGTCGCCGGGCACGAGGGGGAACACCGATTGCGCGGAGGCCACCACGAAGCGGTGTTCGCCGATGTGGCGGGCGGTGATGGGTTGGGGTTGGGATGTTATGGGGAATGTGGTTGCTGGGGTGAGTGTGAGGGTGGGCATGGGGCTCCTTAGCAGTCGCAACGGAGGCAAGATTTTTGCCTCATAGAGTTGGACTGGTGGTGTCCCAGTTTTGGCTAACGGTTAGCCCATTTTTTTATAAAACCAACCCATTACGGGGGATAGGACACTGGTGGGAGCGACGGCGGATACGACGTTCATGGCTTTGGAGAGCGGCCCGGGGACGACGCGGCGGCGGTTTTTCGCCAGGGCTGCGAGGGTTTCTTTGGAGCAGGATTCGTACGTGGTCCAGAGGACATCGGGCACGACTTTATCCACGATGGATTGTTCTGATTCGGGGATGACGGCGTCCCGCACTGGTCCGGGGGCCAGCAGGGTGCAGCTCACGCCGGTGTTTTTTAGTTCGTAGTGGAGGGCTTCGGTGAAGGCATTCACGCCGGCCTTCGTCAGAACATACGTGGCGTTGTTGGGGATGGGCACGTTGCCGGCGGCGGATCCCACGTTGCAGATTGCACCGGTTTTGCGTTCGATCATGCCGGGTAGAACGGCGTGGGTTAGCTCAAATACTGCGGTAGCGTTGAGGGCGAATTGTGTGGATTCGTAGTTCCAATCCTGGTTGATAAACGGCCCAAAACTGGCGATACCTGCGGAATTGATAATGATGTTGATTTCGCGGGCGCTGATGTCGTCAATAAGCGTGCGTAATTGGTCGGCGTCGGCTAAGTCGCAGGGATACACCTCAGCAATGATGGAATGCTGCTGCTCTAGTTCGTCGGCAAGTTGTTGCAGGATATCGGCGCGGCGGGCCACCAGGATGAGGTTGTGCCCCAGTTTTGCCAAATCGCGGGCGATTGCCATGCCGATTCCTTGGCTGGCGCCGGTCACGAGCGCGCGGGCGTCCATCGAAGGTGTAGGTAATGCCATAGGTATCAATACTCCTAGATTGTTGAGGTGTTTAAGCCTACTTTAGGACACACGTAGACTGTACTCATGCCTGAAATAGAAAAGAATGACCGGATAGTGTGGATCGACCTGGAAATGACCGGGTTAGACATCCACCAGCACACCATTGTGGAGGTAGCCGCGCTCGTCACCGACGCCAACCTGAATATTCTGGGAGACGGGGTGGACATGGTCATTCACGCCAGCGACGAAGAGCTGGGGCGGATGAATGATTTCGTCACCAAGATGCACACATCATCCGGTTTACTGGCGGAAATCCAGGCTTCCGATGTGAGCTTAACCGCCGCCGAAGACGCCGTTTTGGCGCTTGTTGAGCAGTATTGCGACCCCAACGACCCGCCGCTGCTAGCAGGTAATTCGATCGGGACGGATCGGGGCTTCATTCGGGAATACATGCCCAGGTTAGACGCAGCGCTGCACTACCGCATGATTGACGTTTCCACCGTGAAGGAATTGGCCCGCCGGTGGGCGCCCCGGGTGTATTTCAACCAACCGGAAAAAGGTCTGGCGCATCGCGCATTGGCGGACATTGTGGAATCCATTCGGGAATTGGACTTCTATCGGCGGGTGCTGTTCGTCGCCGACCCACAAACCCCAGAGTCGAAGGAAGCGCAGGCAGCAGCCATAGAACGGTATAAGGAATTTTTGCAGGGCTAGTGCTTTTCGACGCTCTCTACTCCCCCACCAGCCTGTGGTTTTTACATTCATGAAGTTGTAGGTTAATATAGTTCTCGCTGCTCTTCGAGTGGTCATGGTGGCTGTAGTTCAGCTGGTAGAGCACCAGGTTGTGATCCTGGGTGTCGCGGGTTCGAGCCCCGTCAGCCACCCCTGTTGAGTGAGGCCCAAAACCTGGGCCTCACTTTTATTTTCCCACCCAGACGATAGCGCGCAATGAAAAGTACGACTATCCGAGATGTTGGCTGTAGAAAGCGGCAATCTTGTCGAAGGGAATCAAGTCCACGCGGTCGTACAGGTCAATGTGACGGGCACCCGGCACTACCACGAGTTCCTTCGGTTCAGATGCCTGCGCATACACGTCATCGCTGAAGTAGCGGGAGTGGGCATTCTCCCCAGTGATGAGCAGGATAGGCCTGGGCGCAATGTCCGGCAGGGAGCGAAGCGCACCAAAATTAATGTGCGCGGGCCAACTGTTGGTGGTAAAGCCACCAATTGCCCGCGGGTGGTGGCCGCGTTCCGTGGCGTAGAACTCGAAAAACTCCGCGCTAATCGGATCAAGATCCGCCGGCACCTCCGCTATTGGTTCCTCCGGGAAGCCGCGAATCACCTCAGCTTCACCCGCGTCAACATCCTTCCAGCGTTGTTCGGAATAACCCTGGATGGCAGCGCGACGATCCGCATCGGTGGCAGAGTGCTGCCAGCCATCCCGGTTAGCCCCGTTGATGTCGTATATTGCGGAAGTAGCCACGGCCTTGATGCGGGCATCAATCTGTGCGGCACCCAGGGCAAACCCACCGTAACCACACACCCCCAACGCACCGATACATTCCCGATCTACATAGGGCAAAGTGCCAAGGTAGTCGACCCCAGCGCTGAAGTCCTCGATGAAGATTTCTGGGGATGAAACCCGCCGGGCCTCCCCACCGGATTCACCGTTGAAGGAGGGATCAAATGCAACAGCCACGACCACGCTTGGCCAGCTGGTTGGCGTACACACCGGGGGCTTGCTCCTTAACAGCGCTGTGTGGTGGGCCAACCACGATCGCGGCGTGCTTCACGGACTCATCAAGGTCTTTGGGTTGATACAGGTCGGCGGCGATTTCGATGCCGTAGCGGTTCAGGTAGCGCACCGGGGGTGCGAGTGACGTTTGGTTCCAGGTCGAAGCGGTAGCCGCCTTCGTGGAGGGTAGCCATAAAAAAATTCTCCTCAAACTAGGTTGCTGGTCACTCCTAGCTTAAAGATTTACCGCCACAGGTTGGGAGCCCCTGATAGTGACCTTTTGAGGGGATCGTCGATAAGCTAAGCGAGCTCGTTGGTGGTGCTTTGTTCGGTAGCAGCCCAGGAGGCAAGGAGTTGCATGCGCTCAGCGGAGGCGGAACCGGGTTCGGCGGCGTAAATGGTGAGGGTGAGGCCGGGTTCGGCCTCCATGTGTAGGCCTTCGTAGGCTAAGGTTAGTTCGCCCACGATGGGATGCCGAAACGTTTTGAAGCCGGTGCCGTGATGGCGAACGTTGTGGCTCCCCCACCGGGTGCGGAACTCCTCACTGCGGATGGATAGTTCACCGATGAGGTCGTGTAAGTCTTTGTTGTGTGGGTCGCGGGCGGCTTTGGTGCGCAGAATCGCCACGGTGATGTCGGCGAAGGCATCCCAATCCGGGTAGAATGATTGTGCGCGATCATCGAGGAAGTCGTGCCGGGCAATGTTGGGTGGCTGTCCCGGCATGTCGTACAGTTCCGCGTAGAAGGCCCGGGCCAGCGGATTCACCGCGAGCAGATCCATACGCCCATTGCGAACAAACGCCGGGCCAACGGTAACAGCATCAAGCGTCCACTGTAAACTTTTGTGCGGCGTCCACTTCGTGGTGTGTTTCCGGGGCGGCCGCGCCACCGAGCTGGCCGCGTGCGCCAGGTTGAACAAATGCGCCCGCTCCGCATCATCCAGCCGCAACGCCTTAGCCAAACTATTGAGCACATCCGGCGACACCCCGCCGATGGCGCCGCGCTCAATGCGCGTGTAATACTCAACGCTCACCCCGGACAAAGTAGCGACCTCACTACGGCGCAGGCCTTTGACCCGCCGGTTCGTTCCCACTGGTAAACCCACATCTTCAGGTTTGATGCGGTCGCGGCGGCTAATGAGAAATTCGCGCACTTCGGCTCGGTTATTCATAGCCCCATCGTAGCCACGTCGGCAATGCTGAACGAGGCCCTCGCAGGGTCTCCCACGGCCGCCGGATCCGTGGCACATTGCTTTACGACGACACCACTTCCCTCGACAGGAGCATTTTTCATGTCCATCACATTCGATTTCACCGACAAGACCGTATTCATCACTGGCGCTGGCAGCGGCATCGGGCGTGCCATTGCCCTGGCCTTCGCCGCAGCTAGCGCACATGTTGCCGTGACCGGCATCGACGAAGAACCACTACGCGAAACCGCGCAGCTCATCGAAGACCACGGCAGCAAAGCACACGTCGCACTGGCTGACGTAACGGACAGCCACAGCGTGGAGCAAGCAGTAGCCTCCACCGTTGCCGCACTCGGCCCCATTGACATTGGCGTGAACAACGCCGGCATTGAACAACCACCCGCAGCACTCACCGACACCAGCGATGACCAATGGGACAAGCTCATGGCCGTTAACCTACGCGGGGTGTTCGTGGCGATGAAGCAGGAAATCCACGCCATGGGTAAAAACGGCGGTTCGATCGTTAATATTTCCTCCGGCGCTGGGGTCATCGGCATCAAAGGACAAGCCGCCTATGCGGCCACGAAACACGGCATCCTCGGGCTGACGAAGTCCACAGCACTGGATTACGCCGACCAAGGCATTCAGATCAATGCGATTTGCCCCGGCATTATTCAAACCCCCATGATGGACCGATTCACCGGCGGCACCCCGGAAGGCCGCGCCCGAGTGATTGCACAGGAACCCATCAGGCGCATGGGCACCCCGGAAGAAATCGCCGCTGCCGTACTGTGGTTGTGCTCTGACATGGGTGGATTCACCATCGGGCACGCCCTGGTTATCAACGGCGGGCAGACCGTGGGGATTGCGTAGGAGGTTTGTGCCACTACTATTGGCATAACACTTGATAACGACAATTTTGTAGAAGCAAAGCCCAATCCTCAAGAATCACATCATAATTGCGCAACTGGCCAACCTATCACCACAGGAAAACAAATTAGTTTTCGCAGCCCCTTAGACGGCCATCTCAATAAAATATACAAATATCATCAATCGAAATTGCCAATTTACCTCGCTTATAGACTGTAAAGAATACAGCAAATTACATCATTGACAGTCTATGACATGGCAGAGTAGAATAATTTCAACAGTTCCCGCAGCCGCCTCTCTTGGAAGCGTCCCGCTGTAGTGGCCCTGATAAGCCCTAGAGACCGCTCGGTTTCTAGGGCTTATCCCTTAAATATTAAGGGATTCAAGACATGCAAAATAGGCTTCCGTTCCTAACTCTTGAAGAACGGGTTGACTATCTATATCGCAAAAGGTACTTTTCTCGCGATAGCCTATCAGCCAATGACAAGGCAAGACTTAACTCTATGAATTTTCACTATTTCCTTGGTTATGCTCGAAATTTTAGAGAGCTTTATTTTGAAGGAAAATTGACCGGTGAAAAATCACCTTCGAGAGTCTTTAGATTAATTGATACCGATGCTCAAGTTTCAGAAATTCTATATTCCGGCATCCGAAATGCAGAGTGGCTTTTGCGACATTTTCTTGTTCAGGAATACTGCCAAAAATTTGACCCTCATGGTTCTTTTCTAGATCCCCAAAATTATTTGGAGCGGGGTGGATAATATACTAATAACCATTTGGCGCAAGGTTTAATGAATGACATTCTCGAATACAGTGAAGCATATATCGTAGAACAACTTTACGAATCTAGTAAGGCTAAAAGATGCGAATTGCCAAAACGCTGCAGAATGGATAATTGGGAACTATGTCAAGAACTATCGAAAGATTTGCCCCTATGGTCAGTGGTAGATAGTTTTTCACTTGGACGCCTAGTCAAGCTCATACAACGCTGTGATAAAAATGCTGATGACAAGGAGCGTATTTGGCGTACGATTGCCGCCAACATGGAAGTACCAGCTGGCCGTTTCGAGGCCGGCATGGAGTCGTTACGATCTCTAAGAAATCTGGTTTGTCATCAATCACGCCTTTGGATGCGGCCTACGACATATACTGTTACCAAGAAAGGACAATTCCATAAAAAAATTGACCGTTGCCATAAAAAAAGCAATGCTAATTGCTTTTTATAACGTGGCTAGTTTTCAAGGCGAAGAAGAAAAACGGTTTGAATTTGCACACAAGCTAGAAACTTTGATTGATTCAGAATCTGATTATAAATTTGGAATTAGTCACTTCAGTTCTTCCACAAAATTGGACTAACTAAACCACTATTCCAGCGCCCCAGGGTTTTATAAATCACACAAATGCGTACCACTGTAGTCTCTCTGAACTGGATAACTGCATAATCGGGCACGCCCTAGTGATTCATGATGGGTACACCGTAAGGATTGTGTAGGAAGTTTGTACCTAGTCACAGCAATAGCTGCCGTCATTCTTCTTGGGTTCCTACTCTTTAAACAATTATCCGGGATTCGGAGTTGGATCCGGCAATCACCACATTGCCCACTGCGCAAGAAATCAACCAGTATCGGAAAGAACACCCTGGAACATCGGTCATGGAAGCGGTTAACTATAACACCAGCTGCCTGATAATTTACTAGTGGTTATCAGGGAGTTGGTGTTTTTCGTATGGGTCGTGGTGGATACCTCCGGACGTCGAAAAGCATCAAGCTCGCTCAATAGTGACGGAACGGGCGGCATCCCAGCCTTTAAACACCGCGGGATCCCCTTCGAATTCGCCGATGCGCACGATGCCGTTGTAGCGGCCCACGTCCTGGTAGTACAGCACCACGACCCCGCCGGGTTCGCACCAGCCGATGGTGCCGGCGGGAGCACTCTCCACTTTTGGCATGCCGTCTATGTTCAGGGCTGCGGCGGAGTGGCAACCACTTCCTGGCCGCCATAATCGGAGAAGTTCAGCGTGAGCGGCAACTGTTCCAACAGTGACGTGCCGGCGGGGTTGTCCTACAGGTGGGCCTTGATCGTGTGGTTATCAACGATGATGTTGATGGGGGTTTTGGTTGCGTTGGTCACGGATTCCCCTGTGCTGGTAGTGGGTTGTTCGGATTCTGCCGAACTGCATGCCGGCAGTATGACGCAGCAAGCCGCTACCAGTAGTGCAGAGATGCCGCGCCGGATCATGAGCTGCTAGTTTTCACGTGCGTGCGATGTGTGAACAGGTACAACACGGGGCCGACGATGGGCAGAATGATGGCGATGAGCAGCCATAATACTTTGGGGGTTTTGGGTTCGTAAGATCGCAGCCACGTGATGATAAAAGCCACGAATAATACTAACTGGGCCAGTAGTGCGAGGGAAAAGAAGTTGTCGTAGGCGTGCATGGTGGCTCCTCAGATTGGGGACATGCATTTTGTTCCATGTTAACCCACTGGCCACGGCGTGTACACTGGGGAACCACACCGAAACACTCAAACAATAAATGTCCAAACAATCAACCTCCAAATCATGGATGGAAGCGTGATAGACATGTCCCTCATTTTTGTTACTGGTGCATCAAGTGGCGTGGGGTTGCTAACCGCCCAGGCCCTGAATGAAGCGGGCCACGACGTGGTGATTCATGCTCGCACTCCCGAACGCCTACCTGCCAGCGTTGCCGAACGCATGCATGGTGTGGTGTACGGCGATTTAACCGATCTGGAGGCGACCAAAGCAGTAGCGGCGGCTGCAAATGAATTTGGCCCGTTTACTGCGGTTATCCACAATGCTGGGGTGGCTGACGAGTCGCAAAATTTTGCGGTTAATGTGGTCGCACCTTATGTGCTATCAGCGTTGATGCAGCAACCGGCGCGGATTGTGGTGGTGAGCAGTCATCTGCATTTGCAGGGATCGCAGGATCATTTGCCGGAGGTGCTGGCGGATCACACTGTGAGTTACAACGATTCGAAACTTTTTGTTACTGCCCTGACGTGGGGTTTGGCGCGGCATTGGCCGGAAGTGCTGGTGCATGCAGTGCATCCGGGGTGGGTTCCCACTCGTATGGGTGGGCCGGCTGCCACGGATGATTTGGATTTGAGCCATCGCACACAAGTGTGGTTAGCCACCGCCCCGCAGGATGATATCGTGCCGCATACCGGCGGGTATTGGTTCCATGAGAAGGTGGAAAAACCTCACCCGGCGACCTTGGATCCGGCTTTTCAGGATGAGATCATCCAGGGGTTGAAGGCACACACTGGGGTGACGCTACCGTTGCTCTAGGTTCCTGGGTATGTCAAGACTGGCTTCTGGCACGTTTGATTATTGGGCGGTAGGTGCCACCTGGCGGGTTATAGCCGCTGGTGTTTCTTCCGCCATTTTCGATCAGCCTTGCGTAGGAGTTTTTGCTTGTGTGCGCGGGGAATATATGGTGCATGGCTGCGCGGTGGAGCGAAGTCGCCGGTTTCGTTGCGTTTGAATTCCAACTGGCGTTCGCATGCTGCCTTGAGGTAGGGGTATTCCTCAGAAATGCAGTTGAGGGCGTGCCAGAGAATGAACATGTAGAACTCCCGGCGGCCTTCAGTGGCACTGACGAGCTGTTCATAATTGGTGCCCATGTGGCGTAGGTAGTTCACCATGAGGTGTTCTTTTTTGGAATCCGAGTCGTTGTACAGCAGCGTAACCAGGTATTTTTGCATTTCTTCGCTGTAGTCCGGGTGTTCGCGTGACACGTAGTGCCACAATGCGGAGCGCTGGAGGCTGCCTTTAGAGAGCCCCGTGAACCGCGGATCAATGTAGAACTGTTGCAGGATCCGGTTGAGGGTTTCGCCGTCGCGGCGGAGGCCCTGGCGGCGCCACGTATCAACCCGGTATTCGAATGAATTTTCGATTTCTTTGACGCGGTCTTTGAAATACAGCGCAGTTATAGCACCATTGCTGTGCGGCATTTCCACATCTGGAGTTGCAAGAAACTTTTCGACAGCAATGCGGTCCCAACCTCGACGGACACAGATCCAACTAAGAGAAAAATACTGCGCTGTTGTATCGTTGCTCATTTTCCACCTCACTTTCTTCCCTATAGTAGCGTCGTGCAATCAGACAGGTCGCCGCCCTTCCCCCGCTACCCCCAAACACAAAAAACAAAGGTGCAAGCTAAAAAGTACGCCTCTAACTCAGGGGCCGCCGGCGGCATCAGACACACCCCACCGTTTAAGCGCTGGCCGACAAGGGACATAAAAAAGACGCCATCGAAGTAGCGTCTTATCTATATAGCGGTTGTGGGGTTATGGGGCGTCGTTAGCGTTGCCCTTCTTCCACGTAGCCCAATCCAAGTTCCAGTCGCCCAAACCGTCGTACACGCTAAGCTGTTCGCCGGCGGTGTTCTTCACGGTAACGATGTCACCGCGCTTCACATAATTCTGGAACCATGCTGCATTTTCATCGTTGACGTTAATGCAGCCGTGAGAGGTGTTGGTATTACCTTGAGCCCATACTGACCAGGGTGCAGCATGAACGAAAATACCCGAGTAGGACATTTGCGTCGCATATTGCACTGGGGTGCGGTAACCACCATTTTCCAAGGACAAACCATAAGAAGTGGAGTCCATAACGATTGATGGGTAAGCGTCACCAATCATGTAAATGCCCTTAGGCGTTGGCCATGCTGGCGAACCCAAGGAAACCGGCATGGACCGAACTTCCTCGCCATCCTTGTAAATGGTCATGGTCTTGGTGTTGTCATCCACAATGGCTTCCACCTTGTCACCAATGGTGAATGAGGCTTGATTGCCATTGGCGGCATAAATGCCGTCACCAATCTTCACACCATAAAGGTCAGCGTTAACTTTGACTTTGGTGCCTGGCTGCCAGAATTTCTCTGGGCGCCACCGCACTTCTTGATTCGAAATCCAGTAGAAAGCACCTTCTACCTTGGGTTCCGTTTCAATTTTAATAGCCTTTTCGACGGCCTTGCGGTCGTGAACGGTGGTGTCAAAGCGCACACCAATGGTCTGGCCCACCCCAACAGTGGCACCATCTAATGGAGCTAGAGAATTCTCCGATAAGGTATCCGCCTCAATAGTGGAAAACTTTGTGGTGGTCTTTTTACCATTTTTATCCTCAGCCACAATTGTGTAATTACGGTTAAAACCTAATTCTTCCGCAGTGGTCCAGGACATTTTATCGTTAGAAAGCTTGGCCTTAACCTCATTGCCTTCTTCATTGGTCATAGTGACCTTTTTAAGCCCTTTGTCTTGCGATTGAACCTCAACCGCATCCCGGGGAGAAACGTTAGTCGCACCGTTCTTTACACTAACCGTAGGAGCCGCAGCTTTGGGAGCTTCCGAAGTTTTAGTTTCAGATACGCCCGCAGCAGCACCCTGCTCAACGGTGCATGCACCAAGGAGCAAAACCGAGCCGCATAAAAACGCCGCAATCGTCTTCTTCGCAGACTTGCGCGAGACTTTCATTTTCTTGAGATTTCCTGCCTTCTAGTGACTAAAGCCGAGCTAAAAAATCTAGTTCGGTTCGTTCGTCATATTTTAAACCCAAATTCTAGCTATAACCGGCCTCATGAAAGAACTGTTGCCAGATCGTAACCAGATAGAAAACCCGCTCACATCAACGACACAGGTAAAAGCAAATTTCGTGCACTACCCCCACTGATATTTTGCCACCCCCTTCCCTACCCCACCGAGGTGAAAAAATTGGTTTTGAACTGCTGATTTTGCAAATTCCCAAAAGTACTGTTATTGTTTTCTTCGTTGCCATAACGGAGTGAAACTCCTGGTGGGCATAAGCGCCATTAGCTCAATTGGTAGAGCAGCTGACTCTTAATCAGCGAGTTCGGGGTTCGAGTCCCTGATGGCGTACCTTTTTTCATCGTCACCCCCGCCGGTACCCCCTGCGGGGGTTTCGCCGGTTTCTAGCCAATGGAGATCTACGCCGGTAGCCAAGGCAATAAGTCGAATAGAGCTCCGGCGCGTTCGTCCTTGCCCACTCTCAATATACGCAATGGCACTTCGCGCAAGACCAGTGTTATCCGCTAATTCTTGTTGCTGCATACCTGCATATTCGCGTGCGAGCCGCACACGATGCTTTAGCTCAAATTGGGGTATAGCGCCGGAAATTTCTTCGAGATTCACCATAAGACCAATATAGGCATAGCGTGCAATTTCAGACAAAGGACCAATTCTCAATAATAGACATATATCCAATATTGTATTGATATAAACCAGTCTAGTGTCTATATATGGACTTATGTCTAATATTGATTTAATCGGCACGAACGGAATCGTAGGAATCTTGAAAAATTCTCGATCTGATTTACACGTAAAAATTACCCACGAAGATATCCGACACATCAGACAAATCAGCAAGAGAAAAACTCTGCTTTTTACCACCCAAAGAACAAACAGATGTTGAGGTAATCACGGAGCCTGTAAAGAATCACCAGCAGCCGGTTTCTCACTGAAGCTAAAGAACACCAGCTGAATCAATGGCACCAGAAACGATAACTTTTAACACCTTCGACAGTGGCACTCGACTGCCAGTTCAAGCTTCCCGAATCACTAGCCAATTCAGAGACAAATAACGGCCAGCACCATCCGGTGCCAAATGCGCCACTAAGTGCGGAATCAGTTTTACCGCGCCGGCGCCCCCCTTCCACAGCGCCGAAGACTAACCCAAATTACCGCCACAAGAGAGAGCGACCCTACGCATAAACCCACCAAATAAACCTCGTTGCCCCAAATTCCTACTATGAATGCTCTGCGCCCGAAGCACGCTAAAGATATCGGGGGGCCGGCGATCCACCGGCGCCGTTGGGGGTTAGAGCCTCATCGCCGACCGATGCGAGGTTTTCCGCGTAGTCAAGGCAGGTCCGGTAGCGTACTACACGTTTGGAAGTGTAGGGGCGGTGTAACACCGCTGGACACTCGCAACATCCCGGCCCTGGTGCAAGCGAACAATGCCCGCAGCACGCAATGAAATATACCTATACAAGCGACCGACCGACTGACGGAAGGACCGCCCCCATTGTCCTTATTTTTTCGGGTAAGGGGGCAAACCCTGCCCGCTCCCTCCCTCAAGAAGCTGGCAAAACCCCAACCCCGCAGCAGCCACAATCCACAAAACAACAAGACAACAAAAACAACCTAATCACAACACAGACCAACACACAGCAACCACCAACAATCACAACAATCATGAGACAGCCACGAACCTCACACACCCCACCCCAACCACCAGCAACCTTGCTACACGCCTAAAAGGAGGAAGTAGCAAGATTAATATTTTTGCTTGGATAGCCACACTCGGCACATCCCAGCTCCAAGCGTTGAACAATACAAAATCACCCCCGGTTGATGCGTATAAATGTTTAAGATCTTTCCGATCATCACCCCCCTCACACCCCTGAACGGCACCATAAAAATCAGACACAACGCGGGTGGAATAAAACCACACCCAGCCACCCCAGCGCCCCTATTAGGGGTGGAAAATTGCGGAGAATCTTTATTATTCATTCCGACCCATCGGCATGTTGTTGCTACCGCATCGCCCCCACAGTGCGGCCCGCCAGCGCTACCCCACTTCCACTATGCTGTTAATCATGCGTGCATTAGTGATTGTTGATGTCCAAAATGATTTTTGCCCGGGTGGGGCCTTAGGGGTAGCTGATGGTGCGCGAGTCGCCGAAGCCATCGCGGCACATGTGGCGGAAAAAGATTATGCGGCGGTCGTAGCAACAAAAGATTGGCATATTGATCCGGGTGATCATTTCTCTGATGATCCGGATTTTAAAGATTCGTGGCCAAAGCATTGCGTTGCCGACAGTGAAGGGGCCGAGCTACCCCCAGCATTAGCGGATGTGAAACTGACTGAGGTGTTTTTGAAGGGCCAGTATTCTGCCGGTTATTCGGGTTTTGAGGGAACCACCGACGCTGGCACTGAATTGGGTGACTGGTTGCGGTCCCATGACATCGATATCATTGATGTGGTGGGCATTGCCACGGATTATTGCGTCAGGGCCACGGTGCTAGACGCCTTGAAACAAGGCTTCGAAGTGCGAGTGCTCACCGATTTGGTGGCGGCGGTGACGCCAGAAACCGGTGAGGCAGCGCTGCAAGAAATGGTGGGGTCCGGGAGCCAGCTAGCGTGAAGCGTCGAAAAGCTAGCGGGAAACCAACATGCGTTGTAGCTCTTTGAGCTCTTTACGCCGCTTCACGGACCGGCTGACGGCCAGCACCACGATGCCAGTGACAACGGCACCTATGCCGGCAAGCACCTTTTGTACCTGCGGATCGTGCAGTTTAGCGTTCAGTGATACTTTTGCGTCTTCGACGACGTTTTGAGGCTTTGCGCGATCAGCGATTTCGTCCAGCGTTTGGGCTAGTTGCCGGCGAGTGCGTTCAATCTCGCGCTGGATATCATCAATGTTGCGTGCCACGGAAAAACTCCCTGTTGTTCATTTGTAAAATTCTTTCTCCTACACCTTAGCCAAAAACTCAGGAAAAGTGGGCAAACAGGTAAAGTTAAACACATGACTGAAAATGTGCGTTTGGAACCAGGAACCGCCGCCCCCGCTTTTAGCCTGCCCAATGACGAAGGCGGCACCACATCCCTCGCCGATTATGCCGGCAAACAGCTGGTTGTATATTTCTATCCAAAAGCCAACACCCCTGGTTGTACCAAGGAAGCCTGCGACTTCCGCGACTCATTGGCCCAGTTGAATAATCTGGGCATTGCTGTGGTGGGGATTTCGCCGGATCCGGTGGATAAATTGGCGAAATTCCGCGCCGACCACGATTTAAACTTCCCCTTGCTCTCTGATGCGGACAAAACTGTCATGCAGGCATACGGCGCATTTGGGGAGAAAAAGAATTACGGTAAAGTAGTTCAAGGTGTCATCCGATCCACATTTTTAGTGGGAGACGATGGAACCATTAAAAAGGCATTATATAACGTGCGGGCCACCGGGCATGTCGCACGGGTTATAAAGGAGCTTGATTCTTAGAAATCGACTATGAGCGGTGATGAATTAGACCTCAATACGGCAGAGACCATTCTCCAGCCGCGACGACGCCCTGCACAGCAACGCTCCCGGGCCAAGTATTCCCGCATCCTCACCGCTGCCCGCAGCGTGCTTGTCGACCTAGGATTCGAATCCTTCACCTTCGACGAAGTGGCCAAACGCGCTGAAGTTCCCATCGGCACCCTCTATCAATTTTTTGCCAACAAGTACGTACTCATTTGCGAACTCGACCGCGAAGACACCGCCGACACCGTCGCCGAACTCCAAAAATTCGCCGACCAAGTCCCCGCCCTCCAATGGCCCGACATCCTCGACGAACTCATCGACCACCTAGCCGACATGTGGCGCGCCGACCCCTCCCGGCGCGCCGTCTGGCATGCCGTGCAATCCACCCCCGCCACCCGCGCCACAGCGGCAGCGACGGAACAACCCGTGTTGGCATTATTGGCAGAAGTCCTGCGGCCGCTGGCGCCGAATGCGAGCCGGAATGAGCGGCTGACCATCGCCGGGTTGTTGGTGCACACTATGGTGTCGCTGTTGAATTATTCGGTGCATGATGAGCGCACGACCGATCATGTGTTCCATTCGACGGTAGATGAGATTAAGCGGATGCTTATTGCTTATTTGTTCTCTGTGGCCACTAGTTAGCCTGGTAGTAGGCATGTTGCGGTGGCGTAGTCGCCGTCGTGGCTGATGCTTACTTGGATGTTGTTGTGTTCGCATTTTTGTGCGATTTCACCGCTGAGAATGATGATGGTTCGCCCCCACCGGTCGGGGGTTATTTGAATGTCGCGCCATTGGACATGTTCGGGAGCTATGAGGGGTGGGTTGCCGTACAGTGCTTGGCTCCAGGCTTTGATGAAGGCTTCCTTAGCGGCCCAGCGGCCGGCGAGATGTTCGGCACGACGGGGCTTGGTAGCAGCAATGCGGAGTTCTAGGGGGCTGAATACGTTTTCAAAACGGCTGCCGGGTAATTCTAGTTGATGTGCGAAGTCGGGAATGTGCACAATGTCAATGCCGATCATGGGATTATTGTTGCACATTGCTTTTCGACGACTAAAGTACGCCGGTCAGATTCAGTACGTACAGGCTTTCGATAGGGATAAAATTTTGCAGTGGGGTGTCCGACCTATTGGTTAGAGTGTTGGTCATTAGTACGGATTCCTAGAAATTGGAAAGAATTTTTCCTTATGAACACTACGATGACAGATGATGACCAGTGGTTGACCGCAGGTACCTGCTCCCTAACATTTGGGGAAAATCATATGATTATTGCGCGTAATTCCGCAGGTAAAGTATTAAAATCGGTACCGGATAAAGTGCGGGAATTACCGGAATACAAGCAACTGAAGGGATTGCAAGAAGTACTCAAGCAGCATGAGCAAATGTGCCACGATACGGTACAAGAATGGTTGTTGGAAGACGAGCTGATTCCCGCCGCGGTGGTGCAGGGCTTGTGGGAGGATGAGCTGTGGCGGAAGCATCTGCAAAACCTGGTGGTGTCTTATGGCCCCGAAGTGGGGTTGGTGCAGGATTGTACTGAGGATGCGCTGTTGCTGGTGGATTTAGATGGGGAACCGATCACGGTCCCAGTGATGGATTCTACGGCTGTGGGGATTGTGCACCCAGCAGTACTTGACGAAGTAGATCAGTGGCGGGAATTTGCATCAGAATTAGGGGTGCAACAAGGCGTGGACCAGCTGTTTCGGGATACGCATGTGAAACCGGTGGAAACCGCGGAGCAACACAAGGCGGTGCAAGCATATGCAGATTCAACATACGAGCGGGGCTGGTTCATGTTGAGCAGGGGCCGCAGGGTGGGTTCCGCACCTTCATGGATGAGGTCAGTGTGGATGTGTTGGAGGATCGTCGGGAGGTGACGGCCAAACTGCGGGTGTATGGGTATCCAGCATCCACGACTTCATTGGGACGGTTACACTTCCTGACTGAGGGACGGGAATTACCACTTGCGGAGGTCGGACCTATTGCCTGGTCAGAGGGGATTCGCATGTGTGATTACATGTACGCCAGCTGCACAAAGAATAAAAATTAGGAGCATTCCTATGCACATGCAAACCACCCCAACAGATTTTTGTTACCCAGCCTTCAGGGTTTGCATTCACTAGATGAACTATTTGGTATCACGTAGCAACGATACTGGAATGAAAACTTTAACGACACCGATAAAACAACGTAAGGATGAATCATGAAGTTTAACCACCTACGGGAGTCAAAACCCCGCATCACTCAAATGCACACCGCAACGTTCACCGGGAATTGTGGGGTAAGAATGACCCGGCTGGTGCCGTCAGATTTGCTTAATGCTGAAGAGGCAATTCACGCCATTGATGGCTTTTCACTGACAGATCATCATGCAGTAGGTAATATGCTGGCACGGGTACCCGGGTTCCCGGAATGGCCAATTGCAAACAATCCAGCGGATGCACAAGAGGCGTTAGACCTGGTCCCGCGACTGACAAAAGCACTCCACGCCCAGGTATATGTGCAAGATATTTTGCGATGGCCCACGGCTTCGGCGCCACAGTTTTACCCCACATTTTTCGAGGAAGCTGCCCGATTTTTCACGAAGACTAACCGACTAGAGCTAGCCCAGAAGTGTTTCAATCGCGCACAGGAAGTTGAACGCAAGTACGCACTGGAAGTTGATGTAGAGCGACACAAAGTGATGTTGCAGGATTTCGCCAGTTTAGGGGTTATTGGGGTACGAGAACTTGGGTATGCGGCGAAATTTGCTACCCAACATCTGGAGCCACGAGCAGCATTGGAATTTTTTTGGATTTGCAGGAGCGACAATCACAAGCAGGGGTGAGTGCACATTCTGGTTTGCCAGCAACGGTGCGTAAGTTGGGGAAAACGGCCGGGCTGAGTGCACGGGAGTCAGATGAATTACTGCTGGATGCGCTTGCTGGCGGAATGGGGTTGAATCGAGCAGTCAAGGGTTTTATCGAAAAAATGTGGGACTTGTTGGTGGAGCGAGCACAGGATAATCCTCGCTACCATGATGCTCTCATTGCAGGTCCATTCACTGCGATGAGTCTGCCAGACTATGTGAAGTTGGTGGATCAGACAGGAGCATTGACGCGGCTCAAGGCAGATCGTTGGGAGTTGGCTACATGGGTTATCCGTACACTGCGACGTTCTAGGATGCCCGAGGGGGTGTATATGTTCCCACGCATGCAAAAGCTTATCGATGCAGCCCTTGATGCTGGTGATGCTCTGGAAAACCGATGCGTCACCTTAGATGACGAAAAGATGGATATTGACCTGTTGTGTGCACTATCAGCTGGTAATGTATGTTGGCATAAAAACGATTACTGGTCAGAATACGGCTGGCAACGCCGCTGGTCGCAGTGGTGCAATGATGAAACCTACGCGGATCCAGCAGCACGGCGTGATGAACTTGATGGGCTGCTTCAAAATCGAAAGTTACAATGCTGGGCTTATGAAATGTTCTCCGCATCAGCGTTTCAGAATCATCTGGAATTCTTCACTGCGTTAGAGTCCCGACGAGAATTTGGACGGCGTTATCTTAAACGCGTAGTGAAGCTACGGGCCGAAGCTACTGGTTCGAAATCAGCATGGGAGAAACTGCAAAAGAAACACTTACAGTATTTCACCAATCCACAACTTCAAGAGTTTTACCCGGAGGAGTTTACGAAGATCTTCGACTTCGACCCGGTGACAGAGTTGCAGGCCCGACTGCCCGGTACCACTCCGGAACAGGCAGCAAAGTTGCTAGAAAACCCCACGAATATTGGCGTGGCTGGCGCAGAACTCGATGATGTCACGCAGGTTGTGACTGCGGTGCGAGAATTAGCGGCGTGGCTTGTCAACGTCCAAAAGCCTAAGCCGAAATCCCAACCTAAACCCAAGCCGGAACCAAAACCCGAGCCAAAGCCTGAACCGGAGCAGCAGACTCCATCGAAACCAGCCTTCAGCGAGCAGGCAAAACGGTTGATTACAGCCATGTCCAACCGTAATACTGATGCCTACTGGTTTGATATGCAGCACCGCGAAAAGATTGCGGTGGCAGTGCTTGCGGGAGCACTGAATGACCCAGCAGCAGTGATCGAGCTGGGAACGGATATGCTACACCATGCTGATGAAGGCGAACTAGGGTCCGAAGAAGCCGACCCGAAAGACGAGGACAAATACACCCGGAACCACCCAGGGTTGTTCCTGCCGAAAGCGGAATTCGTGGCATGCGTATCGGCGATCATCGAATGGGCGAAGCAGCGACAAACAATAAGTGCCAAAGCCAAACCAACCCTGCTTGGCGGCAGCACGCTAGCGGATGCGGAGCAGCAGTTGGCGGAAAAATCCCTGTTGGTGCCAGAAGCTGCCCGGTATCTGCTGAGTGGCGTGGGGTTTTTGACAGACATGAAAAAGCCCTTCCCCGCAGAAGCTCGCAAGCAATTGAAATTCACCAAAGACACTGCTGAAGCCGTCACCTGGCAGCTTGCGGAACACAAGCACACCCATGCGCTGTTAGCCGCCGGTGTTGATGCGAACTTTGCCACCACTGGTTTCAATATCACAGCGATGGCGGACTACATGGCAGAACTTTATGATGCCCCCATCATACATCTGTCCGCAGCGCAGTTTCATGACATGTGTAAAAACTACTGTGGCAATGATGAATCTGGCTTATGGATCCTCAGCGCCAACACATATGCTAAACACAGCATTTACGGCGACAGTGTGCGCTTAGCGGGCGTGCTTTACGCCATCTCTCACCTGCCGCTGAATGATCCCAGCCGAAAGATCTTCGCCAAAAAACTAGACTCCCTGCGACATGGGTCTCCCCCCTACAGGGTCAGAGATAGCTATAAATTGCGCGATTCTTATTATTGGAACATCAAAGATGCTGGGCCTGGCGCATATGGCCTACGAGTACTCACCGAGGAGCATTTGGATGGCCTCATCGCCAGCTTGGAAGCAGAACACACGCAAGGCGGAATCCCCTTCGACCCGTGCAACGTGGTGCCAGACGTGGTAGCCGATGCAGCAAAAACCTTGGACGTTCCCACGGCTAGCACCCGGTATTTCCTACAGATTCTGGCGCTCATCTACCCCACCGACACCAACGTGTGCGCCTGGAATCAGTGGCGGAAACAGGACCTGGAACAGGCAGCCGCCCCACTGCTGGAAAAAGGCCTGCTGGTTACGGGACAGCGCGCAGGCGCCGGTCGGAGTTGGTTCCTGCCTGGTGCTTGGCTTGATTGGTCCCTGGAGCAGCCGCAATACTACAGTCATCGGGATCAATTGGTAACCAAATCCCCACCGTTGGAAGCCTGGAAGTCCCAACACTACATGTTGTGGCAGCACCCCAAAAGTCACGCCATTATTAGTAGTTGCCCGCCGATTCATTCCCTGGACCAGCTCTTCACCGACGTGTGGCAACGCTACAAAGGTGGTGATGTGCCCGACGCGCAGCAGAATGCTTAACCCACCGCTTTTGCTTGTCGACGTCTAAAGTCCCCCACTCATCCACAAGCTAGAAACTGGGACCGCCCACAGGCGGTCCCCCACGTTAGCCATGGTGCCTGTATTGATGACAATGCCGGCCCGGAATTCAGTCCCTAGGATGTCCCGTAGCTTTTTGAGGTGCTTGAAATGCTCCAGGCTGGGTGAGCTGGATGCTTTGACTTCAACAGCAATGATGCCTTCTGGGGTTTCTATGATGAGGTCTATTTCCATGCCGCGTTCGTCGCGGAAGTAATAAACTTCATAATCGGTTTCTGACCAGGTTTGTTGCTTCAGGATTTCGGTGACCACGAAGGTTTCCAATAGGCTGCCGAGGCGCTGGCCACCGTGAATACTAACGAGGTTGCTGGTGGTGTCGCCTGCTAGTGTGGCTGCTAAACCGGTATCGGCTAGGAAGATCTTTGGTCGTTTAATCACTCGTTTCAGTGTGTTACGCGACCAAGGTGGAACAATTTTGAGCAGATACAGTGAGTTCAGTAGGTCTACATAACGGGTTATGGTTTCCCGCGAAACCCTGAGGTTTTTCGCCAGTTGTTCTTTTACTAATTCCTCGGAGGATAAGATTGCGCATAGTTTCAGCAGCTCTTTATAGTTTTTAGTATCGACGCGGCCTAAATCTGCAATATCACGTTCTAAGAGCCGGTTGGTGTAATCCAGGTACCAGCTCCGGCGTAGCCGTGTGTTTCCCACCGGCAGGTATTGGACTGCCGGGTAGCCACCAATGATGAACATCTGCGCTAGTTCTTCTTTGTTGATGCTGGGGAAATCATGCTGGTGGATATTCATCACGAAATCCACCCACGAAAGAATGTTCTGCTGCAATTCGCATTGGGCAAATGATTCTAGTTGCACTGTCATTGCCCGACCAGCCAGGGAATCCTCTGATTTGGGGACGCGCAGAAGATTAGCGGAACCAGTGATGAGGAACCGCCCTATGATTTTCTGTTTATCCACTGATCGTTTCAGCGCCAGGATTAGCTCTGGTAGCCGTTGGACTTCATCAATCACAATGCGATTGGTAGCGGGTTGGTTTAGGAATCCATCTAGGTCATTAGCTATTGCTTCTCGCTGAATGGGGTCATCCAGATTGAAGAACATGGTTTGATCGGGGTGGTTCAGGTGCTCCACCAACGTAGATTTTCCTACCTGCCGGGCGCCCTGTATCGCCACGATTGGGGAGTAGTGGAGTAATTCCTCGACCCAGGTAGCCACGCCGCGCGGTATAAATTCCATGACTATAGTATACAAAATAGTCAAAAATTTCGACAGGGGTTTAAGCAGTTTTCACCATCTTCTGCTTTCAAGTATCATACCTATTCAAAGGCATTATTTTGTGTAGTTTCCGACGTTTTCACCACCTTGTTTCC
>JAUMZY010000025.1 GCA_030527885.1 Corynebacterium sp.
TTATAAAGACCTATAAAAAATCATTTATACATCCCGTGTCGTCTAGGTACTACCGCACGTAAACACCACATGTGCTACAAAGACAGTCAAGTTAACCCATTAATGCAAACCATGCAGCCAACAATACTTCCCCCACCATGGCTGCATTCTTTCCTGGGATATCGCACACCACATTGAAGTTGAACAGGAGTATATGATGCGCCACACTGCTTGATTATCTACACGAACACAGTGTCCGAAAAACACCAAACATCCCAACATGAATGGCTTTCAGATTAATCAGTCACTGATCCCTGGTGAAAATCTAATTGCGGTAGTATCGCGAGCCTGCGAAGAGTGTAGATTCTTTCTGCCCCGTGCCAGGTGTTTTCGTCGGTGATGTCGTCTTTATTCTTTAAAACGCCTGTTCCCTCATACAGGTAGGCATTCCACCACCGATCTGCCTGCTCTTGGTTATTATTCGTCATGATTCTTAGCCTTCAACGTACGAACGTGGTCTTTAGCTTCCGCTTTTGCCATGCTGTGAGGCGTTCATCATCAAAATTTAACAACATGTCACGATCTCTCTGTTTTTATTTATCATCAACAGCATGCACTGATCGTTGTTTTTCTACATAAAATAGATTATGTACATTCTATCACGGTGCACACCATCAGCATTGCTATAAATAGGGATTAAACTTTACATTTCACCCAACAGTTTCCGGTAAATTTGATGCCAATTACCACCAGAGAATGGCGGGGCACAAGATATGCGACTCCCGCCATGGCGCCAGAATCTCGTTAAGCCTCACCTAGCACAAAAGGAGAACCATGAAACCACAAACTAGCTATTTCATTGCGCTAGGTGCTTTTAGCGCTTCTGCAATCCTGACATTCTTGGGCTATGGCATCAAATATCTCAGCCCCGCACTTCTTGGACTCGTGGGCATCGGATTGGGGTACCTCACCGCTAAAGGAGCATGGCGCACCTCAAGCACCCCACAACGCTGAGCGGGGTGCGTCGATAAGCGAAGTGAATATTTTGGGAACCTTAAGCCCAAAGAACCCCCACACCATTGCTGACGTGGGGGTTTTCTGTTTACCTGTGGGGCCACCGGGGCTCGAACCCGGGACCGACGGATTATGAGTCCGCAGCTCTAACCGACTGAGCTATAGCCCCCAGATGTAAAGCGGTCCTGCTACATAATAACTATTGCAAGGCACGAATGAGAAGTATAGCGGGTAATAGTGCATAGAAACGAACTCGACACTGCGAGTCGTTCTGTGATTTTCTTTTCGCTCACCTAATCGCAGGTTCCGGGTGGTTGCTGTGATCAAAAAATATCGCGCTGACAAGGAAATTTGCCTAAAAACCACTGGGCATTGTATAGTTTTTCTCGTTGCCAACGCACTAAGCGTATCAACAAATCCATTCCCCCATAGCTCAATTGGCAGAGCATTCGACTGTTAATCGAAGGGTTACTGGTTCGAGTCCAGTTGGGGGAGCAAGAACCCCAGGTCACTGCGTTTATGCGTTGGTTGCCGGGGTATTTTTTGTTCCGGGGTTCTTTAAGGCGCGGTGGCTTAATAATAATCACCTTAACGCTTCTGTTGTTGGGGTGAGTTTTGGTTTTTTAACCCATTATGGTGAGATGTAAACCCCTTGCCTATTTCTTCGGTAATGTGGCAAGGACACAAAACTCTCACCTACAACGGCCCATAAACCATAAAAAAGGGGTGGAATTTTCCATGATCCAGTTCGTTATCGGCGCTGCCGCAGGTTATGTGTTTGGCACCAAGGCAGGTCGCCGGCGCTACGAACAAATTAAGAAGGGGTACCAGGTGGCGTTGAATTCCCCTGCCACCCAGCAGATACTGACCGCCACTCGGAAAGCTATCGCAAATAAACTTGATCCGCAGCCCAGGATGAAGGAAGTAAAAAACCTGAATAAGTCCAAAGATGTCACGATTTTAGAACCTGATGAGGATTAGCCACCCCCATTAAATGTGTTTTCTAAAATCACTAAGATTTTTCGGGCGTGTCACGATTAAAAGTTAATACCATTTGCGTAACATCCAGGGAACTAGTTATTAAAACACTCGTGTGAAAGGATGCCTCGCGCATGTCTCGCATCTTCCGTCGTACTGTTACCACTTCTTGTGCCGTTGTTGCTCTGGGCGCCACGTTGGCTGCCTGCTCCCCACCGAATCAGAATGATTCTGAACTTAAGGTTAATACCGCTGTTTCTGGTGTGGCTCCAACCCAAACAGTTGCTCCTAGCACCTCCTCTAGGGCTGCAAGCACGGCCGCGCCTTCAGCCGCAAGCTCGGCGAGTGCTAGTGCTTCTGCTGCGCCTTCTGCCGCTCCCAGCACGCAGCAGGCACATAACTAAACATTAAATTACTTAAACATGGCCCCAAGGTTTTCCTTCGGGCCATGTTACGTTGTGTGGACATTCCCGCCCCGCAACCCCACAACCCACATGCCTTGGGTGGGGTTATTTGAAGGCGCGGGCCAGTAGTTCTTTTTTCGCCTGTTCCAGGGCCACCAGGTCGGCGAAGATCGCCCGGTAGGCTTGTTCGTCATCGCTGGGCCGCATGCGCTGCATTGTGCTTTTCAGCTGGGCGATTTGGTTGCTGATTTGTTGTTCCCGGAGGCGGGATAGGGTTTGGTCCGTGTAGTTCGCTAATGCTGTTGTTTCCGAGCGGATGGTTTCAACCACCAGTTCTGACACCAGTGAGCGGCCCACGAGGTCATCAATTTCGGCGGCTACTTGCGCCACCCACTGGCCGTCCGCGGGGGCGTTGACGCAGCCACCCACTTGGGCGATGGCGTGCCGAATCACCCGGTAGGTTTCGAAGCTGAAGGCGTCTTCGGTGATGTCATCGAAATATGCACCGGCGATGGCTGGGTATTGCAGGGCGAGTTTCAGGCTTTCGCGTTCTGGCCATAGTCGTACGCTCTTGGCATCGGGTTGCGGCAGTTGGGCTTGGGGTGCGTCCACTGCCACTGCGGCGGCGTTGTCGAACCGTATGGCCCGCCGTTGGGCTTGTTTGGGTTTGCGGGCTTCCGCCCGCACCTGGGATAGTACTTCTTCTTCATCCATCCAGCCGACCCAGCCGCTGAGTCTGCGGGCGTATTCGGTTTGGAGGGCTTTGTCGTGGATACTAGCGACGATGGGGACGGTGCGCCGTAATGCTTGCAGTCGGCCTTCGGCTGTGTCGAGGGAATAATCTGCGATGGTTGCCCGGATCATGAATTCAAACATGGGGACCCGGGATGCCACGAGGTCGCGTACTGCGGCGTCGCCTTTCTTGAGGCGGAGGTCGCAGGGATCCATGTTGTCGGGTGCAACTACCACGTAGGATTGGCCGGTAAACTTTTGGTTTCCTTCGAATGCGCGTTTGGCTGCGCTTTGGCCGGCTGCGTCACCGTCGAAGGTGTAAATCAATTCACCCCGGAAGTACGTGTCGTCCAGCATGAGGCGGCGAATCATCTGTAAGTGTTCATCGCCGAAAGCGGTACCGCAGGTAGCAACTGCTGTCTGCACGCCCGCAGCGTGCATAGCCATCACATCGGTATAGCCCTCCACCACCACGCATTGGCGGCCGCTAGCGATATGCTTTTTTGCCAGGTCCAGGCCGAAGAGAACTTTGGATTTTTTATACAGCAGAGTTTCGGGCGTGTTCATGTATTTGCCCATTTGATCATCGTCAAAGAGCTTGCGGGCGCCGAAGCCGATCACATCCCCGGAGGTGTTTTTAATGGGCCATAGCAGGCGCCTGCGGAAGCGATCAATGGGGCCACGTTTGCCCATCACGGAGAGCCCGGCGGCTTCTAATTCTTTGAAGCTGAATTTTTTGAGCAGGTGTTTGGTCATGCCGTCCCAGGCTTCTGGGGCGTAGCCGCATTCAAAACTATAGATGTGCTCCTTGGAGAAGCCACGCTCCAACAGGAAGGTGCGGGCCACGTGTGCCGGCGGGGTTTCCAATTGTTCCTTATAGAACGCATGTGCGGCCCGGTTGGCTTCGATGAGTCGCTTTCGCGTGCCCGGCTCCACGGCTGGTGCCCCTGTCGAACCACCCTGGTAGTTGATGTGGTAATTAATCCTCTCTGCTACTACCTCGACGGCTTCGGGGAATGTGAGGTGTTCGACCTCCATGAGGAAGTTGAACACGTCGCCGCCTTTACCCGTCGAAAAGCAATGGTAGTAACCATGGTTGGGGCGCACGTGGAACGATGGTGTTTTTTCGTCTTTGAACGGACTTAAACCCTTGAGCGAATCCGCGCCGCTGGGCTTGAGCTGCACGTATTCGCCAACGATCTCTTCAATCGCGGCTTGTTCGCGGATTGCCTGAATATCAGAATCGGGAATACGTCCTTTTGCCATGGTTAAAGCGTACCAATGTGGTCAACTCTGCACGTCTGCGGGGCATAAAAATGCTGTGACGCAGCCGTAAAACGACCACACCGCAGCAAAAAGCAGGTTTATTCCACCGTCACGGACTTCGCCAAGTTGCGGGGCTGATCCACATCAAAGCCCTTAGTATCAGCAACAGTCGCGGCAAAGATTTGCAGCGGCACCGTGGCCAACAGGGGTTGCATCAGGGTGGGAACCGACGGGATCCGAATGACATGATTAGCATGCGCCACCACTGCTTCATCGCCTTCCTCGGCGATCACAATGGTGATGGCACCTCGGGCCCGCACCTCTTGGATATTCGAAACCACTTTCGCATGCAGCGAGTCGCGGCCCTTGGGAGACGGCACGATGATGAACACCGGCTCGCCTTCCTCCACCATGGCGATCGGACCGTGCTTCAGTTCGCCCGCAGCGAAGCCTTCCGCGTGCAGGTAGGCGAGCTCTTTCAGCTTCAGCGCACCTTCCAACGCGGTGGGGAATCCCACGTGCCGCCCTAGGAAGAGCACGCTCTTGGAGTTAACCAAGCTCCGCGCAATCTCCTTGACCTGCTCCTCGTTATCCAGCAGGTGCTGCACCTTATCAGGGATTTGCCGCAGCTCGTTGAGCACCGCATGCACCTCGTCGGCGAACATGTTGCCGCGCAATTGCGCCAAGTACAGCCCCAGCAGGTAGGAAGCAGTGATCTGCGCCAGGAAGGCCTTAGTGGAGGCCACCGCAATTTCCGGGCCTGCGTGGGTGTAAAGGTTGGCATCCGCCAGCCGGGGAATGGAGGAACCATTGGTGTTGCAAATGGCAATGACCTTGGCGCCTTGCTCCCGGGCATGGTTGACCGCCATCAGGGTATCCATGGTTTCCCCGGACTGGGACAGCGCCACCACCAGGGTTTTTTCATTGACGATCGGGTCCCGGTAGCGGAACTCATGTGCGAGTTCCACCTCGGTGGGGATCCGACACCAATGTTCAATGGCGTAACGCGCCACCTGGCCGGCATACGCAGCCGTGCCACAGGCCACCACAATGATCTTGTCGATGCTGCGCAGGATGGATTCATCAATGCGCAATTCGTCCAGGGTGAGCTTGCCGTTTTCGTCCAGGCGACCCATCAACGTGTCGCGGATAGCGGCTGGTTGGTCGTGGATTTCTTTATCCATGAACCATTTGAACCCACCCTTTTCTGCGGCTGCGGCGTCCCATTCCACCCGGAAAGGTTTGCCCGATACCTCATTCCCATCGAAGTCGATGATCTGATAATCCGTGGCGGTGATGGTGACGATTTGGTCATTATCCAATTCCACGGCGTCACGGGTGTGATCAATGAAGCCGGAAACGTCCGAACCCAGGAAGTTTTCTTTCTCCCCCAGGCCGATGACCAGCGGGGAATTCCGGCGGGCAGCCACGATGCGATCTGGGAAATCGGCGGTGACAGCCAACAGGGTGAAGGCCCCTTCAAGCTGCCGGCAGGTGAGGCGCATGGCTTCGGTGAGGTCACCGGCAGTTCTGAGGTGGTGCGCCAATAATGTGGCCGCAACTTCGGTGTCTGTTTCGGAAACGAAGTTGTAGCCCTTGGCGGTTAATTCGTTTTTTAATTCCGCGTAATTCTCAATAATGCCGTTGTGCACCACGGCCAGTTTGCCGTCATCGACCACGTGCGGGTGTGCGTTCAGATCGGTGGGGCCACCGTGGGTTGCCCACCGGGTGTGCCCAATGCCTAAGACTGATGGAGGTAGTTCGTGATCAGCGATTTCTTTATCCAGTGCCGCTACTTTGCCTGCTTTTTTCCGGCAGCAGATTTTGCCATCACTGACGACGGCAAGCCCTGCCGAATCATAGCCTCGGTATTCGAGCCTATGCAGGCCTTCCATCACAACGTCTTGGGCGAGGTTATCAGCCCACTCTTGGGAACCAACATATCCAACAATTCCACACATGACCGATAGTGTACCGTAATCTGCAATTAACCTCGGTATAAAAGGCCACCCAATAAAAATACCTGCATTAGGTAGCCAATATGGAAAAATATCTGTCATGGGAAATCGGAAAAAGACCATCCCCGCAATTGTGGGCGGCATCATCTTGGCAGCGTTGGCATCCTATTTTGGGTTTGATACTGTGCAGGATGCTTCCCACCAATCAGCAGCGGTAACAACCACAGCTACGAACGTCGTAAAGCAAAGTAAAAACAGTGCTAAGAGCAGCGCGGCGGCCACCGCAAGTGCGAAGAAAACTGCGGCGACGCCCAATGCTGGTTTCGATAAGTTTCAGCAATGCCGGGTAGACACGTTGCCGCAGGAAGCTGATGAAACCATTGATGATATTTTGGCCGGTGGCCCGTACGATTATCCCGCCGATGATAATAAGCATTTTGGTAATTACGAACGGCAATTACCTAACATTAATCGCAATTATTACCGCGAATATACCGTTAAAACCCCTGGTTTAAAACACCGCGGGGAGCGCCGCATTGTCACCGGTGGCGGCAGTGAAACAGACCCTGACGTGTGGTTATACACGAAGGATCATTATCAAACTTTTTGCGTTATCCCCGACGCGGAAAACTAGCCGCCGCAGGTAGTTTTTAGACATGTAGCTTTGCGGCGCTTGGCTTTTCGACGCCCACCGCTTCCCCACTCCCCCGCTAAAACCCAGCTAGATCCACCGATTGCTTCGCCATGCGTTCCAACCGGGATTCCGTCATAGAGGCAATCTGGTCAATGATGACCCGTTCCCGCGCCGCCGCCGTTTCTGCCCGTTCCCACCACAACCGGAACATGGGATCCAACGCCCCCGGCGCGCCAGCTGTCAGGTAGTCGAAGACGCGGTAGATCCGATCGCGTTGGTAGTGTTGCCGCTGTATGTGGCTGGGTTCGGCCATGACGTAGAGGACGGCGATGGTTTTGAGTAGGGTGACTTCCGCTAGTACTTGCGGCGGGACGATGAGGGTGCCGCGGGTGCGGCCGAGTGGGAGTAGTTCTTGGTTGGTGGGGTCGGTTTTGGTTGCTTCGATGACTGCGCCGACGTAGCGGCCGACGAGTTCGGAGGTCATGGCTTTGAGGTTGCGGAAGCCGCGGAGGCTGCCGTTGAATTCGGCGGCGCGTTGGAGGACGGGGAGTTCCCGGAGGTAGGCGGCGGCTTCGACGAGTTGGTCGGCGGGGACGTTGAAGGCTTTTTCGCCTTTGTCGCCGAGGGCGGAGAGTTCGACAAGGTCCCAGAGGACGTTGAGGTTGATGCGGCTGGCTATGATGCCGTCTTCGACGTCGTGGACGGAGTAGGCGATGTCGTCGGCGAAGTCCATGGTTTGGGCTTCCATGGTGGGTTGGTTGTTGTGGTGGCCGGCGCGTATCCAGTCAAGGAGGTGGCGGTCTTCGTCGTAGCAGCCGTATTTGCGGTTGGTGGTGCCGTCGGGGTTGGTTTTGGATACGGGGTATTTGCAGGCGGCGTCGAGGGCGGCGCGG
Organism: Corynebacterium sp.; assembly: GCA_030527885.1. Taxonomy (GTDB): domain Bacteria; phylum Actinomycetota; class Actinomycetes; order Mycobacteriales; family Mycobacteriaceae; genus Corynebacterium. The sequence continues at coordinate 7,859 of JAUMZY010000025.1, forward strand.
GTGAGGTTGAGGCCGTAGGAGTTGTCGTGTTCGTCGAGGACTTTGGGTTCGAGTCGGGTGAGGATGCGTAGTGTTTGGGCGTTGCCTTCGAAGCCGCCGCAGGTGGTGGCGAGGTAGTTGAGGGCGTGTTCGCCGTTGTGGCCGTAGGGTGGGTGGCCGATGTCGTGGGTGAGGCCGGCCATGTCGCAGAGGTCGGGGTTGAGGCCGAGGCCGCTGCCGATGCTGCGGGCGATTTGGGCGACTTCGAGGGAGTGGGTGAGGCGGGTGCGGGGCGTGTCGCCGTCGCGGGGGCCGACGACTTGGGTTTTGTCGGCCAGGCGGCGGAGTGCGGCGCTGTGGAGGACGCGGGCGCGGTCGCGGGCGAAGGGGCCACGGCCGTCGTGGTGGGTGACGAGTTCGCTTTGTTTGGTGGGTTCGGGGTGGAGGCGGGCGGTGTCGTGGTTGGTGTAGGTGTACATGGTGTTAGGTGTTTTGGTCGCGGAGTACTTGGTGGCGGGCGACTCGGGAGGGCCGGAGGATGCCTTGGGCGTAGCGGAGGAGGTCTTCGACGGTGGCGGCGTATTTGCGGCCTAGGAGTGCGGTGGTGGTGACGACGATGATGCCGCCGACTTCGTGGGAGAGGGTCCAGAAGAAGCCTTTGGTGGGGAATCGTGCGGGACAGTAGGGGGTGGGTGAGACGCGGGCGTTCATGCCGACTTGTTTGGCGAGGAGTTCGGCACGAAGGGCGTGGTTGGGGTCGGTGACGATGAGGACACTGCCGTGGGGTCCGCCGACGATGCTGGGGAGGGCGGCTTCGTAGGAGCCGAGAGTGTCGTTGCCTTCGGGGATGGCTTGGAGGTAGTCGGGGGCGACTTTGGCTTGGAGGAGGTAGGCGCGGCCGGCTTCGGCTTCGGTGGTGGTGTCGCCGGGGAGTTTGCCGCCGACGGTGATGATTTTTTGGGTGCCGAGCATGTGCCAGAGGTCGGCGGCCCAGCGGAGGCGGGCGGCGAATTGGCGGGAGGGTACACCGTTGTATTGGGCGGTTCCAAGAACCAGGATTGTGCCGAAGCGGTCGCGGGTGTTTTTGGGGCGGATTCTGCCGCGGATGAGGATGCTGGTGATGGAGGTGGCGAGTGGGGTGAGGATGAGGGCTGTGGTGCGTGGTTTCATATTCCTAGTGTGCCACCTTTTGCCACCAAGGTGGTTGCATGACCATTGTCATATATGCGCGTGGCCATTGTGGGTTTCATGACGACTGCACGTGGTGTTTTGCTTGCTTTTCGACGCCTCAGCGTTGCGGTTTGTTACGGTTTTCTGCGGGCTGGGATTCCGACCGTGCTTGTTGTGCACGATGCGCTTGGCCCTATTGCTGATTTCACCAATGATAATTCTGGTGGCTCATACTTCCAGTTTGGCTGCGATGGATTCTAAAAAACCCACTATAATTTATGACATGAAACCCCTCTTTAGTTCACAGCTAGCTTTTCGACGCTCCACGCACATCCTCATATGCGCCCTGGCAGTGAGCCCATCGGTGTTCCTTGGTTTAGGTTCCCTACCAGCGCATGCTGCCGAATACACGAGCATCCAAGCGCAAGGGACTGCAACCGCCACCCTGCAATCTGGGGTGACTGAACTGAGTGGGGATCGCCTATCGGATAGCGATGAGGCAGAGATTAATCAGACCGCCGCGGACTATCAAAGCGCCACCGGCGGCACCGCCTATATCGTGTTTGATACTTCTTTGACTAATGGCCAGCAAGCAAAACAGTGGGCTGAAACTCGGATTAAAGAATTAGGTGGCAACCGGGCTGACATTCTGCTTGTCGTGGGTGACCATGGTTATGGCATCGCAGGCAATGCGGATCTGAGCAGCTCGCAAAGCAAAAAAATTGATTCGGCAACGCTGGAACGCCTACAGCAGAGTGATTGGAAAGGGGCAGCAACCACTTTCATCACCACAAGCCAAAGCATCATAGCTGGTGGTTCTTCTGGCTCCTCTGATTCCTCTGACAGCGGCGGTGGTACCGCATTTGCGTTAGGTAGTTTAGGGGTGTTTGCCGTGGCTGGCGGTGGGATTGTTTACGCAACTCGTCGAAAAGCTAAGCGGGATACCGCCAACGCCATCGCGGCGGGCCGTAGCTTGGACCCGAATGACACGAGCGGGCTGAATAAACTAGACATCCGGGCGTTAGAACAATTGGCCGAAGAAGAATTGGTCAAGACGGATGAATCCATCAAATCTGCCCAAAGCGAATTGGATATTTCCGTGGGCGAGTTCGGGGAAGAACGCACCCGCAACTTCACCCGCACGCTGGAAAAAGCCACCAGCACCTTGCAGCAAGCCTTCGCGTTGCAACAGCAAGTCACCGGGCTGCGGTACAGCAGCGAATTTGAGAAGAAAACCCTGCTGGTGGAGATTATTTCCTCCTGCCGGAAGGCCGCCGCCACGCTGCAAGAGGAAGCACAGAACTTCGCTAACATGCGTGACCTCTTGGTCAACGCCCCGGAAGCGTTGGACCGCCTGACCCGGTCCACGGTTGCGCTGCGCGCCCGCATAGAACCAGCACAACAACAGCTAGCGGATTTGCAGCGCTCGTTCCCGGCGGAAACCCTGGCCTCCATCAACCACAATGTTGATATCGCCACCGCTGCCCTAGCCGAGGCGGAAAACCAAATCTCCACCGGCCGGGAACTGACCACCAAACCCGCCGGCGAACAGGGCGGCTTGGTGGAGACAATCCGCGCGGCGGAAAAGAACACCAAGCAAGCAGACCGCATGCTCAAGAGCATCGAAACGGCACGCGCGGACATCGCAACGGCCCAAGCCAACTTGAGCGCGCTCATCACTGAAGTGCAAGAAGAAATCGCCGAAGCCGAACAGATTCAGGTGCAAGGCAAAGCCCAAGGCACCACGTTGGATTGGAACGCCGTGGCTGGCACCCTGGCGCGGGCACGCACAGTACTCGACCAAACAGCGGGCATCAAGGACACCGATCCCCTGTCCGCATGGACGCAACTCACGGATATTGATGCCCAATTGGATGAAATGCTGGATCAGATTCGCTTCGGCACCACCGATCACGCCCGCATGCTGCAAGTCTTTGACCAGCAATATGCCGCAACTTCCGCCTCAATACGGGCGGTGAAGGATTTCATCGACAGCCGTGGCGCATATGTTCGATCCCGGGCCCGCACCAAACTGGCTGAGGCCGAGCAACTAGCCGAACAAGCCACCAACAAACGCACCGAACGCACCCGCGAAGCCATTAACGATGCCCGCCGGGCCGCAGCCGCAGCCCAAGAAGCCCAGCGGGAAGCACAGCGGGACGTTGATTCCAACAACCGCAATTCAAACAGCAGTGGCATGGCCGAGGGATTCCTCGCCGGGATGATCATCAACAGCGTCACCAATGGTTGGAGCCACAATTCCGGCGGTGGCTTCGGGGGCGGTGGCTTCAGTGGTGGTGGTGGTTTCTCCGGTGGTGGCAGCTTCGGCGGCGGTGGGGGCGGCGGGTTCAGCGGTGGCGGCAACTTCTAACGCTGCACCACCCGGGTGCCGGACAATATGTCCACCAGGCTGCGATTAATCACAACGCTGAACACCATGATCGCAGCCACCCCCACGGTGGCAAAGAAGGAAATAGTTGCGGCTTCCGTGGGGCGTGTCACCCGATAGGAGAACTCCACCAAAAAATAGTGGGCCAACTGGTACGGCAAGAATTTTATGAAATTCCGCCACAAGCTGCGGAAAAACGACATTTTTTCCGGCAGAATACGCAACCCAACCACCCGTTTACCAATGCTGCCGCCGCGGTAATCCAGGTAGGAGAACGCAAGGATCACCACCAACACCGCCGGAACGTAGCTTTTAAGATAAGTCTCAAGCTTAGGGATATCCCCGGACGCAAGCCCAGTATTTTGGAGCACCAACACCAGCACCACCAAGTACGTGATGATCAGCACTGAATCAACCAGAAATTCCACAAGCCTAGCGGTGATCCGGATGAGGGATTTCATGGCTCTAGATTTTGATGTTGCGGGAATTGGCGTCGACAAGCTGGCACCCATAAGTCAGGAAGGCCACATGTGCCAGCGGGGCGTCCGTAATCAGGGAGACTTTCACATCCCCGGTAAACCGCCAGCTCAAATCCCCTATTTTCGTACCACCGCGCACAGTGATGGCGCGGGTGCGGGCCCACGGGCGCAATTTTTTTAGCACATAGCGGCGATTACCGCAGGTGGCTTCCAGCTGGTCTGTGGTGAAGGTGGTTTTGCGTAATTCCCACACCTCCCCCGCCTCGGTTTCCACCTGGAGGAGGAAGCCCATTGCGCCCTGCGGCCCAGATTTGGTGATGCGGTAGGAATCGGTTCCCACCTGGAGGCTGCCGGATTCAACCACAGCGAGGGGCTGACGTTTGGCGTCGAAAAGCGTGTTATCAACCCAGCTGAAAGTTTGAACGGTCATATGTGCAGCCTACATCAAACCAAGAATCACCACCGGTAGCATCAGCAGCAGGCTCATGATGACGATCATGGACGTCACCATTAATTTGGCTTCCAAAGCGGTGCGGGTGACCCACGACAAGAACACTTGTTCTTCTAGGCTCAGGGCAGCGTCGGGTTCGAATTCCGTGATGGATTTCCGCACCCCGTTATTGCCGCCGGAGAATTGGCCTATTTTATTATCCGCCGCGTCGACGTACACCCAGTCGCCGCCGCTTTCGTTAATGGCGAAGACTTTTTTGTCACCGAAGTCGATGGTAATTTCCTTGGCGCGGCTGAACTTTTTGCCGTCGATGCTGGCGGTGAAGGTGCGGGCGGCAAGTTCACCTTCAGCAAGGGCTGAGGAGTCAGCAGGGG
>JAUMZY010000004.1:0-108175 GCA_030527885.1 Corynebacterium sp.
GAATCAACAAAAATGTTTCACATATTCGTCAATGACACACTATCGAGTTCTCACAAAACACAATCAGCACAGGAAAGTCCAGAACATAAATAATTTCTGACCCCCATGAGCGATTACTCAGATAAATTTACACACACAGCGCTAACAATACAAATACGCAGCTAAATCGCTATAAATCACACACCCATACCGCCATTATCTGCTACATGTAACTCATTTACAACCACTTCCTACCGGCTTACCATAATAAAATGTTAGTCACTAACATTTTATGGTAGAATCAACATCATGCCGAGTAAATGGAACCGCACCCATACCCAATTGCAAACAGCTGCCCTAGAGCTCTTCACGCAGTATGGTTATTCCGCCACCACCACAGCGCAAATCGCCGCGCATGTTGGTCTAAGCGAGATGACCTTATTTCGACACTTCCCAACTAAAGAAAGTCTTGTACTCCAGGATCCATTCGATCCGACCATCGCTACTGCCATTGCGCAGCAGCCGACTAATGAACCCCCATTGCAATCCATCATTACCGGAATCCGATCCACGCTCAACACCTTCACCCCAGAACTCGAAACCACCCTTCACACTCGCCTCAGCATTATCCGCAGCGATTCAAACCTCACCGCAACCGCAACTCACAGCAACAGCGAAACCACCACTGCCATCACCGAAGCACTGCTAGCTCGGGACGTCGATAAGCAAGTAGCTACCGCACTCGCCACGGCAGTACTGGCTGGCCTTGCGGCAGCGATTCTCACGTGGGAACCACCCGAACCACTAGTCCCAATACTGCATCGGGTGCTTGACGCATTGGCAGGTATCTGATGCTGGAATTGCAGAACATCACGGCAACAGATCGCGGCATAACAGACCTAAGTTTCTCGCTTAATCCTGGGGAGATCGTAGCAATCATTGGATTGAATGGTGCTGGAAAGACCACATTTTTCCGGTTGGCACTGGGGATACTCCGCCCCGATAGTGGTGCCATCACATGCACAGTGAGCAAGGGAGAACTGGGGCAATTGATTAATGTGCCTTTTGCCTATCCAGAATTAACCGTTCAACAGAACCTACACATGCTCAGCCAGCTATACAGCATGAATCCAACATGCATCACGAATTCTCTTGAGCAGTGGAAACTTGAGCGTTATTGCAATGACCAATTTCGGCACTTATCGCTGGGAAATAAACAACGGGTGGGTCTGGCTGGAGCATTGCAGCATCAACCACGATTGATCTTATTGGATGAACCCACCAATGCGCTCGACCCCCTAGGCATCATGATCCTACGCGAAACCCTGATGCAGCGTGCCCGCATGGGGTGCGGCGTGGTAGTGAGTAGTCATCATCTGGATGAGGTATCAGCTATCGCAGACCGGATCGTAGTGTTGCATGCGGGTCGAATTATTGCCGAGTTACCAGCCCATACTCCAAATTTAGAACAGCAATTTTTCCAATTAATCCTCACAGAGGATCAAACACATGAGCGAGGAAAATAATGTCGGATTTTCGTCATATGACATTAACGATGTTAAAGATCGAGGCGCTTAAACTGCGCAAATCTCGGGTAGGGATTGGCATAAGCATCGCTATAGCATGTGGCATTCCAACCATAACACTCGCGCTTATTGTAGCCATCGCCCAAGGGAACCCCGTTATCTTGGCCAAAGTTGGGCCAGCAGCAACCAGTCACGATTGGAATTCGCTCCACATCATCACGGCACAGATCACTGCGGGCGGTGAATTATTAGGCTTTGGCATCCTATTGGCGTGGATATATACATGAGAATTTATGGATAACACTATCACCGGATTACTCCATATCCCGGCTTCCCGAGCAATCATAGGTATGGCCAAATTAGGTGTTTACCTGGGCTGGGGCATGCTTGTTCATATGCTATTGACCCTTATCATTATGCTTCTCGGGTGCTGCCTGGGATATGGATTGCCACCCACATCACAGCTCGTCAGCCTCCTTGGGGTCGGTTTCGCTACCCTGATCGTTACTATCCCGATCGCCTGGGGCACCGCCCGCGCACGCTCTCTCATTGCGGGTTTCGGCATCACCATTGTGCTCCTGATCCTCGGTCAACTTGGTGGCCTCAGCGCACTTGGCGGCTGGATCCCACCAGCGTTCCCTGCACTATGGGCGCTGGCGATCAATCCCACCACCACACCACAATTCCTAGTCGCACTGGGGGTGTCTGGATTTTTCACCGGATTAATCTGCATCCAATGGTCCCACATGCAGTTGCCATAGCTTATCGACGCCACACAGGCACGCACGCATCAACCAACACGGCGTCGACAAGCGACTTAGCCTTGTACCCGTCTAATCTGCGCCCCCAAGCTTTGCAGATTCTCCACAAAGTTCGGATAGCCGCGATCAATGTGGTAGACGTCGTGCACTTCAGTCTCACCATCCGCGCATAGACCGGCCAGCACCAACCCAGCACCGGCGCGAATGTCAGAGCTCCACACTGGGGTAGATGACAATTGTTCCACACCTCGTAGCACCACATGGTGTCCGTCAACTGTGGCGTCGGCGCCCAGGCGCATCATCTCGTCCACGAACCGGAATCGTGCCTCGAAAATGTTTTCGGTGATTACTGATGTGCCTTCGGCAATAGCAGAGATGCCGATCGCCATGGGTTGCAGGTCTGTGGGGAACCCTGGGAAGGGCAGCGTCTGGTAGTCCACGGCCTTGGGGCGGTGTGGCATGTTGACTTGGAAGCCGCTTTCGTAGGACGAAATTTGCGCGCCGGCGGATTTCAGCATCTCCAGCGGCAGGTGCAGATGCCGCGGTGCGATGCCACTCACGGTGACGTTGCCTCGGGTCATTGCTGCTGCGTATGCCCATGTTCCTGCGACGATGCGGTCGCCGATCACTTCGTGTTGGGTTGGGTGCAGTTTGTCCACGCCGTCGATGACGATGGTGGGTGAGCCTTCGCCTGTGAGTTGCGCCCCCATCTGTCGCAGCATGACGCAGAGATCCACGATTTCTGGTTCCCGCGCCGCGTTTTCCAACACGGTGCGGCCTTGCGCCAGCACTGCGGCCGTCAGAATGTTTTCCGTGGCACCCACGGATGGGAAATCCAGTTCGATTTCGGCGCCCACAAGTTCAGTGGCTTCTGCAACCACTGCGCCATGGCGAATGTAGGTGGTGGCGCCGAGTTTTTCCAGCCCGGATTGGTGCATGTCGAGCGGCCGGCTGCCGATCGCGTCGCCGCCAGGTAGGGCCACGACTGCGCGGCCGGTGCGGGAAGTCAGCGGCCCGAGCACGCAGACGGATGCTCGGAATTGCCGCACGGCGTCGAAGTCGGCATCGGAGCTCACTTCGGCGGGGGTGGTGATGCGAACGGTTTCGTGGTCAATGGTGACTTCGCAGCCCAAGCCTCTGAGTACTTTTGCCATGAGTGGCACGTCGAGAATTTCCGGGCAATTCGTGAGCGTGGTTGTCCCTTCTGCCAGCAAGGCTGCTGCCATTAGTTTTAGTACGCTGTTTTTTGCACCACTTACTTTTACGGAGCCTTCCAGCCGTGCGCCGCCGGTCACCAAAAATCGATCCTTCACAATGGCCCAGCATATCGAATTATTCACGTATTTTAGAGTTATGGCAGTTCATCTAACGAAAATTTATACCCGTACCGGTGATGATGGCACCACCGGATTATCGGACTTCTCCCGTGTGCCTAAAACTGATTCTCGGCTGGTTGCTTACGCTGATTGCGAGGAAACTAATGCCCACATTGGGGTAGCGTTGTCGTTGGGTAATCCCAGCGACGAGGTTGCGGCAACTTTGAAGCGTGTCCAGAATGAGCTTTTCGACGCCGGCGCGGATCTGGCTACTCCGGTTACTGATAAGGATCTGGGGTATGAGCCGCTGCGCATCACGCAAGACTATATTGATCGTCTCGAACGTGATTGCGATTCTTATAATGAGGCGCTTGCGAAATTGGATTCGTTCATTTTGCCGGGCGGCACCCCCACCGCGGCACTATTGCATGTAGCACGAATAACAGCACGTCGTGCTGAACGTGCTGCGTGGAGTGCGGTACAGGAGCATCCTGATACCACGTCGGTTCTGCCTGCGAAATATCTCAATCGCCTGTCAGATTTACTATTTATTTTGTGCCGGGTCACCAACGACAGTGATGACGTGAAGTGGATCCCCGGCGGTGAGCGCTAACTTCCAGAAGGCAGTAACGTTAGGGCAGCGCACCGATGCGGCGGGCAGCATTCACTGCTTCGTATCGGGTGTGTGCCCCAAGTTTGCGCATCACTGAGCGCAGGTAACTTTTTACGGTTTCTGCGCCGATGCCCATTTCCTCGGCGGCTTCCACGTTGGTGTGCCCGAGGGCCACGCAGGAAAGTACATCGAGTTCGCGGGCGGATAGTTTGGTGGTTTGCTTCACCCGCACGGGTGCCACCATTTGATCGCACAGGTCTTCGAGTTCAGCGCGGATGTCGTCTTGCTCTATGCGGTTGGCGAGCATGCGTAGTTTGGAGTGGGTGGAACGAATTTGTTCCCACTCGGCACCGTTCATCATGCGGCCTTGTTTTGGTGCGGCACCGCCACGGACCCCTTCTGCTCGGCGAGCAGCAGCATTAACGGCTAGGTCTTGCTCCAGGGTGCGGGCTGTCATGGTGACTTCTTCAATCACCTTGTCGCCCAACCGAACTGGTGAGTGCACACCAACGTAAAGCACACCGCGAATTTCCCTAGTGACAATGACGGGGACTGCAACAATGGAGTGCAGGCCTTCATCTTGGATGTAGCTGTCTAGTTCGTGGGAAATTACATTTGCGCGGGTGTAGTCCGATACTCCGACCGGCCGGCGGGTTGTTAGCACCCTACCGCCTACGCCGATGCCGGGTTCGATGACTAAGTTTTGCAGTGCTGGGGTTCTTAACCCCACCCATTGGTTAATTTGCAACCGGTTATCTGCTAGAACGGTTGCGTACATGGTCACGGGGATGCCTGTTGCTGTTTTAAGCGACGACAATGCTGAGCGCACGGCATCTTCGTCATCTTTCATACGCTGAATCTCCACCATTTTCCTCCTGTGTGTAGCGCATGGTTCCTTGTTAGTTCAAATCGCTCCAACTCTAAAAGTGGTTACATTTCCATATAAGTTTGGTCCAAAATATAAATATATAGATATATGTAACTACCTTGAGAGCTAGTTAACAGTTTGCTTCAACAAAGAGAAACAAGTTTTCTGCCACCACCCATCACCCCCGCAGCGCGCGGTAAGCGTTGGTGTGCAACTTTGGAAATTATAACCATGAGATAGGGGGTAGCGAAAGTGATTCTGAATGCCCGTTTTTCTCCCACGATGCCCACTTAGTACACCCAGTGGGGGTAACTTTTCGACAAAATAGCCCCAGTTTTCACATAAATTCTCAGGAGTAAAAAACAGAATGACACAAAGGGGTAGGCGCTAACCCCCTTCTTAATCTTTGGCTCACAAAATGGCGCCCTAGCAGAGACTTCACCCCTAACAGGGGCACTCGTTTGCGGGTAGTCGGACATATTTTTGCTCCCCATATTGAGGTATACAAGGGGTAAAAATGTCATTTTTTGCGGCTTAAGAAACTCAGACTATTTGCCACAAAATCCAACAATCCCCAACCCAAAAACAAAAATTGAGCGCCGAAAAACTCGCCAGAAAAGTGCTAAAAGTCACTAAAAAATTGGGAATAACGCATAAAAATTGCCGGCCCTCAAGCACCAAACTTCGGTTTCTTAACCGATAAACTTTAGAGTTTAAGTTGAGCTAGCAGGCTAAAAAGCGCTAATTTACATGATTAAGCCTGGGTTTATAACTCAGTAAAAATAATTATTAAATTTGCTACATGCACCTATGTCCGTCCGCAGTTTTAAAAGACCCCCTAACCATAGTTGCGATCGGAATCAAACCGCGACACGAAACACCATAATCCCCCAAAAGTTTCCCCTAATTCCCTACCCCAGGGTTGTCATATAAGTCAGCATATATCCACCCCGGTAGAGAAGCGCTAAGTGACATATCTACAATTCGGCATCCGCACCAGCGCACACCCCTGAAACACCCGCCAGTACCCACCAACCCCCACCGGCACCCGGCAGCGCAATCTGACACCATCCAACATTCCGCAATCATGCACCATCATGAGCCACGATGCGCATAGCCACAGTGGCCGACCGCCACTCCCCCGGTGCCCGTCAAAAAGTGATAAATAAATTCTGTTGCATATTACCCCTATCACCACCTAGACAAGTCTGTCTGTATATAACTAGACATAGCAGTCTAGTTTTCTGTTATACTTACTCTCAGCTTTAATCACATCACACATAAGGAGCATCCTTTTATGGCCAAAATCTACAATGATATCCTCGAAACCATTGGCGGTACCCCCCTGGTACGCCTTAATCGGTTGGATAAAGAACTGCCTGGCAATGTGCTGGTCAAGCTGGAGTTCTTCAACCCAGCAAACTCCGTGAAGGACCGCATCGGTAAAGCTATCGTGGATGCTGCTGAAGCAGCTGGCGAGCTCAAGCCTGGTGGCACCATTGTGGAAGCAACTTCTGGCAACACCGGTATCGCACTGGCATTGGTTGGTGCAGCCTGGGGTTACAACGTGGTCCTCACCATGCCAGAAACCATGTCCCTGGAGCGTCGAGTCTTGCTGCGCGCTTACGGCGCAGAGATCGTGCTGACCCCTGGTTCTGCTGGTATGCAAGGTGCAGTGGACAAGGCGAATGAAATTGTTGCTGAGCGGGAAGGCGCTATCTTGGCTCGGCAGTTCGCTAACAAGGCAAACCCAGAGATTCACCGCAAGACCACTGGTGAAGAAATTTGGGCAGACACCGACGGCCAAGTAGATATCCTCGTTGCTGGCATCGGTACCGGCGGTACCGTCACCGGTGCGGGCGAAACCCTCAAGAAGTACAAGCCAGAAATCAAGGTGTACGCAGTGGAGCCAGAGGCTTCCCCACTGTTGACCACCGGTAAGGCTGGCCCGCACAAGATTCAGGGTCTGGGCGCTAACTTCATTCCTGAGGTTCTGAACCAGAAGATCTACGATGAGGTCCTCACTGTTTCCAATGAAGATGCCATCGCTACTTCGCGTGAGCTCAGCGCTAAGGAAGGCATCCTTGGCGGTATCTCTGCGGGTGCCAATGTGAAGGCTGCGCTGGAGATTGCTGCTCGCCCAGAAAATGAAGGCAAGACCATTGTGACTGTGGTGCCTGACTTTGGTGAGCGTTACGTTTCCACTGTGCTGTACGAAGATATTCGCAGCTAAGTTTTTAACGCCACGGAGTTGTAGAAAACTTCCCGCACGGTATTTCCGTGTGGGAAGTTTTTATTTAATTCATGGAATATCCAGGCATAAATGCTTGTTGTAGCGGAAGAACGTCCAGCAACCGATAAGATCAAAAAACATGATTAAAATTATTAAAGCTATCCGCGAAGATTTGGCTAATGCGCGGGACCATGATCCTGCCGCCCGCAGTGATTTCGAAAACGCTGTCGTATACTCCGGCCTGCACGCCATTTGGGTACATCGGGTGTCCCACTGGCTGTGGACTCGGGAATTCCGCGGCCCGGCACGGGTGCTATCGCAGCTCACACGGTTTTTGACCGGTATTGAGATTCATCCAGGTGCCAAGATTGGGCGGCGGTTTTTCATTGACCATGGCATGGGGGTTGTCATTGGGGAGACCGCCGAAATTGGCGATGGGGTGATGTTGTATCACGGCGTGACGTTGGGCGGCCAGGTGCTGACCCAGACTAAACGGCACCCGACCATTGAGGATAATGTCACAATTGGTGCAGGTGCCAAGGTTTTGGGGCCGATTACCATTGGTTCCGGTTCCGCAATCGGCGCTAACGCAGTGGTGACCAAAGATGTACCCGCAGAGCACATTGCGGTGGGCATTCCAGCGAAAACCCGGCCGCGGCAGCCCGAGGAGCATATCAAGTTGGTCGACCCGGATTATTACATTTAGACGAGATCGCGGTATTCGGGATTCTTTTCGATGAATCCCGCCACCGCGCTGCACAGGGGGCGAACTTTGTAGCCGGCGGCGCGAGTTTCATCCAAGGCGGCCTTGATGAGGGGCTTGGATAGGCCTTGACCTTGGTATTCGGGGTTGATGACGGTGTGGTGGAAATCCCGCACCCCGTCGCCTTGAATGTAGTCGGCGAAGCCAGCATCTTGGCCGTCGACAGTGATGATGAACCGTTCTGCAACGGTGTCTTGAGTGACATTGATCATTGTGGTTGCTCCTTTTTTAGCTTGTCGACGACCACAGTTCGGCGCCGGCTCTATCAATAATCTTTGCCGATAGCTTATCACCTATGTCCAAAGTAACGTCCACGTAGTTATCACCTGCACTACTGCGGTAGGTGATGTGGGTATTCTCCAATTCCAGGCTGGTGGTGGTGGCATTCACAAGCCAAGGGTGTTGACGCCGCAGACTGATGAGGTCCTGGTGAATGCGATAAAGGGGATGCACTTCACCAGGGTGCTCGGGGAATTCTGGCCGCACGGCATCGTCCCCGCCGAGGCGCTCCTCTTTGATGCCGAGCGCACCTTGTTCATCACCGTAGTAGATGGTGGGAATGCCGCCGACCGTCATGAGGATGGTGAGGGCGAGGACAGCCCCATCCGTACCGATTTGGCTGGCGATGCGGGTGACGTCGTGGTTCCCAATGAAGGTTGTGGGGGTGAAGTACTCCAAAAACGTGTTGTGGCGTTGGAGGTTCCAGTCGAGTTCGAAGAAGTTTTTGTCACGGATGCTGGACCAAATGGACTTCCACAACTCGTACTGGGTGATCGAATCTACTTTCGACTGTTCGACAAATTCGACATAATCGCCGTGGATGACTTCGCCCATGATCCAGGCTTCGGGGTATTCGGCCTTCACTTGGGGGATGACTTGGGCCCAGAAGTCGGTGGGGATGGAATAAGCGGCATCGAGCCTCCAGCCGTCAATGCCGGCAGCCAACCAATGATTCATAACTTTTACCACAAAATCAACGGTGTGGGGGTTACTGTGATCGAAGCGAATGAGGGATTGATGCCCTTCGAAAACATTGGGGGTGCCGTCGGGGTGGACGTCGAAAAGCTCCGGGCGGGTGAAGGTAGCGGCCGCGTGGCTGAATACCCCGTCGAAAAGCAAGCGTAAGCCCCGTTTTTTGCATTCCGCAATGAGGTTGGCGAGGTCATCACTGTCGCCTAATCGGGGGTCGATTTCGAAGTAATCTGTGGTATCATAGCCATGACTTTGGGACGTAAAAATCGGCCCCAATAAGAGTCCGGAGGCGCCAAGATCGACAGCGTAATCAAGCCAATTAATTAGTCTTGACAATCGGTGATGTGTGCCTTGCTCGGTTTCGCGGATGGGTGCCCCGCTAAAACCTAAGGGATATATCTGCCACCATAATGCGTGACCAGTCCAGTTTGTCATTGTTGCTCCTTATATTTGTGCGGGATAATCACCAAAGTACCCCATTATATCAACGCCCACCTGCCAATTTTCGCCCACATGGGCAGGTGGAACATCTGAGGGGTTAGCAAACTTCCAGTTTTATAAGTAATGAAATGCTATTAGATGATTTGGAGCTAGCATCATGCGCTTTTTCCGCGCGACTGTTGTGGCATGCAGTGTGCTGACACTCACCGCCTGTTCAACCTTTAACCAACCTAGGGAGGGAACCACAGCCGCACCGCCAGCCACCAGCACGCAAACCGCAGCCCCTTCATCGACGCAAGAAGCAGCACGAAAAATGCCGGCCAGCACCGTTGGGGAAATGCTCAGCGCCAACACCTACCAGCCGGAGCAGAACAACTTCGGCATTTTCCGCCCCTGCACCGTTGACATCAGCCCGGAGCAGTGGCGAGGCCTCGGGTGGACGATCAATAACCCCACCGAAACCCATGAAGTTTTCGACCAACCCAGCACAACAAGTGTCACTTGCTTCATCAAGGCCATTCCAGGAAAAACCAGGGCTCAGCGCGGTTCGCCGTAACGATGAATGATTATTACGACGTGGTCAAACTCGATAGTGTGCGGCAAACCAAGCAGGATCTGAGCGGGCTGAAGGTTAACATGCCGGAGAATTACTATATTTACGACAATTCGGAGGATGACCAAAGCCGACATTGCTTCGCCGGTGTGCTGACAAAGCGGGGACGGCTGGAGTTTGATTACACTTCCCCATTTATTGATAACACCACCACCGGCAAGGAAAAAGTATGCCAGACCGCGGTGGATTCACTGCAAAAATACTAGATATGCCCCTCGCCGGTGCCCCGGCCCCGCATTGGAGTTTCTACCAGCACCTACACCTGGGCAGCCCTCCCAAGAAGCCCCGGCGCCAACCGCACCGAATGGCCCCCCAAACGTTGAAGACCGCATTGGGTGCGCGGTTGTATGACCCCAAGGCGAAGGTCATGGGGATGTTCCGTGGGTGTCGGGAAATTTCGGCGGAGCAGTGGCAAAGCATTGGGTTTACGCAGTTTGATGATCCAACCACGGTAATTTCCAGTGAATTGCCTTCGCCTTTTGATTCGTGCATGTATCGGACGGGCCCTACGGATGATGAGTTCCGGGAATTGTTTACGTTGCAGACCTCCTATAAGACGTGGGAGGAAGCCAATAAGGATATGCGGCCGGTGACGGCGAAGGTGAATAAGCCGGAGAATTTTTATATCTTCGATATTCCAGAGGCCAAAGAGCAGCAGTGTCCGGTGGGGGTTGTGACTGCGCGGGGCCGCATCGTTGGTACGTATGGGCAGCATAAGAGTGTGGAGCCGGCTATCACGAAGAATCAGGCGTGCCAGCGGGCGGTAGACCACCTGCAGCAGGTATTTAAGTTGCAGTATGATCCCGCCGGCGCAGCCCTCGGATTCTGCCACCGCGCCACCGAAATCATCGAAATCACCGGAAGCGCCGGTGGAAACAGAGGCGGCTGGGTCGCAGCAGCCAGGGAATCAACCGGGTGCCAGCCCTGATGCGAATCCGGGTTCGGAGCCGAAGCGGGCGCCGGAGGCTAACGGCACTGCCAATCCGGCAGGGGCTGCTCCTGGTGGCGCTGCATCGTCGGCATCTAACACGAGTGGAGCGTAAATCATGATGAAACCTGTTCGTATTTTCCTTGCTGTTGCTGGTTTGATTTTTGTGAGTGGTTGTTCGGGGTTGCCCGCGTCACTGTTGGCTGGTGGGGGTTCGGAAACCAGCACGCCGGCGACGACGAGTGCCGCTGAGACCACTAAAGCGGCTGAATCTTCGACGGCCCCGAAGAAGGCTGCTTCGGATCAGACGTTGGGGCAGTTGTTGGGCATTGGGCAGTACACGACGCAGCAAGCTGGTCAAGCGGCTTTTAATCCGTGTGCGGAGATTTCAAAGGAGCAGTTAGCGTCGTTGGGGTTGAAGGAGGGGGCAAACAATCCTGACGATAATATCGCCACTTATGCTTCTTGCTTGCTCAAGATGCAGCAGTCGCAGCCGGATCCGGTGGTGTCGGTTTCTACTGTGTCTAATGGTTTCGCCGTTGGATAATCAGTTAAAAGATGGTGCGCGGCTTGATAGTGTGAAGATTGATAAGCCTGGTTATGCGTATCTTTATGCACCTAATACTGCGCGGTATCGGGATCAGTGTGCGGCGGGGTTGATGACTAATCAGGGTCGGTTTGAGGTTCATTATGGGGAGTTTTCCAATAAGGTTGCGGATCTGGCAGCGGAGTTGACGTGTAAGAAGGCTGTTGGGATTTTACAGGGCATCTTGAGTTTGCATGTGCAGACCCCAGCACTGGCAGCCCCGGCAGCCCCGGCGGCACCAGCAGCACCGGCAACGTCGGCTGCAAGCCCGGCGCCGGCGGCGTCGCAAAGTTCGAATGCGCTGACCATGAGTTATGCGGAAGCGTTGGGGGCGGGCGAGTTCGGGCCTGATGATAATGTGCGCAGGACTTTTAACCCGTGTCAGGAAGTGACGAAGCAGCAGTGGGAAAGCCTCAATTTGAAGATCAAGTCGGAGGAGAAGAAAACTGCGGATAAGAATGTGACGAGCCATGATAAGCATCCGGAGGCGGAGCGTGATCATCAGTGCTTCTTTGCTGCTGCGGCGGCGGATCCTGCTGGGTTGGAAACCGCGCAGGTGCAAACGCACTATGCCCTGGCTGGTGATTCTGTGGGGTTCGGGCAGGAGTTGATCAATGTGAATGTGCAGAAGCCTGACTATATTGCGCTTTATGACTCGCTCAATCCTGTTAAGAATGAATGCACTGCGGAAGTGGTGACGAATCGGGGCCGCATGGCTGTGTCTGCGAAGCTCAAGGGTGATGCAGATCCGAAGCCGACGAAGAGTGCGGCCTGCCAGAAGGCTATTGATTTGGTGAATCAAATGAGCAATCTCAAGGCTGAGGCTGCGGAAAATCCGCTCCATAAGGGGGCATAAGGGGCCATAAATAGGGGGTGCCGCGAAATTACCCCATGTTGAATGGTGCTACCTGCATGTTTTGTGTGCGCATGGGGTAAAGACTCGATCTATGGGTAATGCAAGTTTTAGGCTATAAGTAAATTGTGTTCGAATTCATATGGAGATAAATCAATGCGTGCAATCCGACCGGTGCTGGTCGCTATGAGTGTTTTGTTACTCAGCGGTTGTGTGGTGCCCAATATCAGTAGCCTCATTGATGTGCCGGGGAATTCTACCGATCAAACGCCTGATTCTGAGGACTCTGGGGGTGGCGGCAACAAGGGGCTTCCGAGTACCAGTCCTAAAACTGGTGAGAGAGGTGGTACTTTTGCGGAGAGCTTGGGAGCGGGTGCATATTCCCCCAAGGAGTTAGGCAACAAGTTGTTTAGCCCGTGTGTGGAAATCACAGAGGATCAGTGGAAGAGCTTGGGCTGGCGAGTCGATGATACCTCTAAGGATAAATATGCAAACACCAGTACATACTGCACTTTGAAGTCCACGGAGAAAGGCGATGCCGGCAATATCATCATGGCTTCGATTCGTACCGGTAATGAACGCTATGAGGATTTGATGGATCATTCCGAGGAACTGCCGGATATTCAAGTGCATAAACCGGAAAACGTCTACCTTTATGATTCTGGTAATTCTTCTAACGATTCAGAATGCAGCGCTGGCTTAGTGACTAACCGCGGCAGGCTGGAGGTGACCTACCGCAATTACAATAGTCGATCCCAGAAAACAGATAAGACGGAAATCTGCCAGCACGCCACTGATTTGATGGTGAATATGCTGAATCTGCCCATTGAATCTGCTGATGGTTCAGGACAACCAACGACGAGCCACCCGGCTAACCCCACAAACACACCTTCGCATTCTACGGAGCGGCAGCCAGGACAGGTTTCAAAGCAGCCACAAGAGTCGAAGTCTTCTGAGCGTAATCAGCCCGCGCCGGAACGAGTGAAAAACTCCACCAGCCCAAACATGGCGTAACCAGGAATTGATGGCTAGCTAAGCCCTCGCCTTCCCTAACATCCCCTTTCTTGTGACCCCGGTGGTGATCTAAGAAGGGGTTTCACCCTCCCACCCTTTGAACATGTATAAAACCCCAGCCCGAAGGCTGGGGTTTGGTGGTGGCACGGACCAGGATCGAACTGGTGACCTTCCACTTTTCAGGCGGACGCTCTACCGACTGAGCTACCGCGCCACTTGGTTGCATACACAACCAGCGACCCTGACGGGACTTGAACCCGCGACCTCCGCCGTGACAGGGCGGCGCGCTAACCAACTGCGCCACAGGGCCGTGACACACAGGTGTGTGCACGACTGATAACAATACACAGCAGAATAAAAAATAGGCAAATCAGCAGGTGGAATGCTGCTTTAAGTGCCCTTAATCAGGCAATGCGGCAAACATGCTAGATGTTTGCTTCTCGACGCCTCCAGCCTGGTTAGCATTCTTGATCGCCAACGCGGGACAAGTAAGCGGTTACGAAAAGATCATAAGAATATTCTTTCCATTGACAACAATCATCTTAAGTTCCAGAATAATATGACAGCAAAATTAAGCCCGCATCTAACACCATGAACGATATGGCATTATCTGTCTTCTCGCTTTATCCCTGACAAGTAGAAAGGGTGCATCATGTGCCAAGCAATGCCAGTTGCCTACTTCTACGCTCCGTGGTTCCATGCTTGATGTTGCATATGGATTTAACCTTAGCTTCCCATACTTCAGCATGATCGCCATTCCGATCGTGTTCGCACTTACGGTAATCCCTATAGTCATCGCCACCATCATTGTTACACGTGCCAACTGGTATGGCCGTAGCCTTACAAAAGATAACCGCAGCTTGACATTATGCTTTTACCAACGCGACACTACCCGCGTTGGGATTCCTCAATCTACTGCCCTTCTGGTTAGGCCTAGAGCATTTCATCATTAACATGTCATACGCTATGTCTTTTCTCGTACTGTTCACGATAGCAATCATTAGTAATCAGGTACGCAGTGCCCCCATCTCTCAACACGCCGGTGTCCAACGAACTTGTAACTACTAGCTCCGGGTAATTGTGAAGTTGGGTTCGTCAATAAGTGAACGCCACTTTTGTATATCTGGAAACGCAAAAAATGGCGAGAAGGTTTCTTCTCGCCAACAAATTTGCGACCCTGACGGGACTTGAACCCGCGACCTCCGCCGTGACAGGGCGGCGCGCTAACCAACTGCGCCACAGGGCCATATTTAGTTAAAACACCCTGGGTTACAGGGCGTTCTAGTACTCCCAACGGGATTCGAACCCGTGTTACCGGCGTGAAAGGCCGGCGTCCTAGGCCCCTAGACGATGGGAGCTAGTGCGTTTTACCGCAGCTGGAGAAAACTATACTTGAAACAACACGTGTTAACAAAATCACTGGTAAAAGCAGGTTATGGTATAATGAAACGATGAAAAGTTTCTCGCAGGTTGATGTTTTTGGTGCTTCTGCTTTCGCCGGCAATCCCGTCGCAGTCATCCACAACGCCGACGATCTGACTGACGCACAAATGCAGCGCATCGCTCACTGGACTAACCTCAGCGAAACAACATTCCTGCTCTCCCCCACCCAACCCGGCGCGGACTATCGGGTGCGGATTTTCACCCCTGGCAGGGAGCTACCGTTTGCGGGGCACCCCACGTTGGGGAGCGCGCATGCTTGGTTGGGGGCAGCTGGGTTGGATAAGACGGAGTTGGTGCAGGAGTGTGCTGCCGGGTTGGTGACGGTGCGCAAGGTTGATGGGGTGTGGCATTTTGCTGCGCCGCCTACGGTACGATCCGGCCCGTTGAGCGATGCGGAACTGGCAACACATATGGCAGCTTTGGGGTTGACTGAGGTGGTTGACCATCAGTGGGTGGATAATGGCGCAGGGTGGGCGGCGCTGGAGGTGGAATCTGCAGAGATTGTGCGGTCGATACGGCCGGATTTCACGCAGGCGCCTGATCTCATCGTGGGGGTTGTGGGTCCGGATGCTTCGGGGTGGGAGATTCGGGCGTTTGCGCCGGGGGCTGGGATTGCTGAGGACCCGGTGACGGGTAGTTTGAATGCGTCGGTGGCGCAGTGGTTTGTGCGCACGGGGAAGGCGCAGGGTAGTTACACGGTGCGGCAGGGTGGCAATGTGGGCCGGGATGGCTTGGTGCATATTGTTGCTGATGGTGATGAGGTGTGGGTTGGGGGCGCGACGCACACTGTTGTGCAAGGGCAGATTGATGCCTGAGGAGTATTGGAATCATAATTCGGCGTATCATCCGTGGATTTTGCGGCAGATTGCAGGCCGGGCGGGGTTGGTGGCGTTGGATGTGGGTTGTGGTGAGGGATTGTTGTTGCAGCGGTTGGCGCCGCAGTGTGCGACGTTGGTGGGGATTGATCCGGATCCGGTGAGTATCAAGCGGGCTGCGGCGCGGGGGTTGGATGCAACGTTGGCGCCGGTGCTTTTCGACGATTTCACGTACGAACATCAGTTTGATTTGATCACTATGGTGGCGACTCTGCATCACATGGAGTTGGAGCCCACGTTGCTGAAGGCCAAGGAATTGTTGAAGCCGGGTGGGCAGCTTCTTGTGGTGGGGTTGGCTGCCCGCAAGTCTGTGGTGGATTGGTTGTACACGGTGGGTATTGTTCCGATTGCGCTGGTGGGTTCCGCGGTGCACCGGGAAACCCGGGACATTGGGGTGCGGATTGCGCAGCCCGGGGTTAGTGTGGCTGAGGTGCGGGAATGTGCTGGAAGGTTGTTGCCTGGTGCCAAGATTCGCCGGGGTGTGTATCACCGGTTTTTGTTGTCGTGGGTTGCCGTGGGTTAAAGATTGATCGTGATGATGTTGTGGTTGTTTGGCAGTCTTGCGAGCGCTTTGCGTAGTTCTCGGCGTTGCCGAAAGCCAGCGGCGAGAACGAGTAAACAGGTTTCATCATTAATATTCATGTGGGTGTTGAGCATCATCCCAAAGGAACGTAATCTGACCATGCAAAAGTTTATTCGATTAATTTGGGTGGGCATTTGCGATAGCAGTGGCATGCCGTAGAAGACCAGTTTGAAGAAGAGTTCCGCGTCTTGCATCGTGCGAAGTCCTGGCATGGAGCGATGCCAGTGGGCTTCGGCGTATCTGCCGAATATTTCAGCACGGATATAGGCTGATTGTACGTCTGTGATGGGTTGGTAGAAGTCGGGGTAGAAGGTTTCCAATTCGGCTATGGTGGCGCTGACGAGGTCCACCATGACTTCAGTGACGTATTCGCGGCGGTTTGCGGAATATTCGAGAATCTGGTCAACTTTTTGGTCTTGGTTTTTGAGGTATGCGGTGGCATATTCAGGGAATTTCCTGGCGGTGAGTCGTACCGCTTCGTACCTATCTCCGCCTTTTTCGAGCTGTTTAGTGTAATAGGTCTGGCTTTTGTCGGTGCAGAGCCATTGTTCAAAGCGGCTGCGAAAAGCTTCATAGTTGACCCAGGATTTATCGTAAGTGACGATGTCCCTGGGGGTGAGGAGCACATAGGTGTCGTGGAAGGCGAGGAGTTCGTAGGTTGCGGATTCCCATTTTTCGGTGGTGTAGTCAAAGTAGGCGCGTTCTACGTGGAATTTTTTACGGTGGTGGGGTTTGAGATAGGTGCAGGCTATGTATTGGGTGTATTCCAGCAGGTAGGGTTTGATGATGTTGCTGGTGAAACTGCTCATGTGGTCTTTGACCAGCGACCTAGACATCAGCATGATTTTTTCCAATCGGCTTTGGCCGCGGCGCATGGCAAGTGTGCGTTGAACTTCTTTAGCGAAGGTTCTACTAAGCCTGGGGGTTCGGTTGCGCAGCACACCCCTGCCCAGCCTGTCTTCTTTTATGTCGTGGAAGCAGAACCATTCGTCGAGTTGATCGAAGCTGAGTTGCCGCCCGGCACGGTCGGAAAGGAACCGCAGGTATTTGCTGATGCACCGGTATGCCGTGGGGTTGATGTGCCGTATGAGGAAAGAGTCAACGCATAGGGGCAGATCAGAGATGAGACAAATGTCGAGGATGCGGTATTTTTCCATGACATGCACAGGCACTTCGAAGTAGCTACTGAAGTAGAATGGTGCGAGCATAAAATACCTCTCGTTTTATGTGATTATCGGGTTCCTTGGATGACTTGGAAAGCTACGGCAACGACAAGTGCGTTATAGAAAAATGATAACACGCTGTGAATGAGAACCATGCGGCGACCCGTAAAACCCACGATTGTCACATCAGAAGTGGAGAATGACACCCCGATGGTGAAGGAAAAATACAGGTAGTTGAGAAGTTTCCGTCATCGTTTTTGGTTGCGGGAAATTTAAATACCGAATCGTGGGTATCCACCACTTGGTAGATTTGCGCAACCCCAATGTGCAATAGCATCCAGGACACCACCACTCCGACGGCAGCGGCGATCCGGTTGATGAGTTCCAGTCCAGATTGGCCACTGAGAATGGCGGCGGTGATACCCACGATGATGGCGCCAAAGATGAAGAACCGGGAGAAGGTGAAGGCGCGTTCCCGAAAGCGGGAATTGAGGCGGGGCACTCCCATGCCGTCCCAGGCTGCGCTGATGACCATGCTGACGAAGAGTACGGCGAGTATTTCCCAGATGAAGAGGGACAGCATCATGTCCGAGAAAATGTATATGCCGCCGGCAAGGATGATGATTAGTTCTAGAAGCAGGGAGAGCCACCAGTAGTGGGTGCGGATGAGTTGCGCCATAAGTCCTTAATGCTAGTTGGCTTCCCACCTCCGCTGAAGGCTATAAGCTATAATAGATAAAAATTATGCTTCGAGTAACCGATTGATGGTGATCCCATGAAGTTAGCTAAGATTTTCCGCGCCCCGGAGGCGGCCCGAATTACAGCGGATTTCGTCGAAAAGCATTGTGCAGAACAAAGCGCCAAGGAGTATTTTTCCGACCCCCGGTTTACCGAATTCCTGCGGCTAGTGCGGGAGGAAACCTGGGCGGATGCGGCGAAGGAATACCGTGAGGTAACCGGGGAGGACATCCGGACCAGTGCAATTGCCGCGAAGGTGGCCCGGCGCATTTTTCGGGATTAGTTGTTGCCTTATCCCCGCATGTCCGTGATGGAGCTGGACATCCTGTAGATGAAGAAGACGACGGCGATGAAGAGCGCTAGTTTGACGAGCTCCATGAGGATTTTGGTGATTTTTTCGTTCGGGAGGGTCCGGGAGTCGAGAATGCGCCAGATTGACCGCAGGGTGATGAGTATTGCTGCCACCCCGATGATGAAGGGGACATATCCAAATAGCATATGGTGCTCCGTATCTTCTACATTATTTCCATTTCCTTTATAGCTGCGCTGCTGCCATATTTCTATATGTTTTGGCTATGGTGGGGATGCGCTGGCGCCGCTGTTGCCGGCACGCCCCCATGTGGGTTTAATGAAATGCATGTGTATCACCAAGGTCGACATAACTTCCCCTTCTTCCCTGCCCGGCGTGCTGCTCAATGATCACACCGGCTGGTTCCGCGACGAGGAGCAACAGCTCAGCCGGGTGTTTTCCCACGGTGATGGCCACTGGTTGGTGCAGCAGGAGGGGGATTCCATGAGGTTCAGTAAGCTGGGTGGCAGCGCGGGGAGCGTGCCGCTGACGCTGTCGATCGTCGACAAGCCTGAGCTGGGGCGATTGGGGGTGGTGTCAGGGATTGATTTTTCCTATCTCTCCCCCACAGGTGCGCGGCTGGTGCGCCTGGCCACGCCGTCGGTGTGGGAGGCGTTGGCCACGGCGATTCTGCGGCAGGTGATCAAGGCGGAGCAGGCACGCAAGTTAATTGCGGGGTTTCGGGCAGAATTGGGGGAAGAGGTGGCTGGGTATCGGTGTTTTCCGCTTGTCGACGCCGTCACCAACGCCAGCAATGATCTTTACACCCGCTTGGGGTTGTCGTTTTTTCAATCCGCGTTGCAGAATGCGGCGACGTGGATGCAAGATTACGAGCCCTGCGCCCCAGATGAGTTGTTAACAGAGCTGCTGAGTATTCCCAGAATTGGCCCGTGGACCGCAGGCGTGGTGGTGGCGGATGTGACGAATGATTTTTCGTTCTATCCGCAGAGTGACAGAGCCATTCGCCTGCGGGCATCCGGGTTGAGTGACAAACGCCCATGGTCAACGGATGGCCGGAAGTTTGAGCAGGAATGGCGGGCACTGACCGGAGTCGATAACAGTGCGTGCACCATGCTGGCATTAGCCGATGAGCCCTGAGGGCAGGGTGTTTGGTTTTATGAAAAACTCTCTATTTCTCCCAATTTTTCCAGGCCGCGCATAAACTAGCCACCACAATGACCCCCGCTGATGCTATAAGAATCACCTGCTGGGAACCATGTTGACCTAAAAATCCATAAGCCACATAAGCAACCGGGATTACACCAAAAGAAAATGTATAATCAATAGATGACACCCGCCCAATTTCGTCCGAGCGTACTTTAGTTTGCAACGCCGAACCCCACAACGAACCCGAAACCTCAGACACAAACCCAGCAACAACTGCGGCAACCAACAGTAACCAATACGACAACCCCATACCAACAGCCAATAGTGGCAGCGCCGCCAGCGCAAACGCAAAAAATGACATGGCTATTAGATTCCGACGTATCGGCACCTGCACCAGAACTGCTGCACAATGATGTATCCCAGTGATGTAGCAGATATGACAAACGACCATTGCGATTGGCTGCCTGCTTCTAAAAAGACAAACGGCAGAGTAACTGAGCTAGCACCCGACTCTACGGATAATAATGCTGCCCACATGAGAATCGAAAAAAGAAACCATGGATATTTTTCGGATAGGTATCTAGCCCCGATACTACGATCATCCACATTGGTATCTGCCACATGGGATTCTTCGTGTGGCTCATAACGAATACATGCCACCGCCACACCAGCAAGGATAGTCAATACCGCAATGGCAATAAAAATAATGTTATAACCACAGATGGGGATAAGTATCCCCGCTAATGCTGGCCCAATGACAGCCATGAAGTTACGTGCACCACGTACCAAAGCATTAGCTGAAACATTCTGCGCCGCTGGGATGATAGACGGCAATAGTGAATACAGACTCGGAGATCCAAAAGCACCGATAAGCCCTGTAGTAAACGACACAGCATATACCTGCCACCCCAACCCATAGCGGAATAGGCACAGTGCAAGCACTATATGTACCCCGCCACTAAGAATAAGCGTACTGCTGGCAAGTCGAACTCGGTTACATTTATCCGCAGCTATCCCACCAACCAATGCTAACCCAATAGTTGGTAGGGTTCTCGCAGCTAGAATAAACCCAATACCAGTTGGATTAGACTCTTCAACCCCAACAAAAACAAGGGCAAGCGACAACGCCGAAAGGGCAAGCGATTGTAACGCTTGCCCAACAACGAGATACCAGAGTGAGACTGGAAAAATTTTACGAACCAATTACTCCACCGTCAGAGAATTATTTGCATACACAGTGGTATCAGCAATGTGCGCCTGCTTAAAAGCTTCTCTTCGATCAATACATGGCTCACATGTGCCACAATGGATTTCATCAGAAGATGCGCAACTCCAGGTTTCAGAAAGATCCAGTCCAAGTGAATGACCGAGAGCTATCACTTCACT
Organism: Corynebacterium sp.; assembly: GCA_030527885.1. Lineage (GTDB taxonomy): Bacteria > Actinomycetota > Actinomycetes > Mycobacteriales > Mycobacteriaceae > Corynebacterium. Next base: position 21,111 of record JAUMZY010000004.1, read on the forward strand.
CTTCAACATCTTTAAATATGGGACCTGGAAATCCATTGCATATTCATCACCTTCACACGAGGAAGTCACCACACCCAAAAGCTTAAAGTACGAAACCTTATTATCAAAATAAATCGTGTCATTGTAATGCACTGCATAGTAGATTGAACGTGCACCTTGTTTCAAGCCCCAGGAAGCAGCCATCAGTAAAGCAATAGCCGAACCAAACGGTTGCACGTCATAAGAATTTTCCAGAGTAGTTTCATCGCTGTACAAATTCGGACCTGCAACTTTTCGCATATACTGCGGATTTGGCAAACCGTAAAATTCCCGCATTGAATCTGAAAAATCTACAATATGATGCTCGATTCCCAATTCGACTGCAATTTTCTTAGCTGATTCAATTTCAGCCTTGGCTTCTTTCTCGCCAAAATTAAACGTAAGTGCCAAAACTTTTTTACCTTGATTCTTAACAAGATCAAAAGCCAGAGTGGAGGAATCTGGTCCTCCCGACAGGAGAAGAACAGCTGGTTCTTTCATCAATCTTTCCTTTCTTACATAATTGATGAGATATCACACTGTTGCATTAAACGCTATCCGACATCGCCCCCCGTCAATATAAAATTGTATTAATTTTACCAAGAATTATATATGCTCTATATCGCAAGAAAGAAATCGGCTCCGATCAGTGTCATCTCCAGTCAATAAACCAACTTCTACGCATATAATTTGTGGGATATTAAAATCCCAGCAAGCCATCAAATACTATAAATTTATTATTTTTTTTCTTAATTAAAACTCCTGTCCACCACGGTTCAAGTACCTCACTTAGTGTGTACCTACAAGATCACCCTGAGGGGTTTACTGACAGGGCCTGTTTCCGGTATTTCTATTGGGGCATCCTGGAGGGTACGGAAACTACCGGAAAGGAACAAGAATTATGGCCCAGTGGCCCCAGGATGTTATGACCAAGATTGCGGCAGCGGATGATTTGCACATTGCGCCTTACCATCCGGATGGGATCACCACCGGCACTTTGACCTGGATTTGGTCGGTGGTTGTGGATGACCGACTCTTTGTACGGGCGTGGAATGGTACCCACAGCCGCTGGTATCAGTCAGCGGTGGCGCAGCGCGCCGGGTTGATTACCGTGGCAGGTGCTCAGTACGAGGTGGAGTTCACACCGATTGCGGATGCAGAGTTGAACACCAAGATTGATGCTGCGTATAACGCAAAATATACGGGTAGTTCATATTTGCCGCCGATGGTGGGGCCAGGCCCAAAGGCTGCAACTGTAGAGATCACACCGGGAGGTTAGAACATGAAGATGACGGTTTTAGGCACGGGCAAAGTGGGCCAGACACTGGCTGGTGCGTTGGATGCGTTGGGGCATGAGGTTGCCATGGGCACTCGAAACCCAGAGGTTACTTTGAGCCGCGCGGATGCGGAGTTTTCGCAGTGGCTTGAGGCGCATCCATACGTCACGCTCCTCCCCTATGCCGAGGCCAGTGCGCGGGCAGAGGTGGTGCTGAATGTTACTCATGGTGAAACCAGCTTATCGACGCTCGAAGGCATCGGCGCTGCGACTTTGGCGGGTAAGATTCTGTTGGATCTGGCTCTGCCGCTGGATCTGTCGCAGGGTTTCCCACCCACATTGACCGTGGCGAACACGGATAGTTTGGGTGAGCAGGTGCAACGAGCTTTCCCGGAAACGAAAGTTGTGAAGTCGCTGACCAGTGTGTTTCATGAGGTAATGGTGGAGCCAACGCGGATTCCAGGTGAGCATAATCTTTTCATTGCTGGCAATGATAATGATGCGAAGGATGTGGTGCGGGTATCTTGAGGCAGTTCGGTTGGCCGGTGGATTCCATTATTGATCTGGGGGATATCACTGGGGCGCGGGCGTTGGAGATGTATTCCCGCATGTATTTCACCCTAGTGAATGCGTTGGGCACCTTTGAGGTGAATATCAAGGTGCAACGTTAGAGGCGTTAGAGGTGGGTGCCGCCGGTGGCGTCGATGATGTGGCCGGTGACCCAGGCGGCATCGTCAGAGGCGAGGAAGGACACGATGCCGGCGATGTCTTCTGGTTGGCCGACTCGCCCTAAGGCCACGTCTGCGGCGATGGCGGCCATGACGTCGGTGTTTCCGCGAAGCCAGTCGGCGTTGATGTCGGTGTCAACCACGCCGGGGGCCACGGCATTGACGGTGATGCGGCGGGGTCCGAGGTGTTTCGCCAGGGTGCGGGTGAAGGTGTCGATTGCGCCTTTGGTCATGGCGTAGCCGATGATGTGGGGGGAAGGCGATGCGGGTGACACCGGAGGAAATGTTGATGATGCGCCCACCGTCCACCATGCGCGATAATCCATCGCGTACGATGAAATATGGGGCGGTGACGTTGATGGTCTGCTGGGTTTCGAAATCGGCGGGGCTGAAGTCTTCGATGATGCCGCACAGGGTGATGCCGGCGTTATTCACCAGGACACGGAGGTTACTCACGTCCATCCCTTCGGTGGCGTGGTCGAAGGCTGGCCAAAAATCAGCAACGTGAGTGAGATCGGCTTGGAAAGTGAAGGCGGCGCCACCGGCAGCGGTGATGTCTGCGGCGACTGCGGCCGCGGCTTTCTGGTTGGTGCCGTAGTGGATTCCGACCTGGTAGCCGTCGTGCGCGAGGCGGCGGGCGATGACCTGACCGATGCCCCGGCTGGCTCCTGTGATGATGGCAATGGGTGGCGATGGTGGTGTGTGCAACATGCCCCCACTATAGATACTTGTAGCGATCACTACAAGTATGGCTGCTACACTACCAGCTACCACAAACATTGAGAGGAGTAACATGGCAGGCCGCGCCGGACAGGGACGCAAATTCGACACCACCAAGGCCCTGGAAGCCGCCACGCTGGTCTTTTGGGAATACGGCTACGAAGGCGCATCACTTGCCGCCCTCACCCAGGCCATGGGCATCAATCCGCCCAGCCTGTACAAAGCCTTCGGCTCCAAGGAAGAACTTTTCTTCACCGTCATTGACCACTACAACGCCACCCACGGGGCGTTTCTCGCCACCGCGCTAGCTGAGGAAACCGACGGCATCGTCCTCCTCAGCAGAATCCTCCGGGAAGCCGCCAACCACTACCCCGCCCAGGACATCCCCGGCGGATGCCTGGTTATCAGCGCCGCCGTCACCGTGAGCAGCGCCCATAAACATGTTGGCGACCGCCTGGCAGCCATGCGTAACGACAACATTCACCACATGGCCACCAAACCCGGAGTCACGCACACCATGGCACAATTCACCGCAGCCACCCTACAGGGCATGAGCCAACAGGCTCGCGATGGCGCCACCGCCGAAGAACTCCACGCCATCGCGGAGCTAGCCATCACCGCGCTCGCCGGGAACATGGGGCGTCGAAAAGCTTAGCGATCCAACAACTTCATGTGCTGCGGCGTATACCGATCACCCTACACCCCAATGCTGCTGGCCAGCGCATTGAGATCCGCAACCTCATCCGCCGACAACCCCACCGTGGTGGACGCATTATTCTCGCGGATACATTCGACCCGGCGCGTACCGGGAATCGGCACGATCCATGGGTATTGTGCCAGCAGCCAGGCCAGCGCCACCTGCCCCGGCGTTGCGTCTTTACGCGCGGCAAGCTCGGTCACGTGCTGTACCAATGCCTGGTTGGCGCTCAGGTGTCGGCGTCGAAGCGGGGCACGTTATTACGAATGTCGCCTTCGGTGAACTTCGTTTCGGTGGTGATTGTGCCGGTGAGCATGCCTTTGCCGAGGGGCTAAACGGCACGAAACCGATGCCGAGTTCTGCCAGTGTGGGCAGTACTTCGGCTTCGGGGTCGCGGGTCTAGAGGGAATATTCGCTTTGGACTGCGGTGACGGGCGTGATGGCGTGGGCACGGCGAATGGTGTACACGGAGGCTTCTGACAGGCCGAAGTTCCGCACTTTGCCTTCTTTAATGAGTTCCCTGACGGTGCCTGCGACATCTTCAATGGGCACGTTGGGATCCACTCGGTGCTGGTAGAACAGGTCGATCACGTCGGTGCGGAGGCGTTTCAGTGAGGCGTCTGCCACCCGGCAGATTTGTGCCGGGCTGCTGTCCAGGCTGTTCATGTAGCCGTTTTTCGATGTGAAAGCCGAACTTGGTGGCGATGGTCACCTGATCGCAGAGTGGTTCGAGGGCTTCACCCACGAGTTCTTCGTTCACGTAGGGGCCATAGATTTCGGCGGTGTCGAAGAACGTCACGCCCTCATCCACGGCGGCGCGCAGCACCGCGATCATGTCATCGCGGGAACCTGGATTAGGACCGTAGCCTTGGGACATGCCCATGCAGCCCAACCCGAGTGCGGATACTTCCAGACCCTGGCCCAAAATTCGATTGTGCATAATTATTTCTCCTGTGCGTTCTGATAGTCATCATCCGATACGTGTTCCAGCCACGTTGTGGTGTTCGCTGAGTCATCGGTGTTTTCTTGCAGGGCGAGGTGTTCCATGAAATCCGTCGCCGTGGCGCCATGCCAATGCTCCTCCCCTGGTTCCAGATACACGGTTTGCCCAGCACTGGCCCGAATGACCTGGCCATCCCGCATGCCGATCAGCGCCGTACCCTGCGCAATGTGCAGCGTTTGGCCCCGCGCATACGCATGCCACGCCGTGCGTGCACCCGGCGCAAACCGCACCAGCGCAACCGTCATGCGTTGATCGGTTCCTTGCGGAGTGGCGAGCATGTCTAACCACACGTCACCAGTGAAATACTCCGGTGGGTTCTTCGCCGTAGGGGCTTTCGGAATGAGTTTCATTGTTGTTCCTCCTGGGTTGTTACCGATAGGTGGGCTACTCGGGTGACACTTTCTGAACCGGGTTCTGCCGTGTAGATCATGAACGACAACCCTGGTTCCGATACTAAAGCCATTTCCTCGTACGTGAGCGTGAGATCACCCACCAGGTGATGGTGAAACGACTTCGTTCCCGTGCCATGCCGGCGCACATTATGGGCGCTCCACCGGGTGCGGAAATCCGCACTGCAGGTGGAAAGCTCCCCAATCAAATCATGCAAATGCTTGTCATGCGGGCTACGACCAGCCTCAAGGCGCAGGATAGCCACGCAAATATCAGCGACATCATTCCAATCAGGGTGGAAGTCACGAGCCCGATCATCCAAAAAGGTAAAACGCGCCAGATTACCCCGCCCCGGACCATCGAACACCCAATCGTAAAACTGGCGGCCCATCGGGTTAGTAGCCAGAATGTCCATGCACCCATTCCGAATCACCGCCGGGCCACCAGTGAACGAATTAAGGGCGTGAATGAGGGTTTTCCGCGTATGCCAACTACTGGTGGGGCGCCGGCGCACAGGTTCCACCACACCATTAGCGGTACGCGCCAGGTCGAATAGCTGTTCGTGTTCGGCGTCGTCAAGCCTGAGTGCCCGCACGATGGATTCCAGCACAGAATCAGACACCCCCGCAATATTGCCGCGCTCAATTTTTGCGTAATACTCCACGCTCACATTCTCCAGCATCGCCACCTCGCTGCGGCGCATCCCAGTCACACATCGATGCCCCCGCAGCTGCTGTCTACCCGCCCGCTCGGGGGTCACGCGGGCGCGCCGGGACATGAGAAATGCCCGTACATCATCTCTGGTGCTCACGCTGTCTAGCCTAAACGTGCTGTGTTGCTGGTGGGAGTTACCAGTGGTACACCCTTGGCAACTAGTCGACGCGCATAGGAACGCAACCCACGATTACAGTGGCAGGGGTCATGCTGGCGAGGCGTTATCGCGTATGGTTTGGTTGTGGTGACGTGTCCTGGTGGTTGCGTTAGCGGGGCTAGTAAATTAAAAACCCCAGGTACTTGGTCTCCGCAATTATTAAGGAGGCTTAGCCTGGGGTTATATTGGTATCAACACTGATGCATGGGTTTAGTAGTAGTCGCCCTGGCGGTAGTTCCACGATGGGAATGATTCCGCCAAGTGCACCATGATCTTGTCGTAATCCAAGCCTTTACGGATCAGCACGGGGCAGGGCTCCGTCAGGCGCTCACCATTTTGTGCCGGAACGAGCGCACCCTCGGCATCAACCATGGACACCATCACGCCTTGTTCGTGTCTGCTGTCTTCATCCTTGTCCGGCTGGATGGATGCTACATAATCATCCGCGGTGACGATGATGTCTGCTTCGTTTTCAATCCGTTCGCCAATGTTAGCGACCCGGCCGCGGTTGCCCACACCGGAAGGGTTAGCGGAACTTGCGAACACAATGGTGCGGTCGCGTTCCCACAAGGTGGCGGCAATCTGCTCTGCCGGCCGACCGAACTTGATGACGAAGCAACTCGTGCCCCGAGTATCGGAGGCGAGTTCCCGGATGGTGTCGTCGGGAAGCTGCTTGAATGCTTCTTCCTTCCAGGGGAGGATGCAGCCCAGCAGAATGTCATCATTCCAGTGCTTTTCGTAGAAAGCCAGCACTTCATCATTGAGCTGCGCTAGTTCCTTCAGCTGCTCAATGGAGGCACACAGTACAACTCCCGGCTTCGTGCGGTTGCGCTGTTTAGCACTGAATTTCCGCTCAAGTCCGGACCCATCGGAAGCCATCAGAATATAACCAACTTTTGTCGCACAGACAATCAATCCACCTGGAGCGCTCAGAAGCTCCACTGCTTCACTTGGTGCACTACCTTCCCATGGGATTTTCGTTGGTTGTGACATGTGTATCCTTTCTACGGCCGCACATTCACAAGCCTCACGCCTGGGAGGTGACCGCATCTTCTTAACTAGACAAGAAAAAACCTATATGACCCAAGCCGGTAGCTACAGATCACGCCAATTAACTTATACTACTGCCAGTAAGCTACCTCATACAATTATTGCGCACCCTGCACCCGGCATGTAGCACCAAACACGCATGAACTCACCCGGCTTTTATAGCTTTTCGACGACCCCACCCCGGCGTTTGTTTACGCATGTGGCCGGATTCGACCCGAAACCCGGGCGCATCTTTTTGCGCAATAGCAAAAACCCCAACCCTGCCAATTGTTGGTGTGGGTTGGAGTTTTAAAATAATGGTGGGCCCTGTGGGGTTCGAACCCACGACCTGCGGATTAAAAGTCCGTAGCTCTACCAACTGAGCTAAAGGCCCCCGTTGCATACATAATAGTGTAGTAACAACGTAGAAGATTCTAGCCTACAAAACACCTAATGGGAAATCCCAAGCTAAACCCCACCCTAGAACATTTGCAACAACTTCGCTAACCCGATACATGCCACAATAGAAACACCCGCAATAATCGCCGAAGCATACAAAATCATGGGCGATCGGGGCTTAACAGCCGGTTCATGCGTACCAAACCGCAATGCAGTAATAGCCAAGCTCATGCGCAATTTATGCGCCTGTACTGCCGCCCGATGATCCCGCTTGGGTTGCTTACTATTCTGGGCTTTCATTGGGGTAGTCATCTTCCTCCATCATGGAAACAATCGCGTTAAAACAGTCGCGGCAACCGCGGCAATGGGATAGTAATTGCTGGTTGTGGTGCTGGCGCAGGGGCCGGTGGTGGGGGTGGCGGCGGGGTTTCCGATACTGTTTGGGTCACAGTTACCGGGGATGGTGTAGGTAATGGTGATGGAATGACAGGCGTTGGTTCCTTTTTCTCCGTCGATGGTGGTGGGAAGAAAGATTGCGGTAGTTCTGGCAATTGTCCCAGCGGCGGAATGACTTGTTCAACTGGTTTTTCTTTAGCTGAACCGGGCTCACCACAAGCCGCTATAGCTCCACATATGATGATTAACGTGAGGATTTTTTGTGCTGCTTTCATCATCGGGAATACTTCTTCGCAATTGCATGAACATGCTTGACAAATTCCGGGTTGGCATTGATTTGCTGTATGCCATTAGCCCAACCATCAGAGGCACTGGGGCTCCCCACCGAGCATAGGAAATCCGCCAGGGTAAGAGCAGCATCATTAATATTATCGGGGTTGGATTTACCTGCCGATTCCACTGCGGTATTAAATTGCTCCCACCTACTGGGCATGATCTGCATGGGCCCAATGGGAATATCCTTGGTGGGGTCACCATCAAAGAATCCCGCATCAGTATCCCCCACCTCCTGTGGATGAATCGGGTCGAAGAGGTTGAGCCCACGCAGCGGAATGCTGGTAGTGCCGTCGTCGTTAAGCATCGAGCCATGAGCCTGGCCGTGATCGCTTAATGCTTCTCCCAGTGCTGCCAAAGTAGGCCACCCAAGATTGCAGTTCTTTTTAGATGCCGACCATGCCGCATAAGCATATGCACGCAGCGCGGTTTCGGGAATGCCATAGGGGCCGGCGCGTTTCTGTGACCAGTCTTGTACATGCTCAATTTGCTTGTGTGTTGGCGGCAGGGGTGCTTCCAGTCGGTCAACACAACCACTCAGCATAAAGCTGCATGCAGTTACACTGCATGTGCTTATGAAAAGTCTATGTTTCATCCCTACTCGCTTGCATGCCTATGCCACTTGTCAAAATCTTCCGCAACTATTGCTGCTAATTCGTGATAGGCTTCGGTGGTTTTCTTAGATATACGTTCCAAGTCAACGACTCCGCCTTCCGAAAGGTGCCTATCAAACGGGATGATTTGTACAGCACGTGTCCTCGATCGGAAATGACTGGTGAGCTGCTTAATATCAATGGGAGCTTGATCCGGATGCGCCCCAGATATCACCACGACGGAATTGGCAGCCAATTGTTCATATCCGTGCAGATTCAACCAGTCCAACGTTGCTGACGCGGACTGGGCCCCATCAAGCGCCGGGGATGTGACTAGCACCAAGGTGTTCGCCAAATCAAGCACCCCAGACATGGCGGAATGCATGAGGCCAGTGCCGCAATCAGTCAAAATCACATTGTAATGGTGCTGTAAAATATCAATTGCGCGCCGGTAATCCATTTCACTGAAAGCTTCAGAAACTGCCGGATCACGTTCCGATCCAATCACTTCCAACCGGGATTTCGCCTGCGTAGTGTAAGCCCGAACTTGCGGGTACCGGGAAGTATCTGGCGCAGCTAATAAGTCTCTAATAGTAGCTTTACCTGGTTCAGCTACTCGTTGCGCCAAGGTACCCAAATCTGGATTGGCATCAATGGCTATAACCCGATCACCCCGCAGATTGGCGAACACTCCACCAAGAACCACAGTGGTGGTGGTCTTGCCTACACCACCTTTCAAAGACATGACCGCAATGCGATAATCGCCTCGTAATGGTGTTTGGATTCTGTCTAATAATTGCTCCGCCGTAGCATCACGTGCTTCGCCAAGATTAATGTGACCTCCGGTGACTTCGTGCACGAATTTACGCCAGCCACTTTTGGGCGCCCGTTTTACTGGGCTAATGATAACTGATTGGTTTAACGCCACGGGTGGAGTGAGGTCGTATTGGCCAGGGCTGGAATGTTTACCCGCACTGGGGGCATCTGTTATTTCTGCTGATTGTGCAGGCTCTGCTTGTAGCTTATCGACGGGCGCGGCTTGCCGTTGCACGGCTGCTTGCGGTGTTTGGGGATTTTTTGGTGGTGCTGGTTCTTGCAGTTGCGCTGGTTGCAAAGTAGATGGGGGTTGCACAACAGAATGCGGTGTTGGCGGGTATTTCTGCGGCTCGGGTGGGGCAGCCTTCGGGGGTGCTGGTGGCTGCACATACCGGGGATAAAATTGCGGTTGCGATGTTATAGGTGGTCGCACAGATTCAGGCGTATGTGTATTTGGTTGCGCTGGTTTAGGCTGTGACTCGCGCGGCTGCGATTCTTTGGGTTCTTTCGACTGTGCCCCAGAGGCCGCACCCAACCAGGTAGGCATGTTGGCGTTGTTTCCGGGGTGATTGTTCATAGGTTTCTCCCAAAATCGTGCCGTAGCGTATAAAAGACTAAAATCTATATCTTATAGGTTTTCATAGCTATATAACACCCCTGTAATCTAACATTCGAAAATATTAAGGAAATTTAACTAATGGCCTTCCGCTTTAACCCCCACCTTATTCGTCGATTATACTGGTCAGATACCCTAGCGCAAGCACAACGAGTGCCCCCGTACGATACTAATCGGGCGTTAATTATTTCGGTGGCAGCCCTGGATGATCGGATTCTTACCACCCCCACGGCGGCATTAATCGCAAAATTAGTCAATACAGTTGCCGAAAACCCTGTAGTGATTGTGGATACAGATGGCATCAATCAACCCGTGCGGGCAGCAGTGGGTGCACACCAAGGCGGGGATTTTTTAAGCCTAGTTCATCAATCCGCGGTGAATTTGAAGCGGGATCAGGTGGCGGAGTTTGTGGATTGTTCCGGCAAGATTCCTACGTTGGCGGTGAGCATGGGCGCGCCACAAGAGATTAGTCCTGATGATCTGCGGGCAGTGCTGCCCCGGGTGAAGCATCGCTGGCCCACGGTAGTGATTGATTTGCCTTTTACAACAACCGATGAGTTGATTTTTCATGGCACTGAGTTGGCCAATCATGTGGTGTTATTAGCGGATAAGCATGTGGATGATTTTTCGTGGCTGTATCAAGGGGATCATGCGTTGGTGGCGCGGGCACGAGCTGGGGCGGTTACTCCAGTGTTGATGGGGGCAGACACGAAGACCACCATGGCAGCTGGGGCGGTAGCCCTGCCGGAAGTGGATATCCGCACCACTGCGCGAGAGGAAATAACCATGCGCACTGATCCGGAGGCGTTGAGCATGTATCACCGGTTCTTGTCCCGGATTTATCCAGAGCGGAAAACTACTGGCGCTGCTTAACGATGCTGGTTCGCATAATCCGTCACCACTGCAATGGCGTTATCTAGTTCCTGTTGTGCGGTCCACCGCCCGGGCATTTCGCTCATGCCTTTCGGATTAATGTTTTTTTCGGTCCAGGATCGTACATACTCTAAGGCTTTGTCCCATTGTTGCTGGTACAACAGGACGAAGAGCCGGCCGCGTGACTCATCAAACCACCAACGCCAATAAGGACTAGCGTCCACAGCATCACATATATCATCAGCATCAGCTAATGCAGACCACGCTAGGGGTAGATCGTGTTCCAGCTCTGTTAGGATTTTCTGCCACCGCGGCCCAATGGTGGTTTTTTCCAAAATAATATAATCGTCATACCAGCGGAATCCGTCGCCTTGGGCAAATAGGCCATATTGTTCACCAAGAATGATACTGGAGAAGCTACTGTTCTTTACCAATTTGGCATGCAAATCACTGAGAGCAGGAATGCGAGCCCGGTAAGTAATCCAGCTGATGTAGTCCTGTGATTCTGGTTTGTCGATGGCAAGATATATTTTAAACGCTAGGTCGAATACAATACCGGCGTGTTTTGTAGAGTAACGCACCAGTTGCGTGCTTGTGCGTTCGTATCCATGCTGGGCAAACCATGAATCAGCGTGTGCGAACCGTGGTGACATGAGTAATACTTTACCTGTTTAGCCGTGTTGGTTCACATAATCCGTGACTACTGCAATGGCGTTATCAAGATTCTCCTGCGCCGTCCACAAACTAGAACTAGTGATACCTCCTATCATCTCCCTAGGATTAATTTCAGCATACGTCCAGGACCTCACATACTCCAACGCCGCATCCCACCACTTCTCATACAACAACACAAACAACAGCCCATACGACTTCTCAACCCACCCCCAATACTCATTCCTATCCACCACCGAACACACATCATCACTATCAGTTATTGCCGACACAGCCAACGACAAATCTCGATCCAGCTGATCCAACACAGCCCGTCACTGCGGCCCAAGAGTCTCTGCCTCTAACCACATATCATAACCCCGCTCCACAAACCACGACTCAACCTGCGGAAACCACTTCTTACCAATCATCATTTCCCACCCACCTCATCCTGACTAACGTTTTGCTACCGTCTATCCAGATGCCAAATTACCTAGAAGCTCCAAACAGCAAATATAGCGCTCACTACTACTGGGTACAGCTTTTCGACGCCCACAACTACACACTAGGCCTACTCCCGATGCTGATCCACATACTCCGCAACCACCCGCACCGCATTATCCAACTCCTCCTGCGCCGTCCACAAACTAGAACTAGTAATAATTCCCATCCCCCTAGGATTAATTTCATCATACGTCCAGGACCTCACATACTCTAATGCATCATCCCACCGCTTCTGATACAACATCGCAAACAACCTACCTGGCCCCTCCTGATACCAAGACCAATACGGACTCTCATCCACCGCTGCACACAGATCCTCAGCATCCGCAAGCGCCGACCACACCACCGGCAAATCATGCTCCAATTGCCCCAACAACTTCTCCCACCGATCACCCAGAATCCGCGATTCCAACCACACCTTCTTTTTAGACCATGGCAACCCCACCTTGTCAGAATGAGACGATGGTCTGCTAGCAAACCACCCAACTAGATGTTCTTCCGGCACCGAAGAAAAACGACTCCGCTCCACCAACGCAACAGGCAAATCCCCAAGCGTTACAACCCGGACATAATAACTAACCGACGTCAAATACACACCAGCTTCTTCCCTATAAGGAGTAATAGTTATCCTAAACACCAAACCACCACTACGCATGGAATACTGAACCCACGACTCACCTGTATCCTCGAAATAAAAATCAGTGCGTTCATAACCCCGCTCCACAAACCACGACTCAACCTGCGGAAACCACTTCTTTGTCATAGCTTTCTATCCTTCCGCTATCTATAAAATAAAGATGCCTTAATACTTAACTACGGCTCATCGACATCCATGCCTCGGGTACCCCAATCTTCAGTTATTTTATCTAGGCTATCCTTCTCAGGGTTTATTTTAACAAAATCAGGTGTAATATTATCACCAATTTTCAAGCCTAATGCCTCAAGCTTGTCTTCGTCATGTGATCTTAAAGCAATTCTTTTTTCAAGATCCTTATCATACTTATGCACCTTCTCCAATTCACTATCAATATCCGCTTTAAGCTTATCCACGGTCTTTTTAGCTTCTGCGATAGATTCTTCAGATGCTCCTTTTTCAATCAGCTTCTTTAGCTCTTCCTCAGCTTCCTTAAGGTCATCTTCTAATTTATCTCGCACAGCGGTCAACTCAGTAATATCACGCATAATCCGTTGGTTAGGACTTAAGCTTGCCCCACCGCTCTTAAGCTCAAGAATCCGGCTATTTCCACGTTTATCATAAATCAAAATATCTGCATTGCTAGCTATTACTTGATCACCCACCCGTGTCTGGATAGGAAGCTGCTCCACCATATGCAATTCATCCAACGGGTCATCAACATTTTTATTATAAGCATTAAGTTGTTCTTTCACATCATCAGCCGTTAGTTTTTCCACCTCCTTTCCTTGCTCACGATTCTTTTGAATGTCCCCTCCTGTACTACATTCTTCCAGCCCAAGCGCATCCATCCCAGTAGTTGGATTAGTAACATAAGCCTGCGGGCTAGCAATATTAGGTCGTAACCCTAATGGATCCTGCGCATTATAAGCGCCAGTCTTTGCATTATAGTACCGATATCGGTTATACACCCACCCAGATTCCAAATCCTCATACTGGCCCGCAAACAACAATGGTGAATCCACATCGCCAAACCATTGCCGTTCACCAAAAAGCGTTTGCTTGCTGTAACCAACAATTTCGCCCGTGCCAGTATCAATGAGCTCTTTTGGCACCCCAGTAAGATCGCTAACCATCGAATAGAAAACCGCATCTACCTGATCCTGCGACCATTGTGATACTGGGTCACTAAAAGCCTTGAGTTCAATCTGCCCACACACTTCACCAGTACCTGGATCCACTGGCCACAATTTACCAACACCTACTGCTGCAGGATCCTGAATATCATATACATGCTGCTCACCATAGATGTGATTACCGCGATGCAAGAACATGGTACGACTTATTACTTCATTTGTGGCAACATCAATACATTCCTTACCAATGCGGCGCTTCAAGCCATCATACAAATACCGCCATCCAACAGTAGGATGATCTGAATCTGTATAGCCTATCGGTTGTGTACGCGAACCATAATAAAATGTTTTCACCAATGGTTTCTTAGACAACCGCTTGGTTACTGTCTGAATCACCCGACCCGCTTTATCATACGTAAACATGGTGCGACCCACTCGATGTGGACGGGTTCCAACGAACTCAATATCATCCGACCACCGAGTAGAGGTATCTGGATGTAACTTCGTCAACACTCCTGCCTTGCTAAACCCATATGACTCCGATGCCTGCGAAACAGCTGAGGCACCTGATCCAACAGGCGTAGCCGTAGTTAATGCTGGTGCTTGTTGCCCATGATTAACGTCTATGACTCTGCCAAAATCATCAACAGTGTAATCAGTAGTACCACGCACAGTGTCAACTACCTGCATCAATACGTCATCAGGGCGCCAAGAAAACGACCGTGCAACGACTGTGGATGCAACAGCATTAGAACTATCACTACCAAGTTTGCTAGTAATATCCATTAATATCCGGTTACAATCATCAAAGGTAAAGTTTCGAACAAGTGATCCCACACTAGACCAATGACGACGACCAAGTTCATCAATTCCAAAGGTTGCGACAGCAAGTTCCCTATCATCTAGGTAGTGTGTTATTTGCGTAAGCTCACCTTTCTCATTGTACCCAAGTTTCTCAGAAATTACTTGACCATTAGGTAAGAGCTGCGTGACAGCCTCTATGCCGCCAAAGGCAGCATAGTGATAACTAAGCGAGATCACCTCACCCGAATATAACGTCATTGTCTCAGATAAAAAACGCCCATATTTATCATATTGGTAATCAATTGTTGACCAGCTATTTGATACCTGGGTAGTCACTCCATGAGCATTACGAGTAAATCGAGTTGTATCATTGACCTCCTGTAATTCCATTAAGTGCCCCTGGGCATCATACATAGCGGTGAAAGAGTTCTCACCATTGATGAATGTTGTGCTTAGCCCATCACGTGATCGATTGGTCTCAGTAACATACCCGTTGTAATCGATTTCTTTTGCTATTTTGCCATCAAGATCATACTCAAAACGCCAAGTATGCCCATCTGCATTCGTAACCGCAATCTTCTCCATTTGAGTGTTATACGTGTACTTTGTCACTCCACCATCAGCAGCAATAACCTCTTGTAACCGGTCAAAGACTGTGTACTTCCGGACAACACGAACAGCTATCTCATTGGTGTATGAAACCTGGTTGCCTTCACCATCATACATGGCAGTACGCTCACTGCCATCAGGATAGGTAATTTTGGTCACCCAGCCTTCAGGTGAGCACTCCACTTTAGTGGTATTCCCTATCGGGTCGATCATCTCTGATACTAACCCGCGCACGTCCCGAATAATGGTGGAACGACGGCCAGCAGTATCAACACTAGCAATGACCCGACCAGCATTATCGCATTCAGTGATGTGCATTAACCCATTAGGACCAATGACCGCCAGCGGCACAAGACCAGAGGCACGCCATTCATATTCATATTCAGTTCGTACCCCTGCAGCATCTGTAGTAGCGGTGACTAGACCAGCCGGATCCAATTCATATTCGGTTTCTAATCCATCCTGACCAGTGACTTTTAGTGGTGCACCCCAAGCCCCAGCAGTTGTTACTGTGCTAGCACCATCACCCTGGTTTACAGCAATAGTATTACCATACTCATCGAATTCGGTGCTTGTTACCACACCAGTATTCGAAATTTCCTTGATAACCTGGTGATATTGGTTGAACTCCCGATCAGTTATTTTACCTTCAGCGGTAATAACCCGCCACACATCCCCTGCTGGGGTAGACCGGTATACGGTGGGGCGAATATCACCTAAGAAATCATCTGTCAATAATTCTTCTGCTACTGTCCAGGATTCATTGTCTCTGGTGCCTGTCCTACCCCGACCGGTGAGGCCAGTGCCTGCTAATCCATGCTCCTGCAATGACTGTACGATGGGAAGGTTCTCTAACCGCTCAAAATATTCATCAATGCAGGAGGCACCAATTTCTATAGGATCCCCATGAAATTCTCCGGCGCATTCCAAAGCCACGCACACTTTCCCACCTGTGGGGGCGTCATCAGCAGTATCATCAAGCCACACAACAGCGTTGGGGAACATACCGCCGGTACCAACTTGAGCAATTACCCGACCTTGGTCATCGAACCGGTAGAAATATGAGTAGCCGTTACGATCAGTCCACCGATAAGGACGATCTTGGTCATCATAATAATAGCGCAATGCCCCAGCAGCAGAATTAATCACCCGCAAGAGTCGACCACGGCCATCATATTTATAAGAAATAAGACGCATGGGTTCATCACTAGGGTGAGTCTCCTCATTTCGCACCCATACAGAGGCAAGCCGGTTGATTTTCCTATGCCACTTGAGATCCAACACAGTGCCGTCACTACGTCGCATGGCAATCATGTTGCCGGTGGTTTGTTCATAATCGTATTCAATCCAGGCGCCGGTATGGTGGACAGTGGCGGACAGATAGATTTCTACGCCCACTCCGAATGTATCTGCAACGGATCCTGGTGCAGTCATGTTGATGAAGGAGCTTGATACTTGGATATCACCAAATTCATCAACAGTATTTTTTGGTGCTTTACCTGTAAAAGTGACATCTTCCACTGGGGCTTGGGGTCGTGTATTCACATCGGTAACAGCAAAGACCCAGGTTAGGCCGCGCTGGATATTACGCACCCGGTAAGCTCCATCAACAAAAGAGAGGCGCCATGGTCGCCCGTTGGCAATTACTTCTGAGCCGTCTAATGGTGCTGGTGGGAATTCTAATAATGCACCATCGGGTGACAGCATAAGGATTTTGTCTTCTAAAATTTCAATTCGCGTATCTAAAGTAGAATTCCAGCCGGCACCGAGCACCATACTTGTGTTGCTGGAGGAATTGCTATTTCGGTCGATGACCATGGGCAGGATTCCATCAATGCTGACATCGGTAACAAAGTTAATCATTTCACCTGTAGCCATTTCTACAGGTTCCAAATCTGGTAGTTTGCATTGTCCACCGCGGGAACAAATATCGGGGGCGCACTCGCCATATTTGTCTTTCATGGCATTTGCTTCGCCAGATAGTGGTTTTAGTTCCTTCAACCCCTTGAGTGTATTTACTATCGTCTTTCCACCAGGTACCGCACTGAACAGATCAACCGCAAAACTACCAAGTGGTGCGAGAACTGGCATCAGTCCCTTAAACATCATTTTCGCAAGAGCAAATTGAACATGCAACGAGGCCAAGGGGATGAGTAGCGCATATAATGGCCCGCGCCCTAATCCACGCAGCGTACTAACTAACTTACCAAATTCGTCAGAATGGTTTTCTAGGTGGTCATTGATCTCGTTCCATGTTTTCTCTACCCAATTGGGGTTTTCTTCAAACCGCTTTCGTGCTTGCTCTTCAATTGTGCTCACGGCGGCTTTGACGGCTTCGCTCAAGCGAGTTTTGATTTCTGCGCCTTTTGTCACATCTTTTTCGAATTTAGCTTTCGCTTCGGCATAATCTATTTTTGCCTTCTCAAATTCAAGTTGTGCAGCCTCCCAATCAGCCTGCGCTGCTGCAGCAGCTCCCGCCATAACACCATTAAGAACAGGAATTCCTGATGCACAAACTGCTGAAGTCTTTAGTGATACTGCCCGTGCTGCAGCAAATGCCAACCGTGCTTCACAGGCATTGTAATGCCCCACAGCTGCTTGCACTGCTGCGTGGTCTGGTTCCGCTGCTGTAGTGACTAAGGTATTCATCTCAGTGGTAGCTGTACTTAAGGCAGCTGCATATTTACCTACAGCATCACTGACTCCATTATGCGATTCACCAGTAATTTTGAGGTGGTTGGGAAATTCACTATTAACTAACTGCTTGTAGCGCTCACCCTCAGCACCTAAAAACTGTTCATTATTAATGGATCTTAACTTATCAGCAGAAGCCAATGCGTTATCGCCAAAAGCTTTCCAACGTTTGGCAAAATCTGCTACCTCAGTAGCATTACCGCCAATTCTAAATTCGTTAATTTTATAGAGGAAGAATATTTTTAATGGTAAAACTGGCACGAAAAATCACACCCCCGAAAAACACTAAATGAATATTATTTTTATTTATTATCAATCTTAATGTGCTGCAGTCTCATTGCAGGAGTGCAGCATTCTATCAACCACCTGCCGACCTAAAATGTGGTAGGCAGGTGACGCTGAACACACATTACATTCCAGCAATAGCCCTAGAGGCTCGACTGCGCATTTCTGATACATTCGAGGTGTTTTCATCTAGTGAACCCCGAATTTGTTCCAAAATTCCTTGTAGGTTCTGCGCAGCAGCTGCCCATTTATGGTAGATCTGCTGATATTGTTGCTGTTCGTACCCTTCCCAGGAACCACCCAGTTTGCGCACGTCTCCATCCATTTCGGATAGAGTGGTCTCTATACCACCGACCACAGTCCTGATTTCATCACTTGATGCATCCGCATCTGAATTGTTATAGGCAAAGACACTCATTAGATTCTTCCTTCCTTAATCTGTATTTAAAGGATGTTTCCGTCATTAAACTGCATCCCAGCAAAGCGCTGTTGCAGTGTTGATGCCTGCTCTTGTTCACCAGAAACATAGGCTTTACCAGCTTCATCAACCCGCCCTGTTAACTCCTGCAAGGCGGTATTTACCTGCTCCATATTGTCGTGCCATGCTTGAGTCATTTGCTCCCAAGCATTAACAGAATCACCTTTCCAAGAGCTTTTTAGAGGCTCGATAGCCGCGATGAACTTTTTGGATTGTTCCTGCAACTGCGTATGATTTGATTGCAGAGATGCTACATGCGAGCTAACTGCACCATGTTCTACTGATAGATGTTCGGTTCCCATGATTGGTTTCCTTTCATTGAATGTTTAATGAGTTGCATCAAGGATTTTTCCGATGGACTTTTTTAGTTCACCAGTGCCATCCCTGACAGCTGCTAGAATTTGTTCCACATTTTTTAACACATCAGCTAAACCATCAGCTCCCTCATTCCATTGATTTATTGCCTCGTAGTAGGCATCAGCTTCTACAGCTACCCATTCTGGCTTCAAATTGTTTATTTCCTTGCGGTTATCAGCCAAAATACTTTTGATCTCGTTCATTGTCGCAAGGATGTCTGATTCAGCTGTTACAGATGCCGAATCCCGAAACGCAAAAACATCAGCCATCGTGTCTTATTCCTCTCCACTCAGGCCACACGTGGCATCACCGATGCCACTTGCCGCATCTTCATCAAATTCAGCCGCCGTATCAGCGATTTTTTGAGAGATCTCACCTAAAATGCCGATATTTTTCAATAAGGTTTGCCGCGATTGCTGCCATTCCTGTAAGAATTCATCCACCGCCTTAACAACCTCTTTACCATCATTCTCATCGACCCCAGTTAACTTGGTAGCTTGACGTTCAGTACCATCTAGATCCTCTTTCATAGACTGGAATTTTATTGCCAATTCCTGGAGTTCAGCGATGGGGACTTGAATATTATCGCTCATAATGATTGTTCCTAGTCTGAAGAATCCGTAAAATTACCGGAATCGTAGGTGAAATATGTATCACCAACATGAAATGAATCGCATAGCTGTGTGACAGGGAGATTTACTTCGCTGGGGTATGTCTGAACAGAATTGACCACACGAGTAACAAGGTTGCACATGTCGTTAACCATGTCCTTGGTTGGCACAGTAGAGCTAATTATAAGCAACCAACTGGTACCAATGATTGGTAGATAAGCCTCCACATGATAAGCGGTTTGTTGTTTAGTTAATGGTCCAACTGTACTTTCCGCCTTGACCAGTAAATATTCAACGTTGTCATCGCTG
The DNA here is from genome assembly GCA_030527885.1 of Corynebacterium sp. Lineage (GTDB taxonomy): Bacteria > Actinomycetota > Actinomycetes > Mycobacteriales > Mycobacteriaceae > Corynebacterium. The sequence continues at coordinate 40,941 of JAUMZY010000004.1, forward strand.
AGATATGTATCAACATCATCGCGTCTAAATTCTGATTTCAAGGGTTCAATCGAAGCTCTAGCAGGTGACATGTTGTACCACCGCACCCTTAAGGAAGCAGCAAAAGGTATTCCTGATTCTAAGATTCCTGGTAGCACCAATGTCATAAGCACTCCAGCTTCTTGAGCATCAAAAACTATCTTCTCTAATTGGTTACGCAAACCACGCTTTTCTGCAGCACGCAACCGAACTCCAGGAATAAAATCCTCAACTAACCTGGCATTCTGTGCCTGCCAGCGCTCTGGGTGAATATCAATAAATTTCCACAAATTTAAGGGTAAGTGTATATACCATAGAAAATTTGGTCTAGGTACATCCGGATGCAATTTTACAAACCTGTGTGCCGCAACAGGTGGCTGCATCATTGTTCCAATCTCATCACTCACAAATTCCCTCCTCAAAGCATCTTTTTAGTAATCAGATTTGTTACCTACGAAATATACTTGCAAATCACAAGTTTGAAAAGGCTTACTTTAAATATTTATCTATTTTTTGGCATAAGTTTAGAAATTTAACTCCGGAAAAATCGTCACAAAGACGCAATTGAGCTGTAGTAATACCTTTTGCATAGCAACTATTGCACAATTTCAATCATCCAAACTTCTAAGGTAGTAAGTTTAATATAAATTCCCTACTTTCAGCCTCACCCATCAACAAGCTGAATCTTGGTCACACTGCCCCGTTGTACCAACTGCAGTTTACCGGCCAAACTGTCTCATTAGCCCACTACCATGGGAAACAGCGATTTCAGGAAGTTGGAGATGCTTTATGCCAGAACCATCAACGATGAGGAAGACACCAGGCAAAATACCAGTGACAATATTGCACTGTTCCACAGTAAGGTAGGGAGGAGAATAACGGCCCTCATGTCTTTTATGCCATCAGTATTAAGTGATGGGCTATCCAACAGGTAATTGATGTATCTCACAGCTTTTACTCAATTAGAATCGTTGGAATACCTATCCAGCCGCAGAGGTAAATACTAACCCCACCCACGGGCAAAGCTAACAGATTTTTCATGCATTAATCTTATAAGAGATGCTTAACCTGCATGAGTGGTACTTTTTGGATACTTCAGATCTCTTCCAACAACAACTACTCCTTTGGGAGAACAATAGGAGTTGAACGAACTTCTAAAGGCACAACAGGCCGGATAAAAATAATTAATGCATCCGGCTAATAATGTATATTACATAAGTAAGAGGATAAGAAAAGTGATTAATAATTGTTTTACCATGAAGGGGAAAAGATGCGATGGGCTATCTAGTTATATTCATATTTTTCTTTGTTAGCTTTTCACCATTGATACTCCCATGGTTGGTGGGGGCAAGAAAGCGATTCATGCGGAAAAGCTACGGGAGAGTACGATTTTTCTTCTTCGTCATGCTAATCGGCCCTATCAGTGGGACCATTAATAGTATTTTCTTATCATTAATACCAAACTCAGTAGCCACCAGCGTGGCGCAAACTCTTCTATGCACGATCGGAGTAGGAACTATGGTCTCAATTATCGTATGGGTCCGCGAGTATGGTGACAGAGGCAGAACCCCAAGTTTAGGGGAAATCGGCGAGTACTTACAATGGCGCTGGCAAACTATCAGAAATGCATTCACATAAAGGCCCACCAACCGAATGCACAAATAACCCTTTTTGCGCCATGCCCTGACTTTAGTCGTCGACAAGCTCACTCTTTGTCGTAGTGCGCAAGTTGTACCATCTGCGGCTTGCCGGACCGGTTGACCCATTGCGCTCGACCGGGTGGCAGTCGTTTCAGGAATACCTTTGGCCAAATCGCGCCTTCCTGCCTATCACCAGAGAGTAGTAACCCGTTGGCGCCAGCTTCCCGCACTGCCTGCATCACTGGATCGTATGAGCTGCGTGACACTCCGGCGCTGCGGCGCGCAATGATGATGTGGAAGCCTAAATCCTCGGCTTGCGGCAGGTAGGGCACCAGTGGTTTCAGGGGGTTAGAGCTGCCTTCGATCATGTCGAAGTCGTCGACGATGAGGTAGGTTTCGGGCCCGGACCACCAGGAACGGTTTTTGAGCTGTTCCACGGTGACGTTATCGGGTGGGAGGCGGCTATCCAAAACGCCTTTGATTCCGTCTACCAGTGACGCTACCCCGGCGCGCATGCCTGCATATCCGCCGAATTGGGGGTCTTTGTCGGTGAGGAATCCGAGGAGGGAGCGGCGTAGGTCAACCATGCCGAAGACTGCGTAGCGGGTTTTTCGGCCACGGCGGACTTCGGCGATGATGTTTTTGAGGAAAGATGTTTTGCCGGTTTGAGAGTCGCCGATAATGATGAGGTGGCGTTGCGCGCTGTTAAGGTTGAAGCGAATGGGGTTGAGGTTGGCTTCGGCAATGCCGACGATGGCAGGTTCTTGGCCTTAGTGTTGGCTGATGAGTTCGCTGTAGGTGATGAGGTTGGGAAGCATACGGACTGGGGGTGCGCCACGGTCTTCCCAGGCTTGGTCGATGGCGCTGGCGAGGGCTTCGGGGGTGGGTTGGTTGACGAAGCCGGCATTGGCGACGATGGGGATGGCTACTTGGCTGATGAGTTCATCGGTGGTGATGCAGCGGCCGGTGTCTTGGCCGGTGAGTTTTTCGCTGACGCGCTTGCCGACGCAGGAATCAAGAGGGTCGTTAAGTTTGAACTCAACCTTGGTGCCGATGACGGCTTGGATGGGGAGACGGAAATCTGGCCAGCGGCCGGTGCCGAAGATGATGTGTATGCCGTAGCCGAGGCCGCGTTGTGCTAGCTTTTCGACGGTTTCTGCGAGTTCTTCGAAGTCTTTGCGCATGGTGGACCAGCCGTCGATGACGAGGAAGATGTCGGCGGCAAAGAGGTCGGTTAGTTTGCCGTTGGCGTGCATATCCCGCATTTGTTGTACGGAGGAGATTTGGTGGCGTTCGAAGATTGCTTCACGTTCGGTGAGGAAGGTTTCCATTTCGGCGATGGTGCGGCGGAGTTTATCTTCGTCGAATCGGGTGACGACTTCACCAACGTGCGGTAGTTTGCTGAGGTATCCGAAGGCGGAGCCGCTCATGTCGATGATGTAGAAGTTGACTTCGCGGGGTGTGTGGGTGAGGGCGGTGCCGATGATGAGGGAGCGTAATGCGGTGGTTTTGCCGGATTGGGGTGCGCCGAGGATGGCGACGTTGCCGCCGGCGCCGGAGAGGTCGAGCACCATGGGGCCTTGCCATTGGGTGAGGGGTTTGTCTTTGATCCCCATGGGTATGCGCAGGTGGCCTTCGCGTTCGGCGATGAGCCCCCTGCCTGGGTGGATCTCCAGGTTGGTAAGGATGGAGTCGAATGACAAATGGCTGGGGAGGGGTGGAAGCCAAATTTGGCGGGTTTTGTTTGCTGCGGTGGTGAGTCGGGATACGACCAGGTCCAGGGTGGTTCTGTCAGATTGGGGTTGCTGCTGGAGGGCGGTAGCTTGGTCAAGTTGGGTGCGATAGATTTCTTCTTTGCGTGCTAACCAGGCTTCAGTGGTGTTGGTGAGTTCTAGGGGCATGGGGACGGGCGGTAATTCCCGGGTGGTGGCCACGGCGGCGGCTTCGTAGGGGCCAGATACGTAGGCGGCTTTGAAGCGTTCGAAAATATCGGGGTCGACTTTGAGATACCCAGAGCCGGGGATGGGTGGTAGTTCGTGGGCGGCGGTGGAGCCGATGGCGGAGCGGGATTCTTGCGCAGAGAATGTGCGCAACCCGATACGGTACGACAGGTAGGATTCCAGGCCTTTGAGTCGGCCTTCTTCCAGGCGTTGCGACGCCAAGAGGATGTGCACCCCAATGGACCGGCCAATGCGGCCAATCTGGACGAAGAGTTCAATGAATTCCGGTTTAGCGGCAAGGAGTTCGCCGAACTCGTCGATCACAACGAATAGGACAGGGAGCGGTTCGGTGACTTTGCCTTGGTCACGCAACTCATTGTATTCGCCCACGTTGGCGAGGTTGCCGGCGGCCTGTAAGACTCGTTGCCGGCGTTGAATTTCGCCCAGGATGGAATCGTGTAGGCGATCCACCAGCCCGGCGGCGTCTTCTAAGTTATCCACGATGGCTGCGGTGTGTGGGAGGGGTTCTAACCCAGCGAAGGTGGCACCACCTTTGAAGTCCACCAGTACTAGGGATAGTTGTTCCGGTGGGTGGCAAATGACCTGAGCTAGCACTAAAGTGCGCAACACTTCCGACTTACCGGAGCCGGTTGCACCCACGCAGAGACCGTGCGGGCCCATGCCGTTCTTGGCGGATTCTTTGATGTCCAATGTGATGGGTTGGGCTTCGGAATCAATGCCGTAGGGAACGTTGAGGAAGTTTTCATTGGACCTGGGTTTCCAGGCGTCTTCAATGTTGTATGTGGCGAAATCTTCGATGCCCAACATGGCATCCAGCCCAATGGTTTGTTCCAATGGGGCATCTGGGGTGGCGTCTTCCACTAATCGCAATGGTGACAGCTGCCGGGTGATGGCTTCTGCTAGGCCCTCGGGAATGATGTCTAGTATGCCCTTCCGGCCGCCGTAGAGCATGCGTTCGATGTAGCCTTCTTCGCCTTCGGCTGGTTCTTGGATTTCGCCCCGGGAGAGCAGCTGCACTTCGAACGTATTATCTGGTTCCACCAGCACCCGCACATCCACGTGTGAGGGCTCCAAGTATTGGGAACTGGAGATGGCAATTAATGTCACACGTGCGTTAAAAAAGCTGGGTAGTACTGCTAATTGTTCTGATAGCCATTTGCCGTGTGGGGTGTCCATGTCTACCAGCACCATGAGGTGGCATGCGTCTAATGCGGAGTCTCGGTATTTGGATTTTTCCGTGAGATCTTCGCGGCGGCTGGCAATTTCTGTTAGTAATTCCGTGACAGATTCATCGTCGTAGGATACGGTGCGTTTGCCGATGGGGCCGTCGAAAAGCTCTGGTGAAAGAATGTGTGGCAGCCACAGCATCCATGTATTGTGTGCGCCTTCGCCGCCGAGTGGTAATGCCACGTGCAGTTTCAGGTCATCTGGGGCGTGAAATACTGCGGCCTGCAGCACAATGGACCGCACTGTGGCGATGGTCTGCTCGGGTGGCCCAACCAGGGAAATCACGCCGCGGGCGGGAATTGCCATGGGGAGGTTTTCGATGGTTTTAATGCGGCGCAACATGCGATCCAGGTGGGCCTGCGAGATCGGTTCAGAGATCGCCATGGGGTCGGCAGTGTCTTTGATGTTGACTTCGGTGGCGAGTTGTCCGATGCCGCTGCCGATGCGGGTGATGAGAAAATCCTCGTCGCCACGGCGGCGCTCCCAAATGCGGTATGGGTCCCGGATGATATCGGTGAGCATGTCTGGGGCGGGGTTGCGCATGAGCGTTTCGGTGCGTTGCGTGGTTGCACGTTGGTGAATATCGTGTTCCACCTGCTCTAAGTGTTCGATAAAGCGCACGCGATCTTCTTCGGCTTGTTTGCGTTTACCCGTACGGTTGCGAATAAACGTTCCAATTGCCGTAAAAATAACCACGATGAACATCACCGCACCCACCGCCATGCGAATGGGGTTGCCAGAAGACATCATCATCATAACCATGCCGGCACCCCCGACCAGCGGCATCAGCGCCATGAGAATATTGCCGCCACCACCCCCACGAATGGTGGGCACCGGGGCAATTTCTATGGGCCTATCAGCCTTGATCTTCTTATGCAACCGGGCGGGACGGTGTACTATGCGTGTGCTCATATATCCTTACTACAGTGAGAACTTCTGATGGGAATGCGTTAAACTTGCATCAGTTTTTTACAATTACAGTGCCAGATTTATTGTCCTATTAGCGAAACTTTAATGCAAAATGAGTTCAGTATTTGTTCGTCTGAGTGTTTTTTGGGAAAACCAGCAGTTAGACGTCAGCTTACCCGCCCAACGTCCCGTTGTGGATTTTATTGATGAAATAATTAAGCTTTTCCAGCCCACCGATGAGGGGCTGGAAAAGCCCGGGGAGGCTGTTACTGAAGCATTCATGTGGGCTCTCTCCTCCCCCACGTATGGGCATCTCAACCCGAATATATCCCTAACAGAATCTGGGGTTATTGATGGCCAACGACTATATCTAACCCACACTACAGATACTGCCCAGGCGCCATTTGTGGATGATATTCTCAGCGAAGTACGCACCATCATCGCTGATAATCAATGGCGATGGTCCTCCACAGTGAGATCCGCCGGCATGTACTGGTGCGCGTTAGCCCTGTTGGGATTGCTCTTTCTGGTGGCGTTGCCGCTGGTGGTGACTGCCGCCCAGCCATGGACCACCCCTGCATGGATTGGGGTGGCAATCATCGGCGTGGTGTCCTTAACCGGGGTGTTGGTTGCCGCCCAGAAGCCACATGATTGGCTACGGTGGGCAGGCCTACCAGTATCGGTGGGGGCAATTGCAATTACATGGCCGTTGTTAGCACATTTGCCCACTGCTACCCGGTTTGTGTGGACGCTGGTGGCCTTCTGCGTGGGCTGCGCTGTCACATCAGTGCTGGCAGGCCGTAAGAAAGCCCAACGAGCAGAAATCGCCGGAGCTACCGCATTCATCATAGTGGCACTGATACTCACTGGCGTAGGTGTGGCATTATCCTTCCAAGTGCGATTATTAGCGGTGGCGGCATGGGGTGCGTGGGCACCAGTGCTCATGCTGCTGATCGCCCCCACCATTGCACTTAATGCCACTGGCTTGCCGACGATGCTGCGGCGCAACGACACCGGCGACCCGGTGGAACGCACCCGCATTCACAACACAGCCCTACGTAGTGAGGCCCTAAGCAGGGGCATTGTCTGGGCAGCCACTGCCCTATCTCTATTGATTATCATCACGCTATCAGGCAGCCCCTACTGGCAGCAGGGTATACCAGCCGTGTTGTTGGCGCTCATTTTGATGTTGCGGAGCCATGGCTTTGCCGACGCCCGAATGATCACCCCACTGCTGATTGCCGGTTCTGTGGGGGTGGGGATTTCTGCGGCAGCGCTTGTGTATTTTAGGCAGCATCGCTGGGATTCACAGCTGATTACTGTGCCATGGTGGCAGGATAATCCCACCACCGCGTGGATTAGTTGGGCAGTTTTTGCTGGCATCGTGTTTGCCAGTGCGTTGATTTTCATCTCATGCAATAAATTAACGTTGGATGAATTGCAGGAGGCCCGGGTGTCTAAGATCATTTCCGCCATTGATGCACTGATTTGTTTGGCGTTTATCCCCATGATTTTAGTGGCGCAGGGAGTTTATACCTATTTTTGGGCGATCATGTGAGCGTCGAAAAGCAAGAATCTTGTGCTGCTACATCGCACACCGCTACCCCTTGATGGCGCTGTTTATTCACCTAACCTGTAACGACCTTGCACTTTTCAAACAGGTGTTTTCCGCATTGATGTAGTCGAGGACGACTTGGGTTTTAGAGTCTTCAGCTTAAGGCAAGTAAAACACCAGAAGCTATTTTGTGTGATCCCACAGTGAGGTTGCGTGGAAAATAACTGTCCACAATATCTAGTGAGATTCAGAGGTAAAGTAGCAAAGGCAGTAAAGTTTTTCATATATTAGTATTATGGTAGATGCTTAGCCTATAGGAGTTGGCGTATTTTTAAATGTTTTTTGGTTAGCCGCTTGCACCAGAAACTTCTCTCCCGAAGGCGCAACAGAAGCCGAATTAGCTTCTGAAAGCACACAGGTCGGAATGAAGAAATCATTAATGACTGCTTCACCATGAAGGAGAGGAGATACATGGACTACCTAATTCCATTCATACTTCTCTTTACTATCCTCTCACCGTTAATAGTTCCATGGATGGTGGGTGCAAGAAAGCGCTGCATGCGGAAAATCCATGGGAGGGTACAGTTTTTCTTCTTCGTCATGCTGACTGGCCCTATCAGTGGGTTTATTGGGGCTGCTCTTTTAACCCCAATAATGATCATGGATCTCGGCGATGCGGCAGAAGGTCTGGCAGAGTTTTTCCTGTTTATGGTCGGGACGGGAGCTTTTTTCTCAATTTTCACATGACTCCGCGCGTATACCGGCAGCAGAAAAACCCCAGGTTTTGGGGAAATCGGGGAGTACCTGCAATGGCGCTGGCAAACTATCAGAAATGCATTCACCTGAAGGCCCGCCAACAGAATGGACAAATAACCCCTTTGCGTGATGTCCTGACTTTAGTCGTCGACAAGCTTGCTCTTTACAGTGATGCACTAGCTTCCCGCACCACCCGCATCACTGGGGTCACCGATGCTGCTAAGTTGCGCACCAATATTCTTGGCTGCGCTGTTTATTCACATAATCTGTGACCACCTGCACCGCGTTGTCTAGTTCCTCCTGTGTTGTCCACTGGCCGGTTTTCTCTGCCAGCCAGCTTGGATTGATGATCTCTGGTGTCCATGCCTGCACGTGGGCCAAGGCTGCGTCCCATTGTTTTTGAAAGAGTAAGACAAATAGCTGGCTGCGCTCTTTCCGGTGCCACTGCCAGTATGGGCTATTGTCCACTGCTGCACTGATATCATCAGGCATCAGTAATGGCGGACCACGCTAATGGTGGGCCGCGTTCTATGTGGTTTAGTAGTTCCTGCCATCGCTGCCCCAGTGTGTGTTTCTCCACCCAGAAGTATTGGCCACGCTGCGCAAATGAGCAGGCAGCGGGGAGGTTACGTGCGCTTCTGGCAAAGTTAACGAGTACTTCGTCGGTGCGTGGCGTAACAAAGCTACTTCGCGCTCGTAAAAGATTTTCCACCTGCTTCAGCGATGGAATCGCCACGTCGTATACCAGTGCAACTCGAACATGCTCTGCTTTTTCATCGTCCGGGCACACGTAGGGGGTAAACAGTAACTCACCCAACCACCGTGAGTAGCAGATATCTAATATGTCGCCGCTTGGTTCTTCGCAGTACTCGTCGCGGGTGTAGCCACGCTCTAAAAACCATGCATCAATGTGTGAGAGGCTTCCTGGTTTCACTAGTTTCACCTAACGTTACTGTGACTGGTCATATATGTAGTCCGTGACTACGGCAACTGCGTTATCAAGTTCTTCTTGCACGGTCCAGCAGTCGGGTTTTTCGTCACGGCGCCACGGGTTAATGGTGGCTTCCGTCCATGATTGCACATGCGCCAATGCAGCATCCCATTGGTGTTGGTGCAGCAAGGCGAAAAGTCAGCCGGGTGATAGCGCAGTCCATTGCCAATAGGGGCTTTCATCAATCGCGGCGCATAAATCTTTGGTGGTTGTGAGTTCTGCCGACACTTCGGGAAGATCCTGTTCTAGCTGGTCTAATAGTTCTTGCCATCTGGGCCCCAGGGTGGTTCTTTCCAGGAATATTCGGGGGCCGCGCCAGGGCAACGGGGGATTATGCGGGCTGAATCGTGGAATTGCCAGCAAGCTGACATTGCCTGCCGGCAGGGGGTTGAAAAAGCTGCTCTGCGCCACCAATGCATTGTGCACAGTGCTGAGCGCCGGGATGCACACGTGGTAGCTTATTGCGGTGAGGATGTGTTCTGGTTTCTCAAGGTAGAAGTCCAGGAGTACGCCGAAGCGGAGTCCCCCGCGTTGGGTTTCATAGCTGATCCCGGATCCTTCACAGTACTGATAGTCGGTGCGGGTGTAGCCGCGCTGGGTGAACCATGAATCCACTTGCATGATCGTCGGGGAAAGCATCATGATTCCTATCTAACTGTGGTTATTCACGTAGTCGGTGACCACCATGATGGCGTTGTCTAGTTCTTCCTGCGCAGTCCACTTTCCGGGTTGGGGTTCTGAATCGAAGCGGTTGATGTCGTGTTCCCTCCATGAATAGACGTTTTCCAAGGCTTCGTCCCATCGTTTTTGATGCAGGAGCGTGAACAGTTTTCCCGGTATTTCGCGCTGCCATACCCAGTAGTTGCTGTCGGCTACGGCGGCGCTGAGGTCGTGGGCGTCGGCTAGTTCCGACCAGGCGAGCGGTAAATCGTGTTCGAACTGGTGTAGTAGTTTCTGCCAGCGTCGCCCCAGGGTGTCTGTTTCTACAGTTCGATGGCCAATCCACGGAAAACCACCCACTCCCTCCACGTACGATGTGCTTTTGGCAAAATCGACGTGGCGGCCGCTCACATTGAAACTACTGTTGGCAACCAGCGCCCGCTGTAATTTCCGCAAGGCAGGAATGGTGGCAAAATAATATAGTTGGGTTGAGCTTTTCTCACCGTAACTGCGCTTGCCGAGAAACGCCAGGGTGAAGCCAGGCCGTTCTTTTGCAGGGTGAACATGCGGTCCCAACTGCTTGTGGTTGTGTAGCCGCGCTCTAAAAACCATGGGTCGATGTGCGTGAATGGTTTGGCCATGCTGGTTTCTCCGAATCTTGTTATGCCCAAAAGTCCTGCGCAATTTCCACAACGGCTGCCCGACCTGCTGCATTGTCGCCCCACACCACATAATACTTGCCCGTGAATATATCGCCGCGGGCCAGCCCAATGCCTTCTGCTTAGGCAGTGGACAACATTGCGGGCCACGCCTTGGGCAATGCATTTGCCATGGCGCGTTGGGGGCTACTCAACACTGCATTACCGCTCTTAACTTCGATGATTATGAAGCGTCCCCGTCCGTCGGCCATGAGGAAATCGCAGCAGAATTTTTTATCCCCTTCATCTCCTAGGGCGACGTGTACTTGTTCCACGTAGCCTTTTAGTCCGCGTGAGTGCGCATTGTGTATGAGCATTGGTGTTGTTGGACACGAAGGCTCCTGCTGTCAGCCCCACTGCAGCGCAGCGTATGGGTTGACGGCAGGAGTCCCGTCACTATTTTCATCTAGTGCAATAAAAATTAGCTCTTCGTGATGAATCCCTGTTCTACCATCCAGTCCAGTGCGACCTGGCTGGGGTCGGCGCCTTCCACATCTACTTTGAGGTTGAGCGACCGCATGGTGTCGTCATCAAGCAGCTGAGTAACTTGCGCAAACCGTTCCGCTATTTCCGGATATTTATTGAGGAATTCTGTGTTAAACACCGGCGCAGCATTGTAGGCGGGGAAATAATGTTTATCATCTTCCAGCACCACTAAATCCAGGGATTGAATGCGGCCGTCGGTGGTGAAAACCTCACCCAAGTTGCAGGCACCAGTGTCCGTGGCCTTGTAAATCGTGCCGGTATCCAGGAGGGAAATATTATTTTCCGGGATGCCGTCAGCAGAACCACGCTTCATGTCGTAGGTCTCCAGCATAGGATTCAGGCCATCTGTGCGGGAGTTGAATTCCGCATCCACGCACATGGTGCGTTCTGCGACCGGTAAGTTCTTGATGTCACTTAAGGTTTTCAGGTTGTTCTGTTCCGCGTAATCTCGACGGACTGCGAACGCGTAAGTATTGTTCAATGGAGCCGGATCGGACCAGGTCAAACCATTTTTCTGGGCGTCTTCATCATGGACGACTTGCCATTGTTCCTGTTTATCTGGGCGCCCATCTTCATGTCCAAGGTACGCGAGCCAGGCGGTACCAGTGTATTCGTAGGCAATTTGCGCCCGCCCCGACACCATAAGTTTGCGTGACGGCTGCGACCCAGGCACACCGGTCATATCGGTGACGTCGAAGCCCGCGGCATCAGCGATGTAGACAGCCATTTTTCCTAAGATGAGCTGTTCTGTGAAGCTTTTCGACGTGATCACCACTCGTTGCCCCTCCGCAGCAGGGATAGGCTGCAACGATGCTGGTTCAAGGTTTGGGAGGGCAGATGTGGAGGGACGTAGCCCGCAACCGGTAAGTGTGACACCGATCATCACGGTGCCGATGACGGCACTCAGTGTTTTCTTCAGGTTCATGTCTACAATCCTTTCGGTCGCAGCGTGTGTTCAAACACTTGGGCGATCCAGTCCACCGCTAATGCCAGTAGTGCCACCAGTAATGCCCCAGTAATCAGTACCCGATTCAAACCTAAGTTCACCCCAGTGGTGATGAGGATGCCTAGACCACCGCCGTCAACGAAGGTTGCCAGCGTGGCGGTACCCACCAACAGCACCAGTGCGGTGCGGATGCCGGCCAGCATGATCGGCACAGCCAGTGGTAGTTCGATTTGGAACAGTACTCGCCAGGCGCTCATGCCCATGCCGCGGCCGGCTTCCACCAGTTTGGGATCCACCGCGTCCAAGCCCACCATGGTGTTTTTGAGCACCGGTAGGAAGGAATACAGGATCAACGCCACGATAGCGGTATTGAAGCCGAAGCCCAGCCAGAAGGCAATGAGCACCACTAGACCGATAGCTGGTGCGGCTTGCCCGAGGTTGACGATTGACATAACTGGGCCGGTCAGCCAGCGCAACGGCTTTCTGGTGAGCAAGATGCCCAGCGGAATGGCTAGCACCAGCACCACAATGATGGATACTACCGTGAGCTGCAAGTGTTGTAAGGTGAGGCTAAGTAGGTTGGGCGCTGTAAGCGTAACCGATTCGGTTTCGCTAAGTTCGCTTGTGGTGAGCCAGATGATGAACAACACCAACACCGCGATGATAGCGATAGGTTGCACCATGAGTTCCCGCCACCAGGGTTTTGTTGGTTTGGTTGTAGTTTCCATGGATTACATCACTCCTCCAATTGGTCATCAGACGTGCCGACGCGCGTCACGACCTCTTCAGGGATGTCACCCTCGTTATTACCCAGCGGAGTATCTTCATCACCGCGGATACTGCGCAATTCCGTGATGGCGTTCATAACGATTTCCACATTTACCACGCCGAGGAATTTGCGGCGCGGCCCTTCCACCAATGCGGCCCCGGAATTGGCAACCAGCATGGTATCCAGCGCATCATTCAGGGATGATTTCACGCCCACCACTGGTAGGTCATCTTCACAGTAGTCAGTGATGGTGGTCATGCGGCGTAACCGTTTGCGAGTGGGCCAGGATAGTACCCGGTCGTTATCGTCAAGTATCACGGCGTGATCGTGGCCAAGGCGTTCTACTTCTTTGAGCACCATGGCAGCATCATCACCGGGATGTCCAATGGCTGGGGTGATCATTTCTGCATCACCTACGCGAGCCAAGTTCAGTTGCTTGAGGCCGGCACCAGCCCCGATGAAGTCTGCGACGAAGTCATCGGCGGGTTCACCCAAGATGCGTTCGGGGGTGTCGTATTGGACGATGCGAGCGCCTTCGTCAAAGACAGCAATCCAGTCGCCGAGTTTGGCGGCCTCATCGAAGTCATGGGTCACGCATACGATGGTTTTACCGAGTTCCGACTGGATGTTGATGAGTTCGTCTTGGAGGCGTTGGCGGGTAATGGGGTCCACCGCGCCGAAGGGCTCATCCATGAGTAGCACTGGTGGGTCTGCCGCCAGTGCGCGGGCGACACCAACGCGCTGCTGCTGACCACCCGAAAGTTCTTTTGGGTAGCGGTTGCGATAGGTATTGGGGTCAAGTGAGACCATGCTGAGGAGCTCATCGACGCGAGCATCAATGCGCTCTTTATCCCAGCCCAGCATTTTGGGCACGATGGCGACATTCGCACCCACGGTCAGGTGCGGCAGCAGGCCACCGGCTTGGATCACGTAGCCGATGTTGCGGCGGAGCTTGTCGGCGTTCATGTCGCTGACATCTTCGCCATTGATGATGATGCGGCCTTCTGATGGCTCAATGAGCCTGTTGATGAGCTTAAGCGTGGTGGTTTTGCCGCAGCCAGACCTGCCCACGAACATCACGACTTTGCCAGCGGGGATTTCTAGGGTGAGCTGGTCTACGGCTGGTTTATTTCCAGCGTATTGCTTGGTGACGTTTTCCAGCAGGATGGCTGCGCCACCGCCGGAATCATCGGTGAGATTGGTGGCGTCGGTTTCGGTTGCGGTTTGGTTAGTAAGTTGATTAGACACGAATACCCCTTGAGGTGGTGAAACGTCCCAGTACAATGAGTGCGACGTCGAGGATGAGTGCAAGAATGACAACGGCGATGACGCCGGTTGCTACAGATTCGAATGAATTGGCGCCGCCGAGGCGTGACAGGCCAGCAAAAATGTATCCGCCTAGCCCAGGACCGAGGGCATACGCCGTAACAGCAGCGATGCCCATGGTCATTTGGGCAGATACGCGCATCCCCGCCAGAATCACTGGCCAGGCCAGCGGCAATTCCACCTTAAAGAAGGTCATGACTCGGCTCATGCCGATGCCACGGGCGGCACTGACCACATTGGGATCTACCTCTGCCAGGCCCACGACTGCGTTACGCAGAATGGGCAGGGCGGCAAAGAATGTAACCACAATAACCGCTGGTACTACCCCAAATCCAAAGGGAATGATTAGGATGCCGACGAGGGCGAAGGATGGGATAGTCAGGCCGATTGTGGATACGTTGTTAGCCAATGCGCTCAGGCGTGGATGTTGGTAGCTTAGCGCGGCGCACACGACAGCGATGATGGTGGCCAAAATCAGGCATTGCACCACCAGGCTGAGGTGCTGCCAACTGTCAGCCATAATCTGCGACCAACGTTCAGCTATAAATTCTCTCATGGCTTTTCCTTGTTGCCGAATAAATTTCCCCGCACACAAGGCTACTGAGCTGCCCTGATGATTGCCATTTTTAATTGATTTCTCGATAGTTATAGGCGGTGTATCACATCTCAAACCGGCGGATAAACAGGCACAACCTATTTTTAGTATGATATACGTCACATTTATCTGGCGGCTGTCGTTTCACGCTCATTTTCGTTATTTTTACCCCATTATTTGCCAGAGATATGGCAGAAATCTATGACGCATTGCCTGCTCCTATCAAAAATGCGGCACCAAAAGGGGTGGAAAAATCACATTATCCCACCAAAACCACCCCATAAGCTTGGATTTTGGCACACATAACAACGAGCCGCCGACCGGCCAGACCCACCGCCCGCCATCATCCACACATGAGAGCGAACGCAATATTGACAGGCATCGGCACGCCGCATACTAGTCGCGGGTATCAACATTTCAGTAGCCATTGCGGTAGCCTTGGGGTGGTTTTCGCCGGACACTTTTGTGCCCACAGGCTGCACTGCTACCATGCGCTCTGTGCATAAGATTCTTCTTTTTCCACCGTATAACTGTGGGCATAGTTAATAACCCTAAAAACCAATTGCAGGCAATATAAGTATTATGTTAGCGCCTGACCATTCCAGTAAGCTACATATATAAGAACCACTACAGCCAATTACAGCCATAGGATCACCCATGACAGAAGATGAACGACTAGTCCGCGAATACCTCGACAACCTCCAAACCGCCGTGGAGCGCGGCGAAATTACCCTGCAAGAATACGACCGCCTCGCCGGCATTGCATTAAACCAAATGCCAGCATCTGCCAAAGAGGCAAATATAGTACCGCGCGCCGATACCACCCCGGCAACGCCCGCCACACCAACGCCAACGGCGGAACGGTTACCGGCTATACCTAAAGTCACGGAAGATACTGGAATATACGCTGCGCGGCGTTTTTGGCCTGTAGGTTATCGCCGTGGCCGTCAATGTTGCTGTGTGGTTGGGGGTGTCGATCACCCAAGGGGGCGAACCGTATTATTTCTGGACCATGTGGGTCATGGTTCCTGGGGTGATCTTCCCTGTGCTCAAGTGGATGCTGCGGTCATTCCCTGACTAACGTTTATCGGTGCGATGGCTTAGATAGCCGTAGATGGCTTAGATGGTTTAAGGGCGGTTGCCCACCACGATGAAGCAGGTGGGCAACCGCCCTTAGCTTGGAAGTTGGGACCTTATTTCACGGTTCCCACGCTGTTGTTCTTGAAGTTAATCTTCGCCTCGCCCACGCCGGGAATATTACCCGTGTGCGTGGTCAGCAACTCAGAGAACTGATTGCCCACAATGGTGTTATCTGCCACGGTGATGTCATTAACATTACCAATCAGGTGTTCTTTACCGCTGCGACCAGGCGAAACCTCCGCGCCCACGTACACCACGGGGGCGTTTTTATTGCGCGGCTTGAACTCGTTACCCGTGATCACCGTGCCGTTGAGGTCACCCCAACCACCATGGTAAGGCTCTTTGGGATTATCCAGCGGACTCTGCATCCCGTTTTTATCCGGGATATACGAATGCTCGTTCGGGCCGGGCTTACCCAAATTGGTTTCCGAGGAACGACCATCCCAAATGGATTCCACATTCACCATGGCGCGCTTCGCCCAACCATCCACCCGGTTGCCAATGAACTTGGTGTTCTGGGAATCAGTACCCACCAGCAAAATCCAGCTGGGGCTGACCTTATCACCCTTGATGGTGACGGAATTGCGTTCGAAGGCGGTGTTGTCGCTGCCCTGGTACGCCTGCAAAAGCCCCTGGCCGTTGGAGGTTTCGGAAGAAATGGTGTTCTCCCGCACGATATTATTGTCAGAATCGTAAGCGATATGCACACCGGAGGAAATGCTATTGCTGAGCTGATTCCGTTCGATGAGGTTATTGCTGCTGCTGTTCTGGATGGACAGGTTACGGGTGTTAGCGGTTACCTCATTATCCCGAATGACACTGTCCCGCACCCCAGAGAAGCTAATGCCGTAGTAGCCACCCCGAATGTGGTTATTAATGATGGTCAACCCGGTGAAGCCAGCGACCGGCTTGCTGAAGGTGCCGTTGGTGACATACCGCTCCCACACGGGGCTGCGGCTTCCCTTCACTGGGTTATCCGCTTCGTTCCGGGTAGCCGTGGCCAGGATGGAAATGGAGTGCCCAACCTGCGCCTTTTCGGCTTCTGCATTATTGATGTAGTTATTGGCAATGGTGATGTTCTTAACCTGCTGATCGGTCGCAGACATTTCCACAGCGCGGTACGTCAGGTGGTTAAACACCATCCGGCTCACTTCTACGTTCTCTAAACTGTCCACCATCACGCCCCGGGTATAGGGTGCGCTGGCCATATTGAGAATCAAGTCAGTGATTTTACTGTTGTTGGTGTCCCGGGTGAACAGGAATACGGATTTAGCGGCGTCAGCTTGGCCGCGCATGTCAACACTAACCTGCGCCCCCTTGCCGTCAAGGTATTGCAGCCCCTTGGGCAGGGTGATTTGATCGGTCAGCACATATTTCTGGGTGGGGCTCAGCTGCACCCCCAAGCCCCGCTGCGCCGCTAGATCCACTGCTTTTTGCAGGTCTTTGGTGCTGTCACCGGAGTTCATGGGCAAGGCGAGCGCCGGCACAAATTGGTCAAACTTGGCACCGTATGTCACGCCCGCGATGGTGACGGTGGCATCGGCGCCTTTTTGCTTGTCGACGTCCCGCACAAACCTAATGTTGGAGTATCCATCGGTAACAACCACGTTTTGTTTAGCAGTATTGAGCGCCTGTGCGGCAGACATACTGCCGACCACAGCAGTATCAAATGTTTCTTCCACTTTTTCTGCTTTAGGCGTTTCACCAGTGAGTTTACGCTGGGTGAGGTCGGTATTTTCCTCAGTGGCATGCTCAGGTTCTTCTGCTTTGTTATTATTAAACAACTTATTTAGTGATGAGAGGATGCCATCGCCACTACTGGTCGATGAAAGGTCAGTGGCATATGCCGGAGTTACGGCAAATAGCATACTGGTGCATAATCCAGTCACTATTCCAAAAATCCAGCGTGATTGCGGTTGCATACGTGTAGCTCCTCAGTGCAGAACACCATTGTTTTCTAACGCCCCACAGCCTAGCGGTTACCGATGGGGATAAACCATACTTTTGAGCTTTTTAATCAATTTTTTGTAACATTTTTAGATTGATAGCAATTATATTTAATAAATCCCAGTGGGATCTCAGAAAATCCATACATATAGCATAGTTACAGTACTTTTTGGGGGTAGCTCAAACTTTCGACTCGACCAATGTATGTCGCTCCCAAACCGCAATAAAAATGCCCCCTCCACGAGAAAGGGGCCATAAGCTTAAAAGCCAGAAATTACTTCAGCTTCATCGAACCAGTCTCAGCGAACCGCTGGTGGAACGACAGTGCTGTATCCAGATCATGCGGGGTTTGCAGCATCTTGCGCTCCGTGGCCAGCTTCAGAGCACGCTCGTAGTACTCTTCCAGCAGCGGCCGGTAATCCGGATGTGCCAATGCAATCATCTTGCGCACACGCTCTCGTGGTGCCAAGCCACGCAGGTCAGCGTAACCATATTCCGTGATGACCACCTTGACGTCTTGTTCCGTGTGGTCGATGTGTGAAACAAAAGGCACAATGGCAGAAATATCACCATTCTTGGCATCAGATGGCGTGATGAACGAGGAAATATAGCCATTACGAGTGAAGTCCGCAGAACCACCCACACCGTTCATCATGCGTGAACCAATAACATTAGTGGAGTTCACATTGCCGTAAATGTCTGCTTCAATCAGGCCGTTGGTGCAGATCAAGCCCAGGCGGCGAATCACTTCTGGGTGGTTGGAGATTTGCTGCGGCCGCAAGATGATTTGCTTGGCGTACTTGGAAGCCTCGTTATTCATGCGCTCGGCGTATTCCGGCGACAGGGAGAAGGAGGTAGCAGAAGCCACGGTCATCTTGCCGGCATCAATGAGATCCACCATGCCATCTTGGATCACTTCGGTGTAGGCCTGGATGTTTTCAAACTTGGAATCCAGCAAGCCACTCATCACGGCGTTCGGGACGTTGCCCACGCCGGACTGCATGCGGTAGCCGTCGTAAGTCAAGCGGCCAGCGGCAACTTCGCTTTCCAGGAAGTCGAGGAAGTGCCCGGCGATTTGCTTGGACTGCTCGTCGATAGGCTTGAAGGGCGCGTTGCGGTCAGGCAGATCGGTTTCCACAACCGCAACCACCTTGTCCGGATCAATATCAATATAAATATTGCCGATGCGCTGGCCGGGGTCGGTGATCGGAATGGGCTGCCGGTTCGGAAGCGGCGCAATGCGGTAAATATCCGCCATGCCTTCCAGCTCTTCGGACTGCCAGGAGTTCACCTCAATGATGATCTTCTCTGCGGCATCCAGGTATTCCACATTATTACCGACGGAGGAGGACGGAATAATGTGTCCCTCGTCGGTGATGCGCACGGCCTCAACGATGGCGACATTCATCTTGCCGAAGAACCCCTGCTGCACGTACATGCCGGATTCCGACAGGTGGTAGTCAGCGTACAGGGTGGTGCCGTCGTTGATCTTGTTCCGCAGGATGGGATCCGATTGGTATGGGGTACGGAACCGCAGTGCATCGGCTTCCGCCAGCACACCGTCACAGTCTGGGGCGGTTGAGGCACCAGTGAACAGGTCAATCATGTATTCATCGCCGCGAGCATGTGCTTCCTTGGCGCGTTCTGCAATAGCGGCGGGCAGTGCCTTGGGGTAGCCCGCACCAGTGAAGCCTGAAATGCCAACCCGGTCGCCATGGTTAACAAACTGAGCGGCTTCTTCCGCCGACATGACTTTGCTTGCCAGCTTGGCATTTGCAATGCGTCCAGACATTAAAATCCTCCTGTTAAACTCCGCCCATGGGAATGTGAGTGCCCCTAAAGCAGAAAGTTTTAGTTACGGAGACCACATTAACGCATAATGACCCGTTCATGTGTCTTTTTTCAGCTACATATCCCAAATAACCGGAAAACCACATGCCGAAACCCCAGTTAGCGCTTTTCCGCTTACCCCCGACCCTACCCCTTTTCTTTGGTAACTGGTTTTTGCTGCACGTCTGAAATGTTGGGCAGGCATCGAATACTCAGCCACAATTAGCCAACCGGCAGCATGTCAGGGACAATAATAAGTGTGAGTTTAACAATCGGTTCCATCAAGCTAGCCTCCCCGGTCGTGCTTGCCCCCATGGCAGGCGTAACAAATGTCGCATTCCGCACCCTGTGCCGGGAACAGGAATTAGCAAAAACCGGAACCGTGTCCGGACTCTACGTCTGCGAAATGATCACCGCCCGGGCGCTCGTCGAAGGCAACGAAAAAACCCGCCACATGGTCACCTTCGGCCCCGACGAAAACCCCCGCTCCATGCAGCTGTACACCACCGACCCCGAATACACCTACAAGGCGGCCCGGCTCATCGTGGATGAAAACCTCACCGACCACATTGACATGAATTTCGGCTGCCCCGTGCCAAAGGTAACCCGGCGCGGTGGTGGTTCGGCGTTGCCGTATAAGCGTCGGTTGTTTGGTCAGATTGTGGCTGCGGCGGTGCGGGCTACGGCGGGTACTGATATTCCGGTGACGGTGAAGTTTCGGGTGGGTATTGATGATGAGCATCATACGCATTTGGATGCGGGGCGGATTGCTGTGGAGGAGGGTGCACAGGCGGTGGCGTTGCATGCGCGTACTGCGGCGCAGCGGTATTCGGGGACGGCGGATTGGTCGCAGATTCGGGAGTTGAAGGAGCATTTGGCGCATACGGGTGTTCCGGTTTTGGGCAATGGGGATATTTTTAAGGCGACGGATGCGCAGGCGATGATGGCTGAGACTGGGTGTGATGGGGTTGTTGTGGGCCGGGGTTGTTTGGGGCGGCCATGGTTGTTTGCGGAGTTGTCTGCGGCGTTGCGGGGGGTGGATATTCCGGCGGAGCCGACGTTTGGTGAGGTGACGGATATTATTGTGCGGCATGCGGAGTTGTTGGTGCATTATGATGGGGAGGATAAGGCGTGCCGGGATTTGCGGAAGCATATGGGTTGGTATTTGCGGGGGTTCCCGGTGGGTGGGGAGCTTCGTTCTGAATTGTCCGCAATTAAAACATTATCGGACTTGACGACGGCGTTAGGGCCGTGGCGGGATTCTTCGGCGTTGGCGGAGGATTCCGATGGGGCGCGGGGGCGGAAGGGCTCGCCGGCGAAGGTCGTGTTGCCGGAAGGTTGGTTGGATGATCCGGAGGATGATACGGTGCCGGAGGGTGCGGATATTATGCATTCCGGCGGCTAATTTTTGATTGCTGTCAATTGAAATCGCGGGCGTGGTCTAGTGGTTCCATCAGGGGTAGTAGTTCGAAATTGCGCAGTTTGATGCGCATGAGTCTACCGGTGTTGGGGTGGGTTTGGATGATGCCGTATAGCTCCACGATTCCGTCGATTTCTACGGAGAAAGTGGGAAATTCTCTGGGGTTATAGGCGATTTCGATGACGTCTTGGTTGTCGAGTTCAAGGCCAACTGCGATTTCTTGCCGGTAGTCGAGGTAACTGTAAAGCTCGCCCTGGAGGGAACCAATGGTGCTGGTGATGAGGGTGGCGCGGGCTTGGTCGACGCAATCGCAGAAGTGTTTGTTGAGGGGTTGGGCTGGATAGAGGGTGGTATTGAAGTGGATTGTAGTTTGGTCGTCGCCGAGGATGGCGATGTTGCGGAGGATGCCTAATTGTTCCAGGCTGAAGTCGGGTGGGAGTTGGCTTGTGTTGTGAACGTATTCGATATTGGTGCTGATGATACGGATGATGTCTTTGGGTAATTGCATGGTGGCGGTGAGGCTGCCGTCGCGGTCGGTGGCGACGGTGATGCAATTGGGGGAATCAAGATAGGTGAGGATCAGCATGGCGAGGAGACTGTGTAGGGCCTCGCTGGTGATGCCGTGGTCACCGGGGCTGATTTCGACGAATGCTAGGCCGTGCCCAGGGGTATTCATGACTGCACCTCCTAGGCCGTCTGAATGTGTGGGAGGGGTTTGTCAATTCAGAGTAGCTAAAACCAGGTAGGGTTTGAAGAGTATGTGGGACTAAATGGGGGTGGTTGTGGGCGTAACCAACAACAGGCGACCAGGTCTGGCTGGCAGAGGTGTTATGTTGACTGAAAGGCTCGGCGTATTGTTCATTGTTGTCTTGAAGCGTTGGGAGGACAGTAAACCATGAATGGAAAGCAGAAACATCACTACCGTGCCCGTATGGCGGTCGCGCAGCTGTTTCGGACATTTCTTAATCAGAATGGTGAGCGCGCCCGGCTGCTGGAACGCTTAGGGGTTGAGACTATGCCGGTCATTGTTCCTGTGCTTGGTGATACGTTAGCTTCAAACCTGCGAGAAACTGTGAAGCGTTATTTCGAAAACGGTGCACAAAAGGTTATTGTGCCAATTTGCCTTGTAGGTAAGGATGCCAAGACTGCAGAGTTGAGCATGCTAGTCATTTCTGCGCAAGATTCACCTGGCTTCTGGTCGCTTAATATGAGTAAGCTTCACGACCACCTTGACATGGAACAGGTTGTTCAAGCTTTAGGTCCGGACAAGAAGTGGGATATTACAGAGCTTGATTCCCAGCAACAGGCAACCATGGGACGTCGATAAGCGAAAAGCACAAAGCCAGCCGCCACGGGGATTGGGGCTGGCTGAGTGTCAGCTAGATGTTAGCTGTTGTTGCGACGGCGGCTGCGCACGATGAGTGCTGCGCCGATGCCGACAATCACGAGGGCTGCAACAAGGAAGCCGAGAACGGAGGCGCCGGTGTTGGCGAGACCTTTGCTCTGTGGCTTGGTTTGCTGCGCAACGTTCTTGGCGGTAGCAGGTGCCTGCGCCTGAACGCTGGTGCCAACGCAGTTGACATTGTTAGCAGCATTGTTGGTGCCGTTTGCCTGCTGACCATTAGCGTTCGTGCCGCTGTTGGTGGTTGTGCATTCGCACAGTGGCAGGTTATTGGGGTTCGGCGGGGTGGGTTGCCCCGGTGTCACAGGCAGGCATTGTGCTGGCGTAGCTGGCACGTTGTTGCCGGGTGCTGGTGGCAGGATGGCCAGCGGGATGAGTGGGACGAGCAGCCAGTACCACGGAATGTTGGTGGTGTTGGTGATCTTCACCAGGGTGGCCTTGGCGATGGTGCCGGGTTGCACGGTCACGACAGCGGTGCCGTCGCCGTTGTCCTTCACAGCATCCTTGGTGTCAGAGGCGTAGCCTGGGGTCTCCCACTGGTGGAAGATGTTGCCTTCCGGCAGCTTTTCCTTCAGGTTGATCTTGGTGCCCACGGGCAGCTTAGGCAGGTCGGTGAAGGTTTCACCGGACTTGACTTTGAATTCCTTGGATTCGGTCTTGCCGTTCTGGGTCCATTCAGCGATGATGGTGTATTCCTTGGCGGAGTCCGAGGAACCAGCGGCGGTGCCCTTCACGGCCTTGGTTACGGCCACTGCGCCCAGCTCGTCGTAGGAGTTCACCAGGGCAGCCGCAGCGACAGCATCCTTAGCACTCACGGTGGCGGTGGCGGTCGTCGTGGAATCAACTTCGTTGAAGATCACGCCATCAATGTTCACCTTTGCTTTGTCTTCCACGAAGGAGCATTCGGAGCCCACGGGCACATCCTTGACCTCAACGGGCACGCCAGCTTTGACGGTCAGTTTGCCTTCCTTGGTGGTCTTGCCGCCCTTAACGCAGGTGTAAGCAACGCTGAATTCGTGGTTCTTCACAGCTGGCAGGTCCTTGCCGGTGCCGGCTAGGGCTTTGTCCAGCTTAACGACGCCCTTCCAGGCGGCGTATTCATTCACAACTTCGACGGTCTTGGTGTCGTTCTTGACGATGGTGACGTCATTCAGACCGGTGGTCTTGAGGTCCGCATCGGCAACATTGGCACCAGTTTCGGTGATCTTACAAGCGTAGCCAGCTGGAATCTTGGGGCTGGTCTTGGACTGGCCAGCGGCAATGTCCTTGAGTTCACCCGTGATTTCTGGTTTACCAGCGGCAGTACAAACGTAAGCGAAGGAGAAGGTCTTGCCGGCGGCAACCTTATCGGGGTCAACTACCTTCTTGGTGATGGTGAACGCGCCTTCATCCTTGATGTAGGTGTTGGTGACGTTCACAACCGGAACCGTATTGACCGCAATAGTCACAGGGTCGCCCACCACGGCAGTCATGGTTGCACCCTCGACGGCGGCGGTTGCCAGGTCTTCCGTCACGGTACATTTAGCACCCACCGGAATGTTCGGCGAGGTGACGCTGCCGGCACCGGTTACTTCCAGCTTCTTGTTGTTGTGCTCCGGCAGAACTGCGCCGTCTTTGGTGCAGGTGTAGTTGAAGCTAAACTTCTTGGTCGCTGGAATGGTAACACCAGTGGCGTTGAGGGCCTTGGTGATCTTGAACTGGCCAACAGCCTTGCGGTACTTGTTGGTCAGGGTGACAACCGGCACGGTAGCAGCATCAATGGTGATGGGGTTGGTCTTGCTGACGAAGCCCACACCAGGAACATGGAAGTGGTGATCCACCCAGTTCACACCAGCGATAGGAGCTGGGGTTTGTTCCGTGAAGGAGCAGTCTGCGCCGATCGGCAAGTCTGCGATGGTCACTTCAGCGCCATCGCCCTTAACAGCGGTGGTGCCCTTCTTTACCTCAGTGCCCTTGATGCTACAGGTGTAATCAACCTGGAAAGTCTTAGCAGCAGGGTTATCCTCGGTGAAGGCTACGCCGGTGTCTTTCCAGATGAGCTTCTTCACCAGTTTCACGGCGCCGAATTGCGGCTTGGCGGTCACGGTGTTGGTGAGAGTCACGCCCACGTTACGCGCCGGGTCGATGGTGATGTTGGCGGTGTCGCCGTTGATGGTTACTGCGGCGTCGCCGGCAGTGGTGGCGGCGAACTTCGGTGCCCCGTAGGTGAACTGCGCGTCGTTGGCGGGCAGCTTTTCCTTCAGGCTCACTTTGGTGCCAGCGGGCAGAGCAACATCGCCCTTGACGACTGCACCGTTCAGGGGAACCTGCACGTCGTAGGTCTTATCGAACGCATCGTTAGGTGAGTCGATGGTGACGGTGACGGTGAACGGGGTGCCATCCTTGAGTTCAGCGGGCTGGGTGGCCTTGTCGTGCACCTTCTTGATTTCGAAGGTGCCGCGCTCCACACCGGTGATGGTGCCGCTGCCGGATTGGGTGCGGACCAGGGTAGCGTTCAGGTTGATTGCTGCCCCTTCAACGGTTGCTTTATTGCTGAGAGTGGTGCCAATAGCGGTGATCTGGTCGTTCTCTGGCACAGAGGTGTAAGCCAAGTAGTAGAAGCGATCAGCTTTCCAACCACCCGCAGGCGCGTTCATGACAATGGTCTGTGACTGGCCGTCTGCAGCAATGGTTTGCTTCAGGCTCAGGTTCGTGCCGCTGGCTGGATTTTCCAGCTGCCCCGGGCTGCTGTCGTATTCCGAAGCAATTAGATCTTTGCTAATGAACTTGTGCTTTACCGGACCTGCGACCAGGCTAAGGCTATCGGTGATGGTAATGGGGCTGTTGCCTAGCTTTGCCAGGTCTTTACCCAACAGGATGAGGCGCCACCGGGCATGTTTATTGTCTTCGTAGAACCAGCCGTTTTTGGCATTGGCTTGTGGCACACCAACGTTCGGGCCTTCGATGCCACCGTTGGGGCCAGGCAACCGCACCAGGGTGGTGCTGCCGTTCACTTCGAAGCTTACCTGTTCCTCGGTGGTGCGTTCCTTTGCGTCGGCGGTGATGTTAATTGTGCCATGCACGTTGTCCTTGCCGACGAACTTGTCGTTGAAAGTACACACGACATTATTGGTTGCGGTTCGGGCAATACAGGTACCACCTACGGTGCCGTCTTGAGCCTGGAGGTCAATACCGAGGCTATCACCTAGCCTGAGGACCGAGGGGAATTTAATGGTGAAAGTTTCACCATCAGTCACGCCTTGGGGTGCGCTCCAGTTCCATTCCACAGTAGTGCGGTCCCACACACGCAGCTGCTTATCACCAGTGATTTTAATGTTGTCAATGACAACCTTGTCAGTGGCCCAAGCTGCTGGAGTGTTAATAAAACCAGCAGTAAGGACCAATAGCACTGCGGTTATAAACGCGTAAATTTTAAAACCTACGGTTTTACTCACAAGTACTCTCCTTACCTTCGTGTTGTAAAGAACCATCCCAATAACTTTCCCATAAGAAACATGAGAATAAGATATACCAGACAGGCTCCACTTCATATCATTTCATTAGTAGATTATCAGAATGAGTCCAAAGAAAGGGCCACGAAGAACTGAGGCTTTGGCGCTGTGCACATGCCTTTTACCCCCTATAACTACAATTGGTATGGCATCAGCAGGGGAAATTAGCTTAATTTTACTTAAAGGTTCTGAGCTTAATATACCCCCGTCTTCAGCCAAGCCTCACTTCATTTTAGGATGTTTCATGGACATTTCCATACAACACATGCCGTTCCACCGGGACAAATCCCAGGCGATCATAAGCCCGCACCGCGGCAGTATTAGCCTCCTCTACGTATAAAAACACCGTCGAGGCCCCTTCCGCCACCAGATGCTGCAACCCGGCACTCACCAATGGGCCGCCCAACCCCCGGCCCCGGCCCACATCAGCCAATCCCACCACATACACTTCCCCCATCGCCCCGGCGCGTAAGTCCCCGTGCCGTTTAGTCCAGTGGAAGCCCAGTAGTTGCTCCCCTTCCCACAGGGTGAGTACATCCTCGAGCCGGTACCACGCTGTGTTTCGGGCTTGCCGCAGTCGGTCTAGGTCCCAGCCGCCTTGTTCCGGGTGCCAGGAAAAAGCTTGATTATTTGCAGTAAGCCATTGTTCGTCAACGTTGGACGTCGAAAAGCGAGCATAAGCTGCGGGGAGGTCGAGGAGTTCCAGGCCGGCATCTAGGTGGTAGTCGGCTGCGGTGTTAAGGGCTGGGCCGCTGACGGACATGACTAAGAATTTTCGTTGTGGTTCCCGCCCTTGATATTGAGCGAAAGTTTGTGCGACGTCGAGGTCGCCGTGTGCCCACACTGGGTAGTTTCCTGCTGCGGTGGTTAGTGCGGTGCCGCCGCCCTGGCGTCGGGCGTCTGGGGTGACCACCAGCTCTATTGTGCTGCCGTCGAATGCTGCTAGGCCGACGATGGTGTCGGCGTGGGAAAGCACATAGTGCACATGTTGCATTTCTGGTTTTTGTAGTCCCCGCAGGAATTGTTCCGATAGTGGCGGCACCCCGTCGTGGGTGGTGGCTGCGTGAATGACCGCGCTGATGGCGGCATGTTGGTCGGTGGTGGGAAGCGCATCCAGGCGGGTAACAGCAAAACTCATATTTTTCAGCATAGTGAGGAATGGACAAAAAGCGCCTGATTCTGCCCTGCTGATTCCTCCTCTGGCTTATTTTTCCGGTAACTATTAAGGGGTGAAGAAACTGCACCGCCGCAAGTCTGTGATTATCACCGTGGTTGCTGCCCTACTTGGGTTGCTCATGGTGGCATGGGTCGTTGATACGGCAATTGCGGCGCGCAGTGAGAAGCTGCTGTCGCAGCGGGTGGAAGAGCATTCCCGTTTGGGGTTTGCGCCTGAAGCATATTTCGGCGGTATGCCGTTTGCCGCTAATTTTGTCACTGGGGTGGTTCCCAGCATGTATGTGAGCATCACTGATGTGAACGTCAAGCCGTTTGGGTTGTTGCGTACGCAAACCACCATCACGGATGTTGAGCTGACTAGTGATCGGTTGTTGGCGGGGGATGTTGCTGGTGCCAAGGCGGCGTTGATTAGTCGTGGTGTGAGCTTTGATGCGGTTTCGTTGGGGCGGCCGTTGGGGATTAATGATCTGGATATTTCTAATCCGTATGATATTTCCCCGGCTGGTAGTACTGCTGCTGAGGTGCAGTTGACTGGTACTCCGCCTGGTTTCACTGGCCCGGTGACGGTGTTGGCTGAGTTGCGGCTCAAGGGGAAGATGTTCCTGCTTGCGCCGTTTAAGGTTATTGATCGCAGTCGCCTCACTGAGGTACAGGGGGCTGATTTGACGGAGGAAGATATTTTCCGGGCGTTCCGGTGGGAGTTGGATACCACTACCCTGCCGTTGTCGAAGCAGGCTAGTTATGTGGTGGCTGATGGTGGCACTGTGTATTTTGAATCGCAGCAGCGGAATGTGGTTGTGACCATGGATGATTTGGCGCCTGTTGCGGATGATGCGGACACTTCTGCTAGTGCGGATGCTTCTGCCAATAGAGAAGAGTAATTACAAGCGAATATCGAAGAAGCTCAACCCCAGCCGGATCCACGATAACGGAGTTGTGGGGATCTTTTCCTGCGGGGCGTACACTTCGATGGCTTCCGGTACCACGCCCAGCGTCACCGAGGTGAATTCACCCACATACTCCCCATCCACCTGAAACCGCTGCTTGGTGCCACAATCAATCTGCACTTCCATCGCGTCGTCAAACACAAATGTGCGGGCCGCTAACCATCTCGCAATGGGGGAAATCATGTTCGCACCCAGCATTTGCAGCACTGTTAATGCGCCGGCCACGCCTTCTAATTGCCGCACCCCGAAGATGCCTAACCCCACGTCGAATGAATTACGCGGATTCGTCACGACTGGCAGTGGCCCTAAAAATGTCCACGGATTCGTGTTGCTCACCATGCAAATGGGTAAATTTCGGGCGGATTTTGTTGCCCCATTGCCGTCCTTCGCCCACACGTTAATCGTGGGTGGGTATCGCCGCGACCGCAGCCACGCTTGGAGTGTGACCCGCAGGTACCGCAGTGGTGTGGCGGAAAAACCGCGGCGGCGTGCTTTATCCATGTTGACAATAACCTCGGCGTCCAACCCGAAACCAGCGTTCACGGCAAACCATTTGTCCCGCCACACGCCCATGTCGATGGTGCGTTTCAGCCCGTGGCGCAGCACATGCACTAGGGCTTCCGTCGCCTGTACTGGTTCTGAGGGTAAGCCCAACGCCCGCACGAACACGTTGGCGGATCCGGTGGGGATCACTGCAAGCGTTGGCACATCTCTACGGGTGGGATTCACGGATGCTGGCCCCAGCAGCCCGTTGATGACCTCATTGACTGTGCCGTCACCGCCGACGGCAATCACCACGTCGTAATCAGCCCGGCTCAATCCCCGGCTTAATTCACTCGCATGCCCTGGATAATGCGTGAATTGTGTTCGTAGTTGTACGTCTGGCACTGTGCGCAAGAGCGGAATGATGTGCCGGAATAACCCTGGGGATTGGGTTGTTGATTTTGGATTCATGATGAGCAGCAATCGCACACACACCACCATAGCGCTTTATCTGATTTGAGTTTGCTAGGGTAAAAGACTATGAGTGATAACCCCAACATTTCATTAGGCGGCAGCGACGCCGTCAACCGCGCAGCAGAACAGTGGAAAGAAACCGCACACCGCAACATTCCGGGCCTGGGTGATCTCCCCATTCCTGATGACACCGCTAATCTGCGGGAGGGCCCCAGCCTACACGATGGGTTACTCGCCTTGCTGCCTCTGGTGGGGGTATGGCGTGGTACTGGCCAAGCACTCGACCACACGGATCCGGAGGCAAAACCCACCGCGTTTGGGCAGCAAGTAATCTTCGCCCACGATGGCGAAAACTACCTCACGTATTCCTCCCGCATTTGGAAGCTTGACGACGAAGGCAACCAGGTTGGTCTGGATCACCGCGAAACCGGCTTCTGGCGCATCAATGCCAAAGATGAAATTGAGGTGGTTCTCGCGCATTCCACGGGTGCGGTGGAAATCTTCTACGGCCAGCCCATCAAGGAACGCGCCTGGGAAATAGAATCCGCCTCCACGTTGGTCACGTCCACCGGGCCGGAAAATCTGGGCTCGGGCAAACGCCTGTACGGCCTGATGCCCAACAACAATTTGGGTTGGGTTGATGAACGTGCCGTTGATGGTGAACTGCGGCCCCGCATGTCCGCCGAATTGTCCCGAGTGATTGGTTAGCCGAGTGCTGCCGCAATGAGCTCCCGGATTTCTGCCTCGTTATCGGGCACCGGGAGTTCTTGGTCATTGATGCGTGTTACACGGGCGGCGATGCGCACGGAGCTGACGAGCCATACGCTATCGGCCCGGTAGAGGTCGTCGATAAGCAAGTGCTTTTGTTTGCAGCGCCAGCCTTGGGCAGTTGCGTGTTCGAATAATGCGGCCTGTGTGGTGCCGGAGAGTACGTCGCCGCCGGCGATAGGGGTGCGTAGTTTCTTGCCGCGCACCGTGATGACTGTGGAGGTGGCGCCTTCTAGGACGGTGTCGCCGTCGATGTAGATGACGTCGTCGAAGTCGTGGGCGCGGGCCCAGCGCAGAGCCGCCATGTTGGCCGCGTAGCTTAGTGTTTTGGCGCCCACCACCAGCCAGGGGGCGGTGGCGCTCGTGGCATCCATGCCGGGTGCTGGTTGGGTGTCAATGTGGTAGCCGCGGGGGCTGGTCATGACGGCGACGCCGGTGGTGCGTTGCTGCACTGTGGTGGCGGGTATTTGTTTGACGGTGAGCCAGGCGCTGGGGATGCCGGTGGATTCGCGGCCGCGGGTGTAGACCCAGGTGCAGGTGGCGTCTTCGTCGGTGCGGGCTTGCCATTCGTTCAATGCCATGGTGGTGGCTTTGAGCCAGCCGTCAATGTTGATTGGGGGTAGGTCGAGTAGGTCGGCGGAGGCTAAGAATCGTTCCACGTGGCGTTCTACATTGCATACTCTGCCGCCCCGCAACAACAATGTTTCGAACACACCATCGCCCCGGGTGACCGCGGCATCGTCGCAGAAAACCAAGGGTAAATTGGGATTATGATCACGGACTGAACCGCCAAAAGGTTCGACTGCGTAGATGATGGGTGGGTACTTTCGCGTGGGCGTGGGTGCGGATACGGCACCGCTCGACGCAGTAGCAGAAGTCAAACCAGTGGAACTCATAGGACTGATTATGCCTGTAGTGGTCCGTGATTAACCAGACTTTGACGCGCTACGATCGAATCTGTGACCAATAAAGTAGAAAATCCGGATTTTGCCTACCACTCCCCCCTACTGGAATTAGTACCAGATGCTGCACCTGCGGTATCCGACAACGGCCTACCCCCCTTTATGGGGGTAGCTTGGCATTATGGCAACCCCCTCACTGAGCAACGCAATTTCGCCACCGGCGCATTAGTAGACCGCTCCCACCGCACAGTACTGCACGTCACCGGCGCCGATGCGCCCACATTCCTCCATAATTTGCTGTCTCAGAAACTCGACGACGTCCCCGATGGGTTTAGTGCCAGCGCGTTGAATCTCGACGGCCAGGGGCGAATCCTGCACCAAGCAGACATGACGAAAACTGGTGCGGAATTTTATATCGACTTACCGGCCGCGGATGCCGCCACGCTTTTAGATTATTTCCAAAAAATGGTGTTCTGGTCCAAAGTGGAGTTTGACCAGCCAGACGTGGGGATGCTCAGCGTGATTGGCACCGACGTCACCGCCCCGCCCGCGACCATAGTGGCCAGGCAGCTGCCCTTCGGCCCCTACCAGCGGCAAGATTTCGTTATACCGCGCGCTCAGCTTATCGACGCCGCCACCGACCTCATCAACCAAGGCGCCGCCCCCACCGGCCTCATGGCCTACACCGCCGAACGAGTGCGGGCCGGCATCCCCGAGAAAGACCTCGACTTGGATGAGAAGTCCATTCCGCACGAAGTGCCTGGCCTCATCAACCGTGGGGAGCGCATCGCCGCAGTACACCTAGAAAAGGGCTGCTACCGGGGGCAGGAGACTGTGGCGCGCGTCGAAAATCTTGGTCGCGCACCGCGATTATTGGTGATGTTGCATTTGGATGGTTCCACCCCCATCCTGCCCACCCCCGGCACCCCCATCACGAACAAGGGGCGCACCGTGGGACGTGTAGGTACTGTGGTGCACGATCATGAGTATGGGCCCATTGCGTTGGCGCTGGTCAAGCGGACAGCCTTGAGCTCACAATCCCTGTTAGCGGGTGAATCAGCTGTGCTGGTGGATCAGGATTCCATCCCGGCCGAAGAGCAATCACAGGCCGGCCGGGCAGCCATCAACCGGCTGAAGGGTTTGGACTAACCTGGCACACATTGTTGATGAATTCCCCCTCATAAAAGGGGGACCGGTTTTTTCGCAATGCTGGGATTTTGGTGATTATTTTTCATGGTCAGGGCCATGTTGCAGCAAAATTATGTAATACACGCTATTGTGTCATACAGGAAACATACTGTGATGATTTTGAAAGCCCACGGAGCATTCGCTAATTCCCTAAGAATGTTCCGCTTAGTACCAAGGGGGTCATAACCATGGGTCGCGGTCGCGCGAAGGCAAAGCAGACCAAGGTTGCACGCCAGCTGAAGTACAACACTCCGAACATGGATCTTGATTCATTGCAGCGTGAACTTGCGGGCAAAGCCCCAAGTCGTGCCGCAGAATCCCACCACGATGACGAGTATGACGAGTATGAAGATGCATACTCCCAATATGCAGACTGGATTGAGGCGGAAGAAGAAGTCGATGACTCTTCCACCGCCAAGTAGCCACTAACAGCTATTTACTTTCCACCGATGAAGCACCGCCCCCTAGTGGGGATGGTCTGTGCTTCATCGGTTTTGTTTGCCTGATTTCTCAGTAGCCCGGGTGGTCCCCCGTCAACCGCACAGCCTCAGTGCTGCCCTCAGGAGCACCAACGATGGTGCCCACCTCCCACGCCTGAATGTGGCGGGCGGTCAGCATGGCCAACGCACGATCCCGGTCCTCCGGAGCCACGACCGCAACCATGCCCACCCCCATGTTGAAGGTTTTTTCCATCTCTGCCTGCGGCACTTTGCCCACGTTTTGAATCAGCCGGAAAATCGGGCCGGGCGTCCAAGTGGCACGCGACAACTCCGCCACCAGGCCATCCGGAATCACACGCGCCAGATTACCGGCCAGGCCGCCGCCAGTGACATGGCAGAAAGTGTGCACTTCGCATTCGTCGGCAAGCGCCAAGCAATCTTTAGCGTAAATACGGGTGGGTTCGAGCAGTTCATCGCCCAACGTGCGGTCCAGGTCCTCGACGTAGCCGTCGAGAAGCAAGCCGGCTTTGTCTAACAGCACGTGGCGGGCAAGCGAATACCCATTCGAATGCAGACCCGAAGAAGCCATGGCGATCACCACGTCATCTTTGCGCACCCGATCAGGCCCCAGCAGCTCATCGGCCTCAACGACCCCCACCGCAGTGGCCGACACATCGTACTCTCCCGGCTCCATGACGCCTGGGTGTTCGGCAGTTTCGCCACCCAAGAGCGCACAACCGGCTTGAATGCAGCCCTCCGCAATGCCCGAAACAATATCAGCCACGTGTTCCGGAACCACCTTGCCGATGGCGATGTAGTCCTGCAAGAACAACGGCTCTGCCCCGCACACCACCAGGTCATCCACGCACATGGCCACCAAGTCAATGCCAATGGTGTTGTGCTTATTCATGGCCTGGGCGATGGCCAATTTGGTGCCCACACCATCGGAACCCGCAGCCAACAACGGTTGCCGGTACTTGCCCAGCACGAAGAGGCCCGCAAAGCCACCCAAACCACCGCGCACCTCTGGGCGGGTGGCCTTTTTAGCCAGGGGGGCAAAGAGCTCTACAGCCCGGTCGCCGGCTTCGATATCCACTCCGGCAGCGGCGTAGGAGATAGTTTCATCCGACTGTTCGGAATCGGTCATTATTATCCTTTTCTAGAAAGAGTAGGCAAAAACAGCAGCTAATCAATGCTACCGCAGGAACCGCGTTGCAATGCCGACACCAGTTCAGCATTGGGATTACCCGCAGGCAGCCCCAAGGGATACGCGCCATCAAAGCACGCACAACACAATTCACTACGCGGCTGATTCGTCGCCGCCACCATGGCCTCCGTGGACACAAACCCCAACGAGTCTGCACCAATCGCAGTGCACACGCTCTGCACCATCTCTGCTTCATTATCGCCGGTCACGGCGTTAGCTATGAGCTCACCCGGGCTGGCGAAGTCAATGCCGTAGAAGCACGGCCACTTCACCGGTGGCGAAGCAATGCGCACATGCACTTCCGCCGCGCCGGCCTCCCGCAGCATGCGAATCAACGCCCGCTGCGTATTACCCCGCACAATGGAATCATCCACCACAACCAGGCGCTTACCCTGAAGCACCTCCCGCAAGGGGTTCAGCTTCAGGCGGATGCCCAATTGCCGCAGCGTATCCGAAGGCTGGATGAACGTTCGCCCCACGTAGGCGTTCTTCACCAGGCCCTGCCCAAACGGAATGCCGGAAGCCTGGGCATAACCCACAGCCGCCGGCACCCCGGATTCCGGCACGGGAATGACCAAATCCCCATCAGCCGGATATTCTTTGGCTAATCGCCGGCCAATTTCCAAACGGGACTCGTTGACGCTCCGGCCGCGAATATTCGAATCCGGCCGCGCCAAGTACACATACTCAAATACGCAGCCCTTTCGCTGCGTGGGCGCGAAGAACTCCGAGCGGATACCACCCTCATCAATAGAAACCATTTCCCCCGGTTCGATTTCCCGCACGAACGAGGCACCCACAATATCCAGAGCACAGGTTTCTGAAGCCACAACCCAGCCGTTATCCAACCGGCCCAAGCACAGCGGCCGCACCCCTTCCGGGTCGCGGGCAGCAAACAAGGTATGCCCATCAGTGATGGTGAGGCAGAACGCGCCCTTAATTCGCGGCAGCAAGCTGCGCATCGAGGCGTATAGGCCATAATCGTCGTGGATTTGATGCGCCAGCAGGGCGGTCATCACATCGGAGTCGGACGGGTGGTTTTGTTTTTGCACCAGCTGCAAATCATGGGCCTCATCCAATAATTCTAGATAATTAATGAGGTTGCCATTGTGTGCCAATGCCACATCGGTTCCATTGGGTGCTACCCGGAACATCGGTTGGGAGTTTTCCCACGTGACGCCACCAGCTGTGGAATAGCGGGTGTGCCCCACTGCCACATCCCCGCGCAGGGATTCCAAGGTTTGCTCGTCGAAAATCTGCGAGACCAACCCCAAATCCTTGTACACCACTACTTGCTGACCGTCACCCACAGCAATACCTGCTGCCTCTTGGCCGCGGTGTTGTAACGCAAAAAGGCCGAAGTACGTTAACTTCGACACTTCTTCGCCTGGTGCCCACACACCAAATACACCGCACTCTTCGCGGGGCGCTTGCTCCCCATGATCATCTAAATCTGTTATCGCCAAGGACCGCTTATTTTGTGCCTCGTTGTGTGTCACGCACATAATGCTAGACCATCGGGGGTAATTCCTGGCAATACCCCGCCCACCCGCAACTCACGAAAACCGCAAAATAGGCAGCCAACCTGCTACTTCTTGGGCGCGGGTGCCGGAACAACTAATGCGCGGGTGGTCCAAAAACTCCGCCACCCCCGTTGCAACCTGCAACCAAGTGTGCACGTCCATTTCCACCACATTCGGTGGGGTTCCTCGTGTGTGCCGCGGCCCATCAATGCACTGCACCGCTGCAAATGGGGGCACGCGCACCTCCACCGCGTGTCCCGGCGCTATCTGTTCTAAATACTGCACGCTCAGTCGTACAGCTTGGGCTAATTCTTGGCGGCTGGGTCTGGGAACGCTGGGGGTGTCGGGGTCGGTTTGTACCCATTCCCATACTGCCGCCACGGCGGCGCGGAGGGCTTGGGTGTCGATCTTTTTAGACATGCCGGGGTTGCCTTTCGGTGGGTGCGGTTTGGCGGGGTGGCTTGCGGTGGACGTGGTTGGGGTTGGGGCGTAGAAGTGCAGGTCACGCTGGTTTCATGCCAAAATGACAAGCAAAAAGCAAGTTTAGTATGGTTTTAGCATGTCTTCTGAGCCTACGCATGCAGTTGTATCGTCTCTGTCGTCTCTATCATCTGATCCGGCTTCATCTGACACGGCGCGTCCCACTCCGTCGCCGGAAGTAACTTTGCGGTTTTTGGCCGCGCCGACGGATATTCTCATGGCGGGTAGCCATGGTGTTGGTGGCGGCCGGGTGTTGGAGTGGATTGACAAGGCTGCGTATGCGTGTGCGGTGCAGTGGTCGGGTACGTATTGTGTGACGGCGTATGTGGGTCATATACATTTCACGCGGCCGATTCCGTCGGGCCATATGGTGGAGGTGCGGTCCCGGATTGCTATGACGGGGCGGAGTTCGATGCATATTGTGAATGAGGTGTTGTCGGCGGATCCGCGGGAGGGGGTGTTCACACGTGCGTGCGATTGTTTGGTGATTTTTGTGGCGAAGGATCCGAAGACGACTAAGGCGACGCCGGTGCCGAAGTTTGTTCCGGAGTCTGCGGAGGAGCATCGGGTGTGGCGGGCTGCTGAGTCACGGATTGAGTTGCGTAAGGCGATTGAGGCGGAGATGGAGAAGCAGACGTATGATGGTCCGTCGGATGCGCCGCGGCTGGTGACGCGGTTTTTGGCGAAGCCGACTGATATTAACTGGGGCGGTAAGGTGCATGGTGGGACGGCCATGGAGTGGATTGATGAGGCGGGGGCTGCGTGCACTATGGAGTGGTCTGGGGAGCATACGGTTGCGGTGTATGCGGGCGGGGTGCGGTTTTATCGGCCGATTCAGATTGGGGATTTAATTGAGGTGGATGCGCGGATGATGCGAACAGATGCGCGAAGTATGCAGATGTCTATTCATGTGCGTTCGGGGGCGCCGCGGGGTGGTCGGGAGGAGTTGCGTACGGCGATTCATGCGACGGTTTCGTATATTGGGGTGGATATTGATGGGCATCCGTTGCCGGCGCGACAGTTTGAGCCGAAGACGCCGGAGGATGTGCGGTTGGCTGAGCATGCGAATATTTTGCGGGAGTTGCGGGCGGTGTATTCGCCGCAGCCGTTGATTTCGCGTGCGTAGGTTTTAGCTTGTCGACGCTCCCACGACCAGGATCCAGATGGCGATGATGTGGAGGGTGGCGGCATGGAAGTGTTCGTGGTAGCCGAGGATTTTTGCGGTTTTGCCGGGCCATTGGGCGGCGTAGACGATGGCGCCGAGGGAGTAGATGACGCCACCGGCGAAGAGGAACCATACGATGGTGGGGCCGGCGGCGTGCCAGAGGTGTGGGAGGTGGGGGATGATGAGCCAGCCGAGGGCGCAGTAGACGACGACGTCGATCCAGCTGGGGTGGTTGATCCATACGAGGTTGAGGAAGACGGCGATGGCTGCGCCGATCCAGGCGCTGATGAACATCCAGGGTTTGTTGGGGAGGGCGATGAGGCAGACGGGGGTGTAGGTGACGGCGATGAAGATGGCTATGGTGGCGTGGTCGGCGCGTTACAACCAGGTGATGGTGGTGAGGGATTTCCAGGGGCCACGGTGGTAGGCGGCGGAGACGCCGAAGGGGAGGACAACGCCGACGGTGTAGATGAGGACGCCGGTGGCTTGGGTGCCTGGGAGTTTGAGGTAGCTGTAGGTGCTGAGGATGGTGCCGGCGATGACGGCGAGCCAGGCTACTATGTGGTGGAACCAGCCGCGGGTGATAGGTCTGGGGCCGCGGTCGTAGTAGTAGCGGGTGTGCGCGATGAGGTTGGGGACATTTTTTACGGTCATATTTCCTGGTAGGCTGGGTTTTGTTGTGTTTTTGTTATCTAGTGTAGTCAGGTGGCGGGACTGGGGAGATAACTGGGGAGCTGCCGGGGAAATAAAATGACAGCGCACTTCTCCTTCCCCAAAGAAATGCGCTGCCAAGCTCATGTTGCGGTATGTGGTTTGTGATCTTAGGGTTGATCTTGTTGTATGTAGATTCTCCTCTAAGACTTAGGTTCAAGAATACGCACCAATGTAATTTTGGTGGTGGTCACGGTTGTTATCCCAGAAAGATAGTAGTGATTTCAACCATATTTTCCTGGTAACGTGAGGTTTTTCAAGTAATGAAGCTGTTACCGATTGGTGATCAGATGGTAACCCGCCTGATCGACACGCCGATGCACATCAATTTGGGAAAAATTTAAGAACATTGGCCACTGTCTTCAATACTATCTCACCACAACCATAAGGCACAGAAGGAACAATAACCACGATAGTCACATAACTTTACTTAAGCAATGTTCTCGCTGGAAAATTACTACTTTTTCCAATTTTCGGTAACTATTGGTCGGGAAATTTTTATTTTAATTTATGATTTAACTCAATATTTTCTTAGAAATATTTTTTTATAGTTTTCCCGAGTTTTCTCCCAGCTTGAATTTAACTCCCCGCTTTTGGTCGTTGCTGCCTCGATTTATGTGCTGCTGTGTTTAAGATTTTAGCAGGACTAAAACCACAAAGCACGTTAAACTTGGTGCCGATAAAGTTACAACGTGCACTATCATCTTAGGGAGATAACCAATAATGACACTTATCAATTTTATGAAAACTGATGCATCGCTCGTAGACACCCTCACCCGGGCACTATCCGACTTCTGCGGCTTTAAGCTACCAGACCCCGTACAAGCCGACGACTGGGTCATTTTCAACCACGCCCAACTAGAAAGCGAAGACGGCTTCTACGCCCACAAATACGAAGGCGTGCACTGCCTCCCCTTCCGCTTCGCCATCAACGGCACCAAACTAGCTAGCCAAGTAGCCATCGACCAAGCGGCCGCCCTCGACGACCACCTCCTCGTGAGCTCCTACGAATTAGTAAGCAACTGGATCCGCGAC
The DNA here is from genome assembly GCA_030527885.1 of Corynebacterium sp. Taxonomy (GTDB): domain Bacteria; phylum Actinomycetota; class Actinomycetes; order Mycobacteriales; family Mycobacteriaceae; genus Corynebacterium. Next base: position 79,207 of record JAUMZY010000004.1, read on the forward strand.
GCACTGGTTAACCTCGAATGGGCCGCCTACTGCGCCATTGACGACGAAAAGGTAGACCCCACCGAAGTCGGATTCGACCTCATCTTGGATGGACCCAAAGAACTCAAGATTCGCCGCTGGTACCGCGACGAACAAGACACCTTCAACGGGCTCCTGCCAGACGCAGCAGCCTAACACCAGCACATCAAAAGCCGCTATCACAGTACTGTGATAGCGGCTTTTTGGCACCACGTCGGGCGTCGAAAAGCTTAGACGACGGAATTAGCACCCACCGCATGGCTAAACAGCTGCGGCAGTGTCTGCGTCCACGCCTGCGCCAACTCCGCAACCGGCACCGCAAACTGGCCCTGCACCCGCAGCTGGCCATCATCAGTGGTCACGCCAATCTTTACCACCGGAATGCCCAAATCCTGCGCCCGCTGCACCACCGCAGCGCCATCCTGCGTGGCCACAACCGCGCGGGACGCCGACTCCGAGAACAACGCCGTAAACGCATCCTCGAACACGCCGGACACATCCAAATCCAGGCCCTTGCCGGACTGAATCGCCCACTCCGCGACAGCCTGTCCCAGACCGCCCTCAGACAGATCATGTGCGGCCGTCACCAACCCCGGCATCTGGAAGAACTCCATGAGTTTTTCCTCGTTGGACAGATCGATCTTCGGCGGCAACCCACTCAAGCCAGCACCCGAAACCTGCTGCCAAATCGAGCCACCAAACTCATCGAACGTCTGTCCCAACAAGTACAGTTCCTCTGGGCCGTCGACCGTACCCAGTTGATTGCCAATGCTCTGGCGCACATCATCAATAACACCCAATACACCCACCACCGGCGTGGGCAAAATAGCCTCCGTGCCAGTCTGGTTATAGAAGGAAACGTTACCGCCAGAAACCGGAATAACCAGCTCCTTTGCGCCATCAGCCAAGCCATGCACCGCTTCCCGGAACTGCCACATCACCGCCGGATCCTCAGGGGACCCAAAGTTCAGGCAGTTGGTCACAGCCACCGGCCGCGCCCCCGTCACCGCTACGTTGCGGTACGCCTCAGCCAGCGCCAACCTCGCACCCGTGTTCGGATCCAACTTGGTGTACCGGCCCGACGCATCCGCCGACACCGCCACCCCCCGGTAGGTCTCCTCATCAATGCGCAGCACACCTGCATCCGCGTTCTTCGCCTGCACCGTGTTGCCCAGCACATAGCGGTCATACTGCTCAGTGATAAACTCCCGCGAACACAACGCCGGGGAACCAACCATGGTAACCAGCGCATCCTTGATCGCAGCCGGATCCGTGGGCTTTTCCACCCCACCAAATTGCTGCAGTTCATCCTGCCACTCCGGGCGCGCCCACGGCCGCTCATACACCGGGCCCTCATGCGCAATGGTGTGCGCTGGGGCATCCACCACGAGCTCCCCGCGATGGCGGATTAACAGGTGCTTACCATCGGTGACCTCACCGATCTCTGCACACGTCACATCCCAGTGGGCACAAATCTCCTTGAACCGCGCCACATCCTCCGGGCGCACAATCGCACACATGCGCTCCTGCGACTCTGACGAGAGGATCTCAGCGGCCAGCATGTTCTCTGCCCGCAGCGGCACCGCATCCAGGTTAATCTCCATGCCGCCATCACCAGCAGCCGCCAACTCCGAGGTAGCGCAAGCCAAACCAGCGCCGCCCAAGTCCTGAATACCCACGACCACCCCGGCGTGGTACAGGTCGAGGCAGCATTCAATGAGCACCTTTTCGGCGAAGGGGTCGCCCACCTGCACGGCGGGCAGTTTGCGTTCGGCCCCTTCTTCGAAGGTGTCTGAGGCCAGCACGGATACGCCGCCAATGCCATCTAGGCCGGTGCGGGAGCCGAAGAGCATCACCTTGTTGCCCAGCCCGGAGGCGAAGGCGAGTTTCAGGTCTTCCACTTTGAGGGTGCCCACACACAGGGCGTTGACCAGGGGGTTACCGGCATAGGATTCGTCGAACACGGTTTCGCCGCCGATGTTGGGCAGGCCGAGGCTGTTGCCGTAGTGGGAGATGCCATCCACCACGCCGGGCAGCACCCGGGAGGTATCCGGGGTGTCAGCAGGACCGAAGCGCAGCTGATCCATCACCGCGATAGGGCGGGCCCCCATGGCCATGATGTCGCGCACAATGCCACCCACGCCGGTGGCCGCGCCCTGGTGTGGCTCCACGTAGGAGGGGTGGTTGTGGGATTCCACCCGGAAGGTGACGGCGTTGCCGCCGCCGATGTCCACCACGCCGGCGTTTTCGCCGATGCCAGCGAGGATTTTCTCGTTCATTTCCGGGGTGGTGGTTTCACCGAAGTACCGCAGGTGCACTTTCGAAGATTTGTATGAGCAGTGTTCGGACCACATGACGGAGTACATGGCGAGTTCCGCATCGGTGGGGCGGCGCCCCAAGATTTCTTTGATGTGGGCGTATTCGTCGTCTTTCAAGCCCAGGGATGCGTAGGGTTGTTCCAGGTCAGGTTGGGCTTGGGCTGCTTCCACAGTGTCGTTAAAGGTAGTCAATGTCGCAGGCCTTTCTACGCAGCGATGGTGCCGACAGCGGATAGGAATAGCTCTAGGCCGTCCGTGGAGGGGCCAGTGAGCAGGTCGATAGCGTGTTCGGGGTGGGGCATGAGGCCCACGACCCGGCCGGTTTCGTTGGTGATGCCGGCGATGGCGTTGACGGAGCCGTTGTAGTTGTCGGTGTAGCGGAAGACCACGCGGCCTTCGCTTTCCAGCATGTTGATGGTGTCCGCGTTGGCTTGGAAGCGGCCCTCCCCGTGCTTGGCGGGGATGTAGATGTTTTGGCCTGCTGCCAGGGTGTTGGTCCAGGCCGTGGTGTTGTTTTCCACCGTCAGGTACGTATCCACGCAGCGGAAGTGGAGGCCTTGGTTGCGGGTCAAGACGCCGGGCAGCAGTTTGGCTTCGTTGAGGATTTGGAAGCCGTTGCAGATGCCGAGGACGGGCATGCCGTGCTTGACGGCGTCAATGACGGCTTGCATGACGGGGGCGAGGGCAGAAATGGCGCCGCTGCGCAGGTAGTCGCCATAAGAAAAACCGCCTGGGATAACCACCGCGTCGACCCCTTTGAGGTCGGCATCGGCGTGCCACAAGCTGGTTACTTCGGCGCCGGCTCGGCGGGCGGCGCGGGCGGCGTCAACATCGTCAAGCGTGCCGGGGAACGTAATAACTCCGATTTTTGCGCTCATTACTTCGCCTCGAACATTACTTCGAAATCTTCGATGACGGTGTTGGCCAAGAGCACTTCGGCCATTTTTTCGACTTGCTCTTGGGTTACGTCGTCGCCCACCTCGATTTCGAAGCGTTTGCCTTGGCGGACATCGGTTACGCCTTCGACGCCGATGCGCCCAAGGGCACGAACCACAGCTTGCCCTTGGGGATCCAGAATCTCCGCCTTAGGCATCACATTCACTACAACACGGGCCACGTTTGAAGCTCCTCACATGTGGGTTGGATTGTCACGCCAACAGCTTACCCGTATGTGCTACATGCAACCTAAATAGGCAGATGCGCCTCAATCAGATCGGTGATGACCAGGTCATCTGGTTCGGTATCAGCGCCAAAGCGGCCCAGAACTTCGCCGTCTGGTGCGACCACGAAAAGTTCGCCCACACCAAGGAAATCCCACAGGTCGGGGGCTTCCTGCAGCAGCGAGAAGGGGGTATCCGTGGTGGTTCCGGTGCCGATAACAAAGAAGCCACGGGCGGCGTAGTCGTGAAAGAGCTCGGCCAAGGTGTCGCTGTGCTTGCTTGTCGACGCGGGGGCGGCGATGAGCAGCACGTGTCCGGCCCAGTCGGCCAAGGTGGTGTGGGTGTCGTCGGTGAGAGTTACGGGGATGTCGTGGAAGTTAGTCATTCGGTTTTCCCTGTTGCTTGGTTGATGAGCCAGGCGTATTCGAAGGCGGTCTGGCGCCAGCTTTCGTAGCGGCCGGATACGCCGCCGTGGCCGGCGGCCATTTCGGTTTTGAGGAGGAACTCGCCGCCGGTGGCCACAACTCGGAGTTGGGCGATCCATTTAGCTGGTTCGACGTAGAGGACGCGGGTGTCATTGATGCTGGTGAGGGCCAAGATGTTGGGGTAGGTTTTGGCCTCAATGTTTTCGTACGGGGCGTAGCTAGCCATGTACTCGTAGACTTCTTTGTCTGCCAAGGGGTTGCCCCATTCATCCCATTCCGGCACGGTCAGGGGAAGCTCCGGCATGAGCATGGAGGTCAGGGGGTCGACGAAGGGCACGTTGGCTTCGATGGCTTTGAAGCGATCGCCGCCCAAGTTGGCGACGGCGCCCATGAGGAGGCCACCGGCGGAGCCGCCGAGGGCCACGAGTTGTTCCGGCGTGGTGGTCTTGTGCTCAATGAGGTGATCGGCCACGGCGATGAAGTCGGTGAAGGTGTTGCGTTTGTGCAGCATCTTGCCGGTGTCGTACCAGCCGCGGCCCATTTCACCACCGCCGCGGACATGGGCGAAGGCGAAGATCATGCCCCGGTCGAGCAGGGACAGGCGGGCCACGGAGAAACCTGGATCAATGGAGATTTCGTAGGAGCCGTAGCCGTACAGCAGGGTGGGGTTGGGTTGGCTGAGATCGAGGTCGGCGCGGTGCACGAGGGAGACCGGAATGTTCACGCCGTCGGCGGCGGTAACCCACACGCGCTCGGCAACATAATCGGCGGCGTTGTAGCCGCCGAGGACCTCTTGTTCCTTGAGGAGGAGCTGCTCGCCGGTGGCCACGGTGTAGTCGTAGATGCGGCTGGGTGTGACGAATGAGGTGTATGCCATGCGGAGCACCGGGGCATCCCATTCGGGGTTGCCGATGACGTCGAGGTTATAGAGTTCCTCATCGAATTCGAGTTCGGTGAAGTCAGTGAGGGAGCCGTCGATAAGCTGCATGATGGCGACTCGGCTGATGGCGTCGCGGCGGTACCCAATGACGAGGTGATCGCGGTAGGCGTCGACGCCTTCGATGCGCACGGTGTCGCGGTGCGGCATCAGGACGCGGAGGTCATCGAAGTTGGTGAGGGTTTCGGTGCCCCACAGAAGCCCCAATTCGAAGTTGGGGCCGTGGGCGTTGTGCGTGACCAGCCAGGCATCCTTGCCGTCAATGATGGCGTGTGTGAGTGAATATTCGATATCTTGTTCGCGTTCCCGGACGAGCCGGAAGTCGCCGGTGGGATTGTCGAGTTCAAGGATCCAGCTTTCGGAAGTGAGCTTCGAGCCGGATTCGATGACCAAGTATTTTTTGCTGCGGGAGGTGCCGATCCCGACGTTAAAACGTTCGTCTTCCTCGTAGAACACCCGCACGTCTTCGGTGGCGGGGGTGCCGATCTTGTGCCGCCACACGGAATCGGAACGCCAGGCATCATCCACCCGGAGATAGAACAGGTATTCCTCCCCCGCCCAAGTTGCGCCATAGAACACATCTTCTATTACATCGTCGAGGAGTTCGCCGGTGTCGAGATCTTTGACCCGCAGGATGAAGCGTTCGTGCCCCACGGTGTCGGTGGAGTACGCCAGGAACCGGCCGGAATCCGTAACGGTGGAGGCGCCCACGGAGAAGAAATCGTGGCCCTCTGCCAACTCGTTCATGTCCAGCAGGATTTGTTCATCCGGCAGGGCCCCGGTCTCGGAAACCACGGGTGGCACCCAGTCTTCAATGACGGGCACGCGGGCGGAAATGCCGTAGGATTTGCCCTCTTCCATGCGCCCGTAATACCAGTAATCGCCCGAGCGCGTGGGCACGGACATGTCGGTTTCTTTAATGCGGGATTTGATTTCCTGGAAAATATTATCTTCCAGTTGCTTCAGGTGCGCGGTTTCTTGGGCGGTGTAGGCGTTTTCTGCTTCCAGATACGCGATGGTTTCGGCGGATTCCTTATCCCGCAGCCACTCATAATTATCAATAAAGGTAATGTCATGGTGGCTGCGAGTTATAGGATGCACCGGGGCAACCGGTTTGTTAACTGTCATGAACTCCGATGGTACATGCGATGGTGGGGATTAGACGCAGCAACCAATCCACCGGGAAAATTTCTTACCGGTAATACGTTCGAATGCTTCCACGTAGCGTTCACGGGTGGCCTCCACCACGGAGCCCGGCAATGGCGGTGGGGTGGCATCGGATTCCACATGCCACCCGGATTTCGGGCTGGTGAGCCAGTTGCGCACGTATTGTTTATCGAAGCTGGGTTGAACTTTGCCGGGTTCATAGCCGTCAAGCGGCCAATACCTGGAAGAATCCGGGGTGAGAACCTCATCCGCGAGCACAAGGTTACCGTCCGCATCAAGACCGAACTCAAATTTGGTATCGGCGAGAATGATGCCTTTTTCTTCGGCTAGTTTCGCCGCCTGGCTGTAGATTTTGAGGCTGGCGTCGCGCAGTTCAGCGGCGCGTTGTTCGCCGAGCTTTTCGACGACCCGGTCGAAGCTCACATTCTCGTCATGCTCCCCAATTTCGGCCTTCGTGGCTGGGGTGAAAATAGGTTCGGGTAGCTTGGATGCTTCGGTGAGGCCGGCGGGAAGTTCAATGCCGCACACCGTGCCGGATTGTAGGTATTCCTTATAACCAGAACCCGTGAGGTAGCCGCGTACCACGCATTCGAAGGGCAGCATTTTCAGTTTTTTACAGACCATTGCCCGCCCCAATACTTCTTCGGGGATGCGCTCATCATCAATGCCACCGGCGAGGTGGTTCGGGAAGTCAATATGGTCAAAGAAGTACATACTCATGGCTGTGAGTACGCGCCCCTTGTCGGGAATTTCGGGGTCCAGGATGTGATCATATGCCGAAATGCGGTCAGAGACCACCATCAGCAACGTGTCTTCGTCAATCTCGTAAATCTCACGCACTTTTCCTGCGGAGACGTGATTGTACTGGGAAAGTTCAGGACGCATAAGGAATGAGTGTAGACCTATCTGTTTCCCAGTGGTAGCCAAACACGACCAGTGCCTACTAGTTCACACTTTCAGGGAAATTTGAGCTGTAAAACAAGGAAAACTTTCTGCGGTTTTTCTTGCAAAATTTTAGGATTGTGGCGGTTTTCCCGGGGGCTGCCTGGGAGCTGCCTGGGGTTTTTCCTGGGGCTTTAACGCAGACCCGACACTGCCACGATCATATATCACAATTTGGCAACTAAGTGCGGTTAAGCCAATTTTTAAGCGCCCATACCCCCAAGTGGTGGCGGTGATGTCCCGCAAACCATGGCCGAGGGAAATGCACCAGCCACCCCTTAGCTTTCCACTAGCTTCCCGCTAGTTTCTCGCTAGTTTTCCGCTATAAAATTTCGCCTGGCACGTACGTTGCCGCCGCTGGGTGCTGCGCAGCCAACTCCGCCACCCGGTCAATGACCCGCTGGGTTTGCGACTCCGCCGCCCCAATGAAGGCATGCCGATCCGCGAGGGCGTCGTCCAGCTGCTGCTTGGTCAGCGGCAACCGCTCGTCGGCAGCCAGGCGGTCCAGCAGGTCCTGTTCCCCACCGTTTTCCCGCATGTTGAGCGCCACCGCCACGGCGTTTTCCTTAATCACTTTGTGGGCGGTTTCGCGGCCCACCCCGGCGCGCACAGCAGCCATGAGGATGCGCGTGGTGGCGAGGAACGGCAAGTACCGTTCCAATTCCCGGTCAATCATAGCGGGGAAGGCTCCGAATTCCGCCAGCACGGTGAGGAAGGTTTCGAACATGCCGTCGAGAGCAAAGAAGGCATCCGGCAGCGCGACCCGCCGGATCACTGAGCAGAACACGTCGCCTTCGTTCCACTGCTGGCCGGACAGGTCCGCCACCATGGTGAGATAGCCGCGCAGAATCACCTGCAAACCGCCCACCCGTTCGCAGCTGCGGGCGTTCATCTTGTGCGGCATGGCCGACGAACCGACCTGGCCGGGCTTGAAGCCTTCGGTGACGGTTTCGTTGCCAGCCATGAGGCGGATGGTGTGCGCGAGCGACGACGGGCCGGCCCCCAACTGCACGAGTGCGGAAACAGCGTCGAAGTCGAGCGACCGCGGATACACCTGCCCAACCGAATCGAACACCCGAGTGAATCCGAGGTGATCGGCGATGCGGGATTCCAGTTCGGCGAGTTTGGCTTCGTCGCCACCCATGAGGTCCAGCATGTCCTGGGCGGTGCCCATGGGGCCTTTGATGCCGCGCAGTGGGTAGCGGCTGAGTAGGTTCTCTACACGTTCGATTGCGAGCAATATTTCTTCTGCCGCTGAGGCGAAGCGTTTACCCAGGGTGGTGGCTTGGGCGGCCACGTTATGGGAGCGACCGGCCATGACCAGGGCTTGGTACTCGGCGGCGCGCTCGGTGATGCGCAGGGCCACGGTGATCGCCTTGGTGCGAACCAGTTCTAGGGAACGGTAGACCTGCAGCTGCTCAACGTTTTCCGTGAGGTCGCGGGACGTCATGCCCTTGTGTACGTGCTCGTGGCCGGCGAGGGCGTTGAACTCTTCAATGCGGGCTTTCACATCGTGGCGGGTGATTTGCTCCCGGTCGGCGATGGATTCCAAATTGACATTGTCGATCACATTTTCGTATGCCGTGATGGCTCCCGCCGGGATGTCAACGCCTAAATCTCGTTGTGCTTTCATCACGGCAATCCAGAGTTGGCGTTCCATGATGATTTTGGCTTCGGCGCTCCACAGCTCAGTGAGGTCGGCGGATGCGTAGCGGTTGGCGAGGACGTTGGCGATCTTTTTCTTCACGCTGGTTATTATTTCATGCTTTTGCTTGTCGACGCAGCCAATAGCCAATTAATGCGATGGTGAGGAAAATCGGCCAGGTGAGAAACGGAAGGTACACCACCGAAAGCCAGAATTTTTGTGCACCATTCATGGCGGCCATGGGCGTCCAAACGTTCGCGCCCAAGAGGTATTGGATGAGGACGATGACGATGCGCCCCAGGATGAGATAAAGCAGCAGGTTATCGATGCCGCCGATGATGAGCGGGAATCGCTGGAATTTCTGCGGCAGGTTCTTATCGACCCACAGCAGGGCAGCGGTTAGTTGGATGGCTTCCAGCAGGATGACGTATGCGATGCCGCCGGTGTTATTGCGGTACATGTTGGCTTCGGCGAAGCCGGTGTTGACGCCGCTGAGCATGGCAATGCTCCAGATCATTGACGGGATGGTAACGAGGAAGGCGCCCCACGCCCCCCCACCCGTAATAGAATATGGTTTCTAGAACTCATGTGCCCCAGGCTAGCTACGCTTATGAACCATGGCAAGACCGGTTCGCTTTACTGAAGACATGATTTTGGATGGGGCAGCTCAGGCCGTCGCAAAGCATGGGCATGCCACAACCATCAGCCACATTGCCGCAGCGGTGGGCGCCCCCACCGGGTCCATTTATCACCGCTTCCCCTCCCGGGAATACCTGCTCATCCGGCTATGGATTCGCGCCATCAAGCGGTTTCACGTGGGGCTTCTGGCAGCCGATAATGTGGCGGACGCCGTGCGGCATATCCCCCAGTACTGCCGGGAGCATCCCCTGGAGGCCAGCGCCATGACGCTCTACCGACAATCAACATTGGCGCACACCGCACCGGCCGACCTGCGCGACGAAGTGCTGCACATCAACGACGCCATTAATGACCAAACCCGCCAGTTCACGCGAGAAATCTACGGTACTGACACGCCGGAATTGCTCGAACGCATGCTGCTTGCCACACGCCTGTGCCCGTACCTTTTGGTTCGCCCCTATATCGGCCGGGAACTGCCCGATTGGTTGGACAGCGCTATCGTTGCTGCTGCCCTAGCCATTGTGCAAGACGGGCGCACGCCTCCTGAATAGTCTCCAAGGCAACGCAGAAGCTAATTCGAATGTATTTGTGCCCATCCACTGGGTCGAAGTCCACCCCCGACGCGATAGCAACACCGGTATCCGCCAAGAGTTGTGCGCACCATTGTTCGGAATCATCCGTGAGATGCGAAATGTCAATGTAAAGGTAAAAACCGCCGTCCGGTGGCGCGAAGTTAGTGAAGCCCATGTGCGACAGTTCAGATAACAGAACGTCCCGGGCTTGTGCGTAGCGGTCCACGTGGGTTTGCAATTCGGCGATGGATTCCGGGGTGAAGGCTTCCAGGGCAGCATACTGGGAAATGGCGGGTGGGCACAGCGCCAGATTGGCTTCTAGGTTTTCTAGTGGTTCGACTAAATAGTCTGGTACGATGAGCCAGCCCAACCGCCAGCCGGTCATAGAAAAGTATTTCGAAAGGCTGCCTACTGCTACGGCTTGGTCGGAGAATTGCCGTGCGGAAACGCAGGGCCGCCCGTAGGTGATGCCGTGGTAGATTTCATCGGAAATAAGCAAACAATTGTTCGATTCGCACCAGTGGGCGATGCGTTCCAATTCCTCAGGGTCGATGATGGTGCCGGTGGGATTATCCGGGCTGGTAACGATGACGGCGCGGGGTTTGATGGCTGCCAGTTTCTCAACGGTGGGCTGGAAGCGGGTTTCCGGACCGCAGGGTACGTCGATGATGCTCGCCCCAAGGGCGGTGAGTGCGTTGCGGTATGCGGGATAGCCGGGCCGGGTCATGGCGATGGTGTCGCCGTGGTCCAGGATGGTAAGGAAGAGGGCGACGAATGCGCCGGATGAACCGGTGGTGATGACGACGTTTTTGGGGTCGGCGTGGTGGTAGTCGGCAATTTTTTGGCGCAGTTCGGGGATGCCCAAGGTGGCGGTGTAGCCCAGGTTGTGGTGATCTAGCCAGCGGTGTGCATTGGCGATCACGGGTTGGGGTGCGCTGGTGGCTGGTTGCCCCACGCAGAGCAGGAGCGCATCATCGCGTTTTTGTGCGGCACCGAGGATTTGCATGACTCGAAAGGGTGGTACGGCGGCGCTGCGCTGACTGATGAAGCTCATGGTATTCATGCTAAAACCCCCGTGGCATTTCTGCCAGCGGGGGTTATCGCTTATGTAAAAGGTACGAACTTACTCGTTCTTACTTCTCGCCGAGGTTCTTACCTTGGTTAGGTGCGCCCTGGTCCAAAGCTTGGTCCTTAGGACCAGCGTTCTTGGGGGACTGGTTCAAGGTGTCGTGATCTTGGCCTTGGGGTTGTTGCCCCTGAGGCTGTTGTTCACGAGGAGCTTGGAAGGGGGATGCCACGCCGGGGATGGCGCCAGCCAGCAGTGCCAGGGCACCGGCAATCACTGGAACCAGCAGCAGCAGGAATCCCCACTTACCCAGGGAAGAATTCTGCGAAGAGCCGTTCAGCAGGGAGGAGCCACCGAGGGAGCCACCCAAAGAACCGCCCAAGGAGCCGTTTTCACCGCTCTGGTTTGCACCGCCCAAGGAGCCTGCGCCGGAGCCCTTCTCACCGCTGCGGTTTGCACCGCCCAGGGAACCGGAAGCAGAGCCGTTTTCACCGAGGGAACCTGCAGCGGAACCAGAACCGTTTTCACCGCTCTGGTTAGCGCCGCCCAAGGAGCCGGATGCGGAGCCAGAGCCAGCTTCGCCGCTCTTGCTTGCAGCTGCGCCGCCGGAAGAACCGGAGGAGCCAGAGGAACCGCCCAGCAGGGAGGAGCCGCCGAGGAGTGCAGCGAGCAGGCCGCCGGAGGAGCCGGATTCGCCGAGGGAACCGGAGCCAGCTTCACCAAGGGAGCCGGTTTCGCCGTTGCTACCACCGTTGCTGCCGCCCTTGTCGGGGGTGTCGCCGTTGCTTGGTGGTGGCGGGGTCACGGTGGTGACCTTGTTGGTGACAACCACGCCGACGTTGCCGCCGTTCTTGATGGTCACGACTGCAGACTTGCCATCAGCGGCAACCTTGACGTTGCTTTCTTCACCGGCAGCAGCGGCGAACTGTGGGTCGCCCCAGGTGACGCCGTTGATGCTGGGCAGGTTGATTTCGGACAAGGTGACCTGGGTGCCAACGGGCAGTTCTTTCTTGCCTGCGACTGGGGTGCCGTCTAGGCCAACCTCAATCTTTTCACTTTCCTGCTTGCCGTTCAGTTGGTAATCCGCTTGGATAGTGAACTTGGTGTCAGCAGGGAGCTTGGTGGTTGGGGTTTGATCAGTCACAGTCTTCTTCACTTCGAAGGAGTGCCGCTTCACACCTTCAATGGTGCCGGAGCTGTATTGCTTACGGGAGATGGAGGCGCTGATTTCTTTGCCTGCGAAGGTGGCCTTGTTGTTGGTCTTTTGATCAACTGGTGCGATGGCGCCGTCCGAGGTTTCGGAACGGTAGTTGGCACGGTAGTAGCTGTCGGCCTTCCAACCAGCGTCAGGGCGCTGCAGGTCGAAGCTAATCTTGGTGCCGTCGCACTTGAGGTTCTTCACGAGATCGTCGTGGTCGGCGATTTCGTTTTCCACACTGTAGTTGTCGCCGCTGTCTTTAGCAGCGTATTCCCGGAAATCCACCTTGCACTGCTTGTACTGGTGGCCGTAACCAGAGAGTTGGTCTTCCACATGAACAGTGGCTTGGTTGCTCTCGGCGAGTTCTTTGCCAGGAACGTTGATGATCCAGTAGGCGGTCTTGCCGTCGAGCAGGTACCAACCGTACTTGGACAGGTCCTTGGGCAGGCGGTTCTGGGAGCCAATGACTCCGGGGCCACTGCCTGGTAGGTTGGTCTTGATCTTGACGCTGTTGTTGAGGCTTACCTCAACTTCGCGGGACTCGCGGGCCTGGTTGGCTTGAGCCTCAGTCTTCAAGGTGCCTTTGACGTTGTCGCGGCCTTCAAATTCCTTATTGAAAACACACTCGATGGTACGCTCGTTAGAGGAAACCTGGCATTTGCCGCCAGAGTTATTGGCGGTATCGATCAAGTCGAACTCTTGCGAAGCGTAGACGGAGAAACCCTCTGGGTAAACAACCGTGAATTTTTCACCAGACTTAACACCATTTGGTGCTTCCCAACTAGCGGTGAAAACTGCGTTGTCCCATTGAGTCAGAGTGTCGTCAGCACCCTTAGAGCTATTTGTGACTTTGACATCAGTGATTTTGATGTCAGCGGTTTGTGCGTATGCTGGCGTTGCCACCAAACCACTGAAGAAGACAGCAACACTAGCGACCAGCGCAGTTGCTACCTTCCGCATAGATACAGGTTTGTACATATGCAATTCCTTCCCTGTTTTCAAGCAAAAACACGAGTTTTTTACTTGAGTAAATCATTCGGAAAAAGTCTAACAAGGCGTATTAACGTCAACAACAACCCGAGACTTCCTTAATTAGCAGTTAAGCTGCCCCCATTAAAGTTTTACCATTCGATATAAACGCTTTTGCCTGCGTAAATCAAGAAAAATGAGAATATTTTTAGAATTAATGGGGGCATTTTCAGCTCACCCCGTACGGGTTGAAAACTGAAAACGTTCTTAGTTTATTATTTGTATTTTAAAATATTTGCAAATCGTTCTCCTCCGGAAAAATCCTAACACCAAATCATCAACAAAAATGAATATATTGTGGTGAGTCGAAAAGAAAACAAAATAAAAAACCGCCCGAATCAGTCGAGCGGTCATGGTAAGAACAGCCTAAATTGAGATGCTTCCCTACACTGCGGACAGTGCAATATCTGTTCGATATTGACCGCCGGCTAGGGAGATTTCACTGAGTGCCAAGTACGCGGCATCCCGAGCATCCACCAACGTAGCACCTGTGCCAATGACGTTGAGGACGCGGCCGCCCGCTGATACTAAGTCACCATCGGCGTTGCGTGCAGTGCCCGCATGGCGCACGGCATTATTGTCAGTGGCGCCCTTGATCATATCGCCCACGCGCGGTGCATCGGGATAGCCCGCTGCGGCTAGCACAACTGTTACCGCAAATTCATTGTGCCATTCCAATTCCGGTGCTTCTGCCAAAGTACCGGAGGCGACAGCGTGGAGTACTTGGCTAAGAGGGGTTCTCAGTAATGCCAATACTGCTTGGGTTTCGGGATCGCCGAAACGGCAGTTGAATTCCACCACGGCGGGGCCGTCTTCGCCCCATGCCAGGCCGGCATACAGTAAACCAGAGTAGGAACAACCGCGCTTGACCAGTTCTTTAGCTACTGGCACGCATACTTCGTCGACGATGCGTTGTACGCCATCTTCTGGCAGCCAGGGCAGTGGGCAGTAGGCACCCATGCCGCCGGTATTGGGGCCGGTGTCATTGTCGCCTAAGCGTTTGTGGTCTTGGGCGGGTAGGAGTGGCACTACGGTTTCGCCGTCGACAAGGCAAAACAGTGAGATTTCGGGGCCGCTGAGGAAGGATTCCAGCAGCACTGAATTGCCTGCGGCGAGAACAGCTTCGGCGTGGGTGCGGGCGGCGGCACGATCGTCGGTAACCACTACGCCTTTGCCGCCGGCAAGGCCGTCGTCCTTGACCACGTAATGCGGGCCGAAACGGTCGAGGGCTGCGTCAATGTCTGCGATGTCGGTTACTTCCTCGCTACGAGCGGTGTTCACGCCAGCGGCGGCCATGACGTCTTTGGCGAATGCTTTGGAGCCTTCGATTTGTGCAGCATCCTTGTTAGGACCGAATACAGCGAAGCCGTGGGCACGCAATTCATCGGCGACACCAGCGACCAAGGGAATTTCCGGCCCGATGACGACTAAGTTGGGGTTGATTTCTGTTGTCAGTGCCAGCATGGCTGCGGGATCGCCGACTTCGGTGACGTCGCTGTGCACAGTGGCCAGGGGTTTCATGCCGACATTGCCGGGGGCAACGTGGATGTCAGTGACTGCTGGATCATGAAATAGACTCAAAACCAGGGCATGTTCGCGGGCGCCCGAACCGATTACTAGAATGCGCATGGTTCATTATTGTAACGATGCTGCTAACCAACACCAGTAACCAGTACCGCTAAGCTAGAAAAGCATGGCAAGTATTTTTAGCAAAATTATCAATGGCGAGCTTCCTGGCCGGTTTGTGTACCGAGATGATGAAGTTGTGGCGTTTCTCACCATCGAGCCACTGACGTACGGACACACCCTGGTGGTGCCGGTGCAAGAAGTAGATAAGTGGACGGATCTCTCGCCGGAATTATGGGCGAAGCTCAATGCAGTGGCTCAACGAGTGGGCCAGGCTGTGATCAAGATTTTTGATGCACCGCGAGCGGGCTACATCATTGCGGGCTTTGATGTGCCACATGCGCATATCCATGTGTTCCCGACCAGCAAGATGTCAGAATATGACTTCAGTCAAGCTATCGGCATGAATGACACCGATCCGGAAAAGATGGATGCCGCCGCAGCAGCGATCAAAGCGGAGTTGGCGTAACCATCTTTGTGCATACGCTTGTCGACGCATCCATTCGCGTCACCCCTACTGGCTGAGTTTCGGCAAGCTGATGCGGAAGGTGGTGCCTTCGCCCAAGGTACTCTTAACGGTGATGGCACCTCGGTGTGCTTCCACGATGGTTTTGACGATGGCAAGACCCAGCCCAGAACCACCCGTGGCGCGGGTTCGGGAGGTATCCGCTCGGTAGAAGCGTTCGAATATGTGTGGTAAGTCTGATTCGCTCAAACCCACACCGTTGTCTGTTACCTCTACGATGACGTTGCTGCTGTCGGTGTCAATGCTTACCTTCACGCTAGCTTCTTCACCGCCATGCTTCAGGGCGTTGACGATGAGGTTGGTCAGCACTTGGTGCAGACGAGCGGTATCACCTAAGACCATAGGCATTTCTTCTGCCTTGGCATCAACCTCAATGGTGCGTTCCGGGTAGGCGGCGCTGAGAGAACTGACCACGGAGAGGCTCAAGCCCAGCATGTCCACGGGGGCTTCTTCGAAGCGGGCTTCCTCGCTGCGGGTGAGGCTCAAGAGGTCTTCGACCAGCAGGCTCATGCGGCCAGCTTCTTCTTCGATTTTCTCAATCACCATTTTGGCGTTATCGGTAGCGCCGGAACGATACAGCTCGGCATACCCCTTCACACTGGTCAGGGGGGTGCGTAGTTCGTGGGAGGCGTCGCCGAGGAATCGGCGCATCTGGGTTTCCTTGGATTGCAGTTCCACAATGGAGGCTTGTAGTTGCTCCAGCATCACATTCATGGATCGCGATAGGGCACCCACTTCGGTGTTTTCGGGCAACACGGGAGCGCGGCGATCCAAATCCCCATTGGTGATGCTCTTTGCGGTTTCTTCCACCACCCGCAAGGGCCGCAGGGTGCGGCGAATGATGAAGTAGCCTAACACGCCAATAAGAACAAGCACGGTCAAACCGATGCGTAACTGCCCATTGACAAGGCGGTTGAGCAGTATCTGTTCGTTTTTCACTTTCTTACCGACGATGATGATGGAATCGCCGAAAGTACCGGCTTTGACCCGCCAGTCAGATTGCCCATCCTGGGACTTCACGGTGTGGGCTTGGCCATTGAGGTTGACTTGCCGCATATCGGGAAGTGCCACGTCGTTATAGCCGTTGTGGGAACGGTAGGCGCCGTTCTTATAAAACCGGTAGGCGAAGAAATCCGAAGGGAGTATATTGACGGATTCTTCATTGTACTGGTACAGCTGATCATTACGGGCCCAGGTTTGCAGGCCCATGTTGAGATCATCATCGACGCGGGAATACGCTACTTCATACATGATCTGTTGGACAGCAACGGCGCTGGCGAACAACCCGGTGGCAGCCACCATGACGGTCACGAACAGCAAGGCAACACGCAGGGGTATCCCCATCCGGTTTTCCCGTGGGACGTGGGTGACCCCGGTTTTGGTTTTCTTCGCTGAGGTGGTGGGGGGTGTGTCCTGGAGTTCTTGGGTCACAATGACTACTACTTTCTCACTTAGGCGCGTGGTTTCCGCAGCACATAGCCCACACCGCGCACAGTGTGGATCAACGGCACATCACCGATATCAATTTTGCGGCGCAGATAAGAGATGTAGGATTCCACCACGTTGCCATCACCTCCGAAGTCATAGTGCCAGACATTATCGAGGATTTTGGCTTTAGACAGCACCACTTCTGCATTGAGCATGAGGTAACGCAGTAAGTTGAATTCGGTGGGGGATAATTCCACCACTTCCCCACCTTTGGTTACTTCGTGGGTGTCGTCGTTAAGCACCAAATCGTCGTACGTGAGCACATTGGTGTCATCGACTTCGTCCACCACCTGGGCCCCGCGTCGCAAAATAACCCGCAGCCGGGTGATCACTTCTTCCAGCGAGAACGGCTTAGTCACGTAATCATCGGCGCCGATGGTCAGCCCGTGGATTCGATGTTCCACGGCGTCCTTGGCGGTGAGGAACAGCACGGGGCCTTCAAAGCCTTGGTCCCGCAGCTTGGGCAGCAGTTCGAAACCGTCCATGCCGGGCATCATGACGTCCAGGATGAAGGCATCTGGTTTAAATTCCGGCGCTACTTCTAGGGCTTGGAAACCGGACGTGGCAGTAGCCACTTCGAAGCCTTGGAATTTCAGGCTGACCGTGAGCAATTCGACAATATTGGGCTCATCGTCGACGACAAGCACTTTGGTGGAGTTTTCTGTCATAGGGTTTATTGTTCCTTAAAGCACGCAAATCTGCACTTTGGTTCATCTAACGTCACATGGCTGCAAGCCTGCTGGGTTTTGGCTACTCATAGCCTGTGAGCTTGTCGACGCCCCGGCGCCGCGCCCACACGAAGCTTTGTAACTGTAACGTACGTTCGGTATAGTTATGGGTTATGGAAGTAGACACAACCCAAAGAACCGACAACAAGCGGTGGATTTTCCTCGGCGTCATCTCGCTGGGGCTGTTCATGATCGGCGTGGACAACTCCATCCTGTTCAACGCCCTGCCCACCCTGAAAGCCAATCTGCACACCACCAGCTTGGAAAACCTGTGGATCATCAACATGTATCCCCTCATCCTGGCCGGCCTGCTGCTCGGCACCGGCACCTTGGGGGATAAAATCGGCCACCGCCGCATGTTCGAAATTGGCCTGGCCATCTTTGGTGTTGCGTCCTTCGTGGCCACGTTCGCCCCCAACCCGGAAGTACTCATCTTCGCCCGCGGCCTCTTCGGCGTCGGCGCCGCCACCATGA
This sequence comes from Corynebacterium sp., assembly GCA_030527885.1. GTDB lineage: Bacteria > Actinomycetota > Actinomycetes > Mycobacteriales > Mycobacteriaceae > Corynebacterium. The sequence continues at coordinate 97,165 of JAUMZY010000004.1, forward strand.
TGCCGGCCACCTTATCGCTGATCAGAACCACCTTCACCGACACCAAGGAACGCAACACCGCCATTGGGTTGTGGGGTGCCACGGCCGCGCTGGGTGCCGCCTCTGGGCCCATCATCGGCGGCTTGTTACTCGAACACTTCTGGTGGGGTTCCGTCTTCCTCATCAACGCGCTCGTGGTTATCATCGCCCTGGGCGGCACGCTGGCCATCGCGCCGCCCAACATCGCCGACCCGAGCCGACATTGGGATTTCCTCTCGTCCCTCTTCGCCATGATCGCCATGATGGGCCTGGTCATGCTGATCAAAGAAGTGACACACTCCCCCATCAATCTGCTGCTCATGGTTGGTGCCGCTGCCGCCATGCTCATCGGCGGCGGCCTGTTCTGGTGGCGGCAACGCATCTTAACCGAGCCCCTTCTCACCCTTGATGTGTTCACAAACCGGATTTTCACCGCCGGCGTTCTGGCAGCCGGCTTCGCCATGTTCGTTCTCGCCGGCACGGAACTGCTCACCACCCAACGCTTCCAACTGGGCGAAGGCTTTAGCCCGCTGCAAGCCGGCCTGCTGGTGGCTGGCGGCGCGATCTTCGCCATCCCCGCTTCCGTGTACGGCGGCATGAACCTGGACAAAGTCGGCTTCCGCCCCTTGATTTCCGGTGGTTTCACGGTCATGGCGATTGGCGGCCTGCTGTGCATCTGGGCCATCCGCAGCGACAGCCTCTGGATTTTCGTGGCCAGCATCATCGTCACCGGTGCCGGCACGGGCTTGGTCATGTCCGTGTCCTCCACCGCCATCATCGGTTCCGCCCCGGCGCATCGCTCCGGCATGGCTTCCGCGGTGGAGGAAGTGTCCTATGAATTTGGCACCTTATTATCGGTCGCCATTCTGGCATCCCTACTACAATTGTTCTATTCGTGGTTTGCGCCGTCGCAGGTTGCGGATAGCTTTGAAGCGGGGTTTGCGGATCCGCAGCTTTTCGACGCCGCCTACGCCGCGTTTGACCACAGTTTCATGTTGGTGATCACCGTGGTCACGATCATCACCATCATTATCAGTGGGCTGACCGCCTGGTTATTGCAGGGAAATCCAAAGAAGACAGAGTATGCGCACGAGTAAAAAAGATCACGTCCTGCGCTCGGCGATTGAGATCGTCGAAAAGCAAGGACTACCAGCACTAACCTACGAATCTCTGGCGGAAGCCTCCGGGTTGAGCAAATCCGGGCTCATCTACTACTTCCCGTCCCGGCGCGCCTTGCTGCTCGAATTGCACCAGTATTTAGCAGCCCAGCTGGAGGCAAAAATGGTGGAGTTGGCCGGCGGGGCGGCGCACGAGGTGAGCGATCGGGATCGGATTCGTGCCAGTTTTTTGGTGATGTCCCAGTCCGCTAGCCTGGCGGATCTGCGCATGACCTTGGAGGCCATCGACCAAGACGCCATGCAACCGTGGCTTGATGTGCTGGCGCGGTGGAGTGTGTCGCCGGATGAAACCCCGCTGTACCTGCTGCAAGTCATCGCCGATGGCCTGTGGGTGCATGATCATATTAATGGTTTTGCCCTGTCGCAGGCGCAGCGGCAGCAGCTAACTGAGCAAGCTCTCACACTCCTAGACGACAATCTTTAGCGCACGCATTAAAGTGTCTTTCATGACAACTAACCAAACGGAATTAGTGGCCGCGCAGCGCACAGATAAAACCACAGTGATCATGTGGAGTTTGTGGGATTTAGGTTCGGCCGCTTTTAACGCGGTGCTCATCACCTTCGTATTTTCAGTGTATCTCACCGACTCAGTGGGAAAAACCATTGATTCTCACATCACTCCCACCACGTGGCTGGCCATCGCCATTGGGGTGGCTGGCGTCTTCATTGCTCTTCTGGCTCCGGTAATTGGGCAGCGTTCCGACGCCCGTGGCACTAGACGCCGAAGTGTTCGTATATGGACGCTCATCACCGTAGTTATCATGCTGTCGCTGTTTTTCATCCGTAATGATGCCTCCATGTATTTTTGGCTCGGCATCATCATTCTTGCCATAGGTTCGATAACATACGAGCTGAGTGAGGTCAGTTACTTCGCCATGCTCAACCAAGTATCTACGGAAAAGAATGTGGGTCGGGTGAGTGGTTTTGGCTGGGCCTTGGGGTATTTTGGCGGCATTTTCCTCCTACTCATCTGCTATTTTGGTTTTATTGATGGTGACGGTGGGATGCTGAATATCCCGACCGCTGGCGGCCTCAACGTGCGTTTGGTGGCTGTCATGTCTGCCGCCTGGTTCTTGGGCTTTGGTTTGCCCGTAATGTTCCGCGTTCCCGAAGTCCCCCCAAATCCGAATATCAGTTCGGATGGTTTTAAGGAGTCCTACAAAGAACTCATCCGCACCCTCAAACACCTCTGGGACAAAGACCGCTCCACCGTCTATTTCCTCATCTCTTCGGCTATCTTCCGTGACGGCCTCGCCGGTGTCTTCACCTTCGGTGCCATCCTCGCCGTCTCTGTGTACGGCCTCAACTCCGGGGATGTGCTCATCTTCGGCGTTGCCGCCAACCTCATCTCCGCCCTAGGTGCCGTCGTCTGTGGCTACTTCGACGACATCTTCGGTCCTAAACCCGTCATCATGATTTCCCTCGTCTCCATGGTGGCCATGTGCTTCATCCTGTACTTCGTTTCTGGGCCCACCAATTTCTGGATCTACGGCCTCATCCTCACGCTCTTTGTTGGTCCCGCACAATCCTCCTCCCGCACCTTCCTGTCCCGCATGGCACCGTCCGGGTACGAAGGCCAAATGTTCGGACTGTATGCCACGACCGGCCGCGCCGTCAGCTGGATGGCACCAGCTGCCTTCGCACTCTTCAGCGCCCTCTTCGGCGGCGATCGCGCCGGAATTTTCGGCATCGGTCTCATTTTATTAGTAGGTGCAATCGTGTTGGTGGTGGTGAAAGAACCCACCAAGGTGAATACTCAAAGCTGATGGGTATCTTTCAGCGTCGAAAAGCAGACAGCAGTGCACGCGCCACCATTGACATTGCAGTGGACTTACCGCTCACGCCGTTGGCTACCGTGGATCTCAGCAACCACGAACAAGTATCCGCAGTACTCAACGTTGCCGCCGGCATCGGCCAAGTGCTCATCGCCGCCGGTAACACCAATTTCGACGCAAAAAAACACGTCACCGCAATCACCGAAGCCTACGGCCTCTACAACTGCCACGTGGACCTCACCTACACCCGCATCCGCCTGTTCAGCTACGTGGCGAACTCGCGCCAGGACCCCGTCACCGTGGTGCATGTGATGCCCTCCCCGGTGCAGGACTTTTTGCGGCTGCGGCGGATTGACAAACTCATTTGGGACATTCACTCTGGTCGGGCTTCGCTTGCCGACGCCCAAGCCTGGCTGCACTCGATCATCACTGCTCCCCCGTCCATGGGTTTGTACGGGGTGATCATGAGTTGGGCGATTCTGGGCGGCGCGGTTGCCATCCTGTTGGGCGGGGATGTGCTGGTGGCGTTGGCCTCCACGATTGCGTCCGCCACGGTGATTTGGCTAGGGGCGTTGCTGCATCGGCGGGGATTGCCGCTGTTTTTCCAGAACGTCGCAGGTGGGTTATTCGCGGCATTATTTGCCACGGTGGTGTATCACGCCGGCGTCCAGGTGGGTTTATTGTTGCGGCCCAGCATGGTGATCGCCACCTCCATCGTGTCCATGTTGGCGGGCTTGACGCTGGTGCAGGCCATCCAGAATGGTGTGACTTTTGCGCCGGTCACGGGCAATGCCCGGTTTTTTGACACCATGCTGCTCACGGGCGGAGTGGTTGCTGGGGTGGCGATCGGCATTGAACTATCTGCTGCGCTGCGCATGCCGTTGCCGCCGATGGAAACCATCGCCACCCCGAATTTCGCCAGTTCTACGATTCGGATTCTGGGCGGGGCGATCGCCTCGGCGGCGTATGCGCGGGCGTGTTATGCCGATTGGCTTTCCGTGGGGGTGTCTGCCATGACGGCGCTGGTGGGGTCAAGTGTGTTTTATTATTTCCTGCTGCCCACGGTGATTGATGGGGTGACTGCTGCGGCGTTGACTGCCACCCTGATTGGGCTCATTGGTGGGTTGTTGGCCCGCCGGTATGAGGTGCCGCCGTTGATTGTGGCGATCGCGGGAGTAACACCCCTCTTGCCGGGTTTGGCCATCTACCGGGGCATGTATGGCATGTTGCACCACCAATTAACGGTGGGTTTGGGCAACATTGCCATTGCCATTGCGACGGCCATGGCGCTGTCGGCTGGGGTGGTGTTGGGTGAATGGATTGCCCGGAAGATTCGCCGCCCGCGGGGGCTGGCTAAACGCATACAGCTGACTCGGATCCTGGGGCGGCGTTCGGGCGCACTGAACTAACGTGGCACCGGTTTGGGCACTGGCTTAAGCACAGCATGACTGGCCGTGTGATGCTAGCTAGCGGTGCGGATTGTCAGGACCTCATTGAGTTCCACGAATTCTTCCGGCAACGCAATGGGTTCGGGCTTTTCTGCTAAAACAACCTCAATGGGTTCGCCACGCTCTTGGGCTTCGGTGATGGTTTGTTGCAGTACCTCGATTTGCTGGTGGCTTTGCTCCAACTTTTTGGTTTTCATCTCAAACTCTTTTTCGATGCGTTGTTTTTCTGCTTCAAAGAGTCGTTCTTGTTCCTCTAGTAGACGGCGGAGTTCTTGCTTTCGTTGTTCAAATTCTGTGGGCTGCATGTATTCGATAATGCCTGAAAAGTTCGTTAAGCGACAGTCTAATTACGAATAATGGGGTAATATCACACCCCGTTTTTAATAGCTGAACTGCTTAAATGAGAGGTTGAAATTTTTTTGAAATTCCTGCCATAACCGCCAAAAAGTAGTCACATTAGTAACACTAGATACATCCAATAACATGAATAACAAGATTACTGAGGTTTTTCAAAAATAAAACTAATATAAACCTTTAATTTATAGGATACAATGGCAAGAAATAACAGATTCGTAAATGACAATAGGACGACATAAAACCGCCCCGCCACCAACCAATGGCGACGGGGCGAAATCTGACGAATTACGTCATATCTATTCAGTTATGGTTCAGCCTTAGGCCTTGAAGCCGTAGTACTTCGCTACCGCCAGCGCCACCGACTTTTCTTCAAAACCATTGAAGCTAGCGAAATTCTTTTCGATATCCGCCTCCAACTTGGCGCCGCACTCAACATCATCAGCGGAGCAGTTATGCTTCTGAACGATCTTGTCTAGATTGGCAGTCGCAGCCTTGCCGCTGGGCTGATACCCCTGCCCCGCAGCAATACGGTTGAACTGATTCCCCGCCACCAGCAAATAGCCGGAAGCATTATCGCCCGTCGCCTTGCTCACATTGAAAGTCTGCTTCCCGGGCTGCCCGTCCAGATATTTATCAAACGCGGCGACCTGCACAGCGTAGTCACTCTTGTCGTTGATGAGGTGCGGGGAAACCGGTGTGTTCGGGCTGGGCTCTGCGCTTGTCGACGGCGCCGCGCTGGTCGACGGGCTGGCGCTGGTGGAGCTGGTCGAGCTTGCCGAAGAACTGGTGCTGGGCGCCGGCGGGTTCCCGGGCTGCGCCGGTTGTACAGTTTGGCCGCCGAACAGGGAGACCGACAAGCTGGAGAGTTGTTGTAGGGCACCCAAATCTTGTGCGGATGCGGATACTGGGAAGATTGCTGAAGCAGCTGCTAGGCACGAGGCCGACAAAGCCAGCGCAAATTTTTTATTCATAAATAGTTCCTGGGAAGATGAAGATTCTTTCATAAAGCATTCCTGCAAAAATGAAAAGAAAAATGAATATTTGAAACTGATGCTGACGCTATCAAATTTAAAAAGAATGTAAATAGGGGGTGAATAACGGGGGTACAGTACCCTAAAATGGTCGCTTACGCAGCACTGATACACCCAGAGAAAGGCTAAGTCTGATATTTATTTTTCTCACAGAGCTTCGCATCATTACGCCAGCATGAAAAAGATTTCACCAGCTCACGGCACCCTTTGATATAAATATTGCAAAACAATAACAAATACCATCCGCTAAATAACAATTTGCTAACTACTATCGTCAGCATATTCAGCACTTAAGCAGTGCCCAGAAGCAGAAAAACAGCGTTCCCATCATGTCCGAATGAGGGGTACTTTAGTCGTCGTAAAGAATGCTAAAAATGCCCGCCTATCAACCGAAAGATAAATTATTGATCATAAAAGCATTCATTTTCTCCTACCGCTAATCTCTAAATAATCTGAATTACCGCCAAAAAATATAAAATTTTTCCACCCATTAGGGTTAGGTCTTTCGGCACTAAAACCGCAGATCAAAGCAATATTGCTACTTGCTTAAATGAAATAATACTAAACGGTGTGTCATCTTTTCAGACGGCACACCGTTGGTATCAGGTATCGAGTAAGTCAGGTCGTATCAGTTGCTAGTTGGCGAAGTTCGCTGGCACCTCCACCACATAACTTTCCACATCGCGCCCACCAAAGTTGCTGGCGTAAATGATGCAGCTGAGATCGCGGGACGCACTGGCATGCGGCTCCAGGAAGTAAGCATCATCACCGCTGACCTTGCTCTCATCCGAACGGACGTGAGCCACGTTCAGCTTGCGGCCGCCGGGCTTCAATTCCACCAGCCACACCTTGCGGTACTGCGGCCGCAATTCCGGCGCTGGCCAGGTCGTATTATAGTTCGCATTATCCCCGTAGGTGGAGATCACCGCCCAGCCGGGCTTAGCAAACGCCTGCCCGCTGACGTGCAGCGAGTACGCCTCACCCGGGGCCGGGTACAGGGTATCCAAGTTGATGCGCTGTTTGGTGTCAAGATTGACCGCCGCCAACTGGCCATTCAGATAATCGGCGTACACATAATAGTCTTCCTTGTTCGGACCAAAGGCCAGGTCGGAATGCTCAGAACGCGGCGCCAACTCCACCGACGTGCTGAAATCCCGACTATAAGCACGGGTGCCACCCTGCTGCTCATCCAACCACGACGGCACCACATACTTGCCACTGGGTGACGTGCTGATGTGATCCGGGAACGCATTGGGCATCGGGAAGTTCTTAGCATCCAACGTGCCAACGATCTTCTTCTCCTTCAAATCCACCGTGACCAGGCCATAGATGGTGTTCTTCTGGGTGGTTTCATCGTAATTGGTGGCCATCAGGCCCAAATAGCGGCCGTCAGCACTCGTAGTACCTTCGCTCTTGGTCCAAAACGATGTGGCCTTGGGCCATGGCGTCTTGCCCTTGAAGTCGAACAACACATCCTTGCGGTGGGTTGCAATGTCGTAGCTCCACCAGGTGGTGCCGCCGTCGCGCTCAGTCAGGTAAATCTTGTTCGGGTCACTCGGGTGCCAAATGGCTTCGCAGTCGCCGGCGAATCCCTCCAGCTTTTCAATCTTGGTGAAGGTAGCGGCGTTGTACAGGTACCAGGCACCCCGGCCGTCCTGAACGAGGTAGCGGGAATTATCCGCGTTGAACGCTTGTCGACGCGAGTACTCGTGCCGCATGCGGCCGCCCTCACCATCGGAAATATTCGTGGCCCTATGGATTCGCGTACCATAAGCGGGATCAATCACTGACTGGCCCGGCGCGGGCTTAGCCAGTGGGGCGATGCGGTCGGCTGATAGTGGTTTCAGACCGACCTGTTGGATGGTGCTTGTCGACTCTGCTGCACTAGCGTGCGGCAAAGCTACGGTGAGGGCGGCCGCCATGCAGGCGGCGCCGATTCGTAGTAAATTCTTCATGTTTTTGCTACTCCTACCAAGTGAATGCTGTGGCTTTAACACTACTCAGTGGTTTTATTGCAGCTCAAGGGTGTTTTATTCGCACATACTGCACATAGCAAAAGGATAGCTAAGGCCAAGCAAAATATCACGTAACCTTGGTTTTCTCTTATTCAGGGGCGGGGCGTAGGGGTAATTTGTCATGTGGCGTTACCCACGCTGTGTTGGTGGGTGGGTGGTTGCTGGCGGTTTTATCCTTAAATAGAACGCATAAAAAACTTCTGATGTGTGGTTGGGGTGGTGATTGTGGTTGCTTATGGGTGTGCGGGTGTTGTGTTGGTGGGTGGGGTTCATATTTGGCGGTAAAACTCTAAAAAGTGCAGAATAAGGGGATGAATCTGCACAACATGCCTGGGTTTAGAAGCTTGTGGTCGGCGCACACCATTGCGCTGGTGGGGACGAATACGGGGCTGATTGTCATTCCGTTGTTGGCGTTGAATGTTACTCAGGCGTCGGTGTTTCAGATGGGTTTGTTGGGTGCGGCGGAATCGTTGGCTGTGCTGCTTTTTGGGATTTATATCGGTTGGTTTGTGGACTGGTTGGGTGGCCGCAATTCCATGATTTTGGCGAATGTGCTGCGGGCGGTGGCGTTGTCGACCATACCGGTGGCGTATTTTTTGGGTTATTTGACGTTTGTGCAGGTGTTTATCGTGGTGTTCATCATTGGGGTGGGCACGCTGCTGTATGAGGGGGCGGTGTCCAGCTCGGTGGTAAGCGAGTTTCCTCGATCGGAGTGGTCGAAGATTAATTCGGCTATGGAGGGGAGTTCTGCCGTCACGGAGGTGGCGGGCCCGGGTGTGGGTGGTTTGTTGGTGCAGGTGATTGGGGCGCCGTTTTCGGTGTTGACGGATGTGGTGATGTACCTGTTCAGTGGTGTTATTTGTTTCTTCCGTAAGGATCCACCGAAAGCCACGGAAACCACAGGGGAAGCTGCGGCAAACGAAGGAGAAGAGGCCGAATCGCGGGCCGCGGTGTTGGCTGGGGTGCGGTTTGTGTAGCGTACTCCGGTGTTGCGGGCCATTGTGTTGTCGGCGGCGCATTTTAATTTCTTCACTGCGGGCTTCACGGGAATTATTACGTATTTTATGGTGCGTGATCTGGGGTTTAGTTCGTTGCTGGTGGGGTTCACCAGTGTGGCTTCTGGGATTTTGGGGGTGGCGGCCACGATGGTGGCGCATCGGCTGATGACCACAGTGAGCACGGCAAAACTGTATGCGTTGTCGTATTTGCTGCCGGGGTTGTTTGCGTTTGCGACATGAAAAAAGAGCTGGAGATGGGACTTGAACCCACAACCTACGGTTTACAAGACCGTTGCGCTACCGATTGCGCCACTCCAGCACATCCATTTTCATGCACTAAGTGAATAGTACTAAAACTTTGTCTGTAATCCAATGTGGTTGACAATGGTGTTGCTGCCGGTGGATCCGTGCTGGTGAATTACGCTTGAGGCAATGACAACGATGAAATGGTGGTAATTCCGCTGTGAGCTCGATTTTTAATATGCTGCGCCGGTTGGGTAGTGGTCGTGGTCGGATAGCCACCATTGATGCGGTGAAGGCTGCCCCACCCCCGTCGCCGTTGGCGCCGGTGGATTTGACGGATCCCACGGAGGTGGCCAATGTGATGGATTTGGCTGCCCGGGTGGGGGATATTTTGTTGTCGGCGGGGACGGCGAATCGGGATGCGGTGGTGCAGATTCATGCGGTGACGTCGGCGTATGGGTTGCATTATGTGCATGTGGATATCACGTTGAACACGATTACGGTGTTTACGAATATTGGGGTGGATCAGAAGCTGCCGGTGAATGTGTTTCGCGTGGTTTCGAACATGCGCACGGATTTTTCGAAGTTGAGTGAGGTGGACCGGCTGATTCGTTCCATTCAGGCGGGTGCGACGCCCCCGGATGTGGCGAAGCGAGTGCTGGATAGTTTGTATGAGTCGCCGGCGTCGTATGGGTTTAAGACGTCCCTGGTGGGCTGGGGTGGGTTCGCCGCGTTGGTGGCCGTGATGTTGGGTGGCACGCGGGTTGCTGCGGCGGTGGCGTTTGTCATTGGGGTGTTGATCATTGGCATGGGTGCGGTGTTGCGGCGGCAGAAGCTGCCACCGTTTTTCCAGAATGTGTTGGGTGGGTTTATTGCGACTGTGCCGGCGGCGATGATGTATGCGTGGGGGCCGGGTTCGGTGGTGCCGTCGCATATTATTGCGGCAGGCATCGTGGTGATGTTGGCGAATTTGTCGTTGGTGCAATCTATTCAGGATGGCATCACGGGCGCCCCGGTGACGGCGAGCGCCCGGTTTTTTGAAACCTTGCTGCTGACCAGCGCAATTGTGGCGGGCGTGGGTGCGGGGATTCAAACCTCGAATTGGTTGGGGATTTCGTTGCCACCATTGGAGCCGTTGCAAACCCCAACCCCGGCGATGGCGTTGGTGGGGATAACGGCGGGCGCGGCGGCGTCGATAAGCTTTGCGATTGCGTGCTATGCGGAACTGTCGTCGGTGTTTGTTGCGGGCGCGACGGCCGCCGTGGGGACTGGCATGTTTTATACCGCCATGTTGGTGTTGGGGATGTCGCAGATTACTTCCGTTGCCATTGCGGCCACGGTGATTGGGTTTGGTGGCGGGTTGCTGGCGCGGCGGTTTTTGATTCCGCCGCTGCTGACCGCCGTCGCCGGGATTACCCCCATGTTGCCCGGTTTGGCGATTTATCGGGGTATGTATGCGGCGTTAAATAACCAATTATTGGTGGGTTTTGCGAATATGGCGTTGGCGTTGTCGGTGGCTGCGTCGCTGGCTGCCGGGGTGGTTTTGGGTGAATGGGCTGCCCGGCGGCTGCGGCGTCCGCCGAAAATTAATTTTTATCGCGCTTTTCGACGCTCCCCGTTTAATTCACAATCAGGGGGAAAATAGCGTAGAATACTGGTTTTGCATAGCATGACGTTTTTCTATAAGGAGGCTTCCTCTTGCCACCAAAGGTCACTGACACCCGCACTCCTGCCGAACCCTTGCACGCAGTGGAAGCCGAAACCGCCGCCGCAGCCCGTAGAGTAGTTGCGTCCTATGCGGAAAATTTTCTCGACGGTGTGACGTTGATGTGCATGCTGGGGGTTGAGCCAGAAGGGCTGAAATACAAGCCTGTGTATGCCGAATACGCAGATACGCTTGCTCCGAAGAAAACCACTAAGCGCACCAAAAAAACCACCAAGAAGGCTG
>JAUMZY010000004.1:108185-120440 GCA_030527885.1 Corynebacterium sp.
CCACTAAAAAAGCCACTAAAGCCACAAAGAAGGCATAAAAGTGGGCGATTTTGTGGTTGTTGCCAACCGCTTGCCCGTCGATTTGAGTTTCGACAATGGCACTCCGGTGTGGACCCCCAGCCCGGGCGGCTTGGTTACCGCGCTCACCCCGGTGCTGGCGCAACATCAAGGATCGTGGATTGGGTGGCCCGGCACCACGACGGAAGCCCCGGAGCCTTTTCGCACCGAAACCGGCATTTTACTGCACCCCGTGACGCTGTCAGAGGCAGATTTTGCGGGGTTTTATGAGGGGTTTTCCAACGCCACGCTGTGGCCGCTGTACCACGATTTGATCGTGACCCCGCTGTACCACCGGGGTTGGTGGGATTCCTACCAGGACGTCAACCGCAAGTTTGCCGCGGAGGTGGCGGCGGTGGCGGAACCCGGCGCCACCGTGTGGGTGCAGGATTACCAGCTGCAATTAGTGCCCGGCATGCTGCGGGACATGCGCCCGGATCTCACCATTGGGTTTTTCCTGCATATACCCTTCCCCGCCCCGGATTTGTTTCGGCAATTGCCATGGCGGGAGGAGATTTTAGCAGGCGTGTTGGGGGCCGATGTGATCGGGTTTCATCTGGAATCCAACGCCCGGAATTTTCTGCATGTGGTGGCGCATCATTCGGATAATACTATCAGTGGGCATATATCGGTGCGGGACATCACCGCGCATATTCACACCACGGATGGCCGCACCGTGGGGGTGGGGGCGTTTCCCATTTCCATTGATCCGACGCCGTTTCAGGCGACGGTGGATGTGGCTGCGGTGCGGAATGAATTGGGGAATCCGGATGCGTTGATTCTGGGTGTAGATCGGTTGGATTACACCAAGGGGATTTTGCAACGCCTGCGGGCATTAGAGGAAATGTATGAGGCGGGCATCATGCCGCCACACACAATGTTTTTGCAGATTGCCACTCCATCCCGAGAACGCATTGACCACTACAAGCAAACCCGCAGTGAGGTGGAACAGGCTGTAGGGCGCATCAATGGCCGGTTTGGGTCGTTGGGGGAACAAGTGGTGCTGTACCAGCATCAGTCGTTTTCCCGGCGGCGGCTGGTGGAGTTGTATTCGGCTGCGGATATTATGTTGGTTACGCCGTTTAAAGATGGCATGAACCTGGTGGCTAAAGAGTATGTGGCGTGCCATGGGGATGGTTCCGGCGCGTTGGTGTTGAGTGAATTTGCTGGCGCTGCGGAGGAATTATCGGCGGCATATTTGTGCAATCCGTTTGATGTGGAGTCGATTAAGCAGCAGTTGTTAGCGGCGTTACATGATATGGGGTCGGATACGGCTGCGGGACGGATACGGCAGATGCATCAGCAGGTAATTAGTCACGATGTTAATGTGTGGGCAACCGCCTTTTTACGGTGTCTTACCTTAGGATAAAGGGCATGCGTCGATCCCTATGTGTGCTGTGGTGTGCCCTCATGCTTGGTGCTTGTGGTAGCCAAGAAGAAATCATTGATACCTCGTGGCAAGTCGCCAATGTGTACACCACGCCGGATTATCCCGCAGCGGTGCCGGATGCGGTGGCGGGCGCTGTGACCATCAATTTTGGGGCGAGCACCATCAGTGGGTTCACTGGTTGTGCGCCGCTGCAGGGGACGGTGAATTTCAACCGGGAGGGGCAGCCGGCCACTTCGGTGGATGGGGATGCGTTGCATGTGGATGATATTAAATTCAGACCCATTGATGAGGCGCAGTGTACGGGGCATATTCGGTTTGTGCATGATGCCATTGTGAAGTTTTTTGAACACCCGGATTTTCGGGTGACTCGCCCGACTGGTGGGGAGTTGCTGCTGACTGTGCGCAGCGATAATGCTTACGAAGATCAGCCGGCGTTGCGGTTGGTGCATTAGTATATGAGGGCATGAGTCTGGAATCTGCACTGGCCACCATTGCCCGCACGCCGCGCTTGTTGGTGGTATCTGATTACGACGGCACTCTCGCCGAACTTGCTACCGATGCGTATAAGGTTCATACCCACCCGGGCGCCCACCAAGCGTTGACTAGATTGGCGCACCTACCGGAAACCCACGTGGCGATTTTATCCGGCCGACATCTTGATGGCCTCCGACAGGTGGCGGACTTTGGGGATGAGATACTTTTTGCCGGCTCCCACGGGGCGGAGTCTGACATTAATGATTTCGAATTGACCCCGGAACAGGAAGCCGTGTTGGCCGCCATCACCGCGGAGTTTGAGGCGATTGCTGCGCCCGTGCCGGGGGCGTTTGTGGAGCACAAGCCGTATCACCGGGTGCTGCACACCATTCGGGTGGCGGATGAGCAGCAAGCTTTGGATATTTACGAACAAGGGCAACGCATAACCACCCCCGGCGCGTCCATCACGGCTGGTAAGCGGATTGTGGAGGCCTCCCCGTTGCAGATCACCAAGGGCACCTGGATTGATGTTGCCCGGGCACACGTGCAGGCCACTGGGGTGGTGTTCGTGGGCGACGATCTCACGGATGAGGATGGGTTCGCTGTGCTGGGTGCTGGTGATGTGTCGGTGAAGGTGGGGGCTGGTGCCACCCAGGCACAGTTTCGGGTGCCGGATGTGGCAGCAGCTGGCGAACTCTTTGCGACGTTAGCGCGGTTGCGTGACAGTGCCACCAGGGTGGAAACTGACGTCTAAGGTGGTTTTATCGTCGTAGTACTCGCCGTCAATCATGTGCATGAGGGTTTGCCCGGCGCGCTCTCCCTTGGATTTATTGGGTTGGATGACGGTGGAGATGTTGCGCAGCATGGCTTCCCGGATGCCGTCGAAACCGGTGATGGAGAGGTCTTCTGGCACCCGAATGTTGTTGCTATGCGCATAGTGGAGCACTCCGAGCGCCATGGTGTCCGTGGTGCACAACACGGCGGTGAGGTCGGGGTGGTTGCCGAGCAGTTCGGCGGCGGCGGATAGGTTATTTTCGGGGTTGTTGATGTGCCGCTCAATGATGGGGATTGTGTGGGCGGCTATACCGGCGTCAGCGAAGACGTGCAGTGCGCCTTGGACTCGGGCTTTTTGCACGTGGTGTTGGGCATTCTTGAGGCGTTTGGGGGTGACGGGGCCGTCGTTGCAGTCGGGGGATAATCTAATGCAGAGGATGCCGATGCGGCGGTGTCCGGCATCAACAAGCGCCTGAGCGGCGGGGGCGATGGCGGTGACGTCGTCGATGCCGACGAAGGGGAAGCGTTTATCGTCGGCAGGTTGATCGCACACAACCGTCGGGAGGCCGCGGGTGTACGTCGCCTCCAGGTAGGGGTCATGCTTTGCGACGGAATACACAACGAACCCATCAACCACGGCGGAATTAACCAATTGCAAAGCCGCCGTTGGGCTGGTGGAGGAAGGCCCCACCGGCACCAGGGTTAGTGTGGTTTGAAAGCCAATGGAGGCTTCAGCCAGGCCGGCGAGGAAGTCGACGGAAGCCATGTCTTCGAAGGCGTAGGTAAGGTGCTCGGTCACCAATACTCCGATGCTGCCCACCCGTTTGATCCGCAGGGATCGGGCGGCGGGGTCGGGCCCGGGGTAGCCGAGGCGTTCAGCGGTATCAAGGATGCGGGCGCGCAGGGCTGCGGATAATTGTTCGGGGTGGTTGTACGCATTGGATACTGTTGTTCGGGACACACCTAGTTCTTCGGCGAGGGAGGCGAGGGAAGTTCTACGTGCGCTGCGTTTTACCATGCCACACAACTTAGTAGAAAAGCACAAAAATTTCTTATAAAAATTGGGATTGTGCACAAACCGTTAGATTTGGCGATTTCCGCTACGCTTTCGGTATGGAAAGATACACCTTTGGAACACGCCGTTACGGGCTCATTCCCGGCTCGGATGACGTTTTACTCTGGCTGCATGGCTCCACCCAATCAGCGTCAGTGACCAGACGTTTTACTAACCGACGGTTTGAGGCCTTGGGAATGACAGTCCTCTACCCAGAGGGGGTGGCACACCATTGGAATGATGCACGGCGGGACCTTGCGGAGCGCACCCGCGACCTACAAACAGATGATGTTGGCTTCCTCACAGAGCTAGTACACAGTTTCGAACCGCTGCGGGTGGTGGGGGCCGGTTTCTCCAACGGCGGGCACATGATCTACCGGCTGCTACACGACGCGCCTGGCTTATTGAATGCCGCCTGTGTCATCGCGGCAACGCAGCCGGCGGCGGATAACTTTTTGTCCACTGTGGATAAGTGGCAGCCCACTCCCCTGCTGTTGCTGCACGGCGCCTCGGACCCCATCGCGCCGATTGCAGGCGGCCACGTGCGGGGCGCCACCCTATCGGCGGCGGACACGCTGGCGTATTACCAACGCCTCAATGGCGATGCCGCACCCGTGGAGTTGGTCACGCTGCCGGACACGGGGCATGTGGTTCCGGGGCCAGGCTGCGTCGCTTCGGACTTTCTCGGGCCGGCGAATGAATCCGTGGATGCGGCGGCGCTGCTGCTGGATTTCCTCCTCCGCAACCTCCACTGATTAGCTGAGTTTTTGCCGGCGTTGCCGGGCAAATTCACTCAGCACCGTGCCGGCTGCTACCGAGGCATTCAGGGACTCCACCCAATCCGTCGTGGGGATGGACATCAGCGCATCACAATTCTCCCGAACCAGGCGGGAAATGCCTTTGCCCTCAGAGCCAACAACAATGACCACGGGGCCGGTGCCGTCGTACGTATCCAACGTGGCATCACCACCAGCATCCAACCCCACCACCTGGTAACCATTTTGCTGAAATTCCTTGATGGTGCGGGTAATGTTGGTGACCTTAGCCACCGGCAGACGCGCCGCAGTACCAGCAGACGTCCGCCACGCCACCGCCGTCACCGAAGCAGAACGCCGCTCCGGAATGATCACACCCTGCCCACCAAACGCCGCAACAGAGCGAATAATCGCACCCAAATTCCGCGGATCTGTGATGTTATCCAACACCACCACCATGCCCGCATCACCACTGTTGTTGATGCTGTTGATCAGGTCAAACACATCCGTGTACTCAAACGGTGGGATTTGCAGCCCAATGCCCTGATGCAGCCCATTACCCGTCATGCGATCAAGCTCTAGGCGAGACACTTCAATCAACGGAATCGCCCGACTGTGCGCCAACTGCACGGCCTCGGAAAGCCGATCGTCGTTGCGCGTGCCCTCCGCAATGTACAACGCCATGGCCGGCACCCGCGCATGCAAACACTCCACCACCGGATTCCGGCCCACCACGAGCTCATTAGCATCGCTCCGATCGTGGCGGCCCTGTTCCCGGCGCTGCCGCTCCAGCTTGCGCTTATAGGCGGCGTGATACACGCGGTCTTCGGCTTTCGGGGTGGGGCCTTTGCCCCGCAGCGCCTTGCGCCCCAGGCCACCGGTGCCTTTCGTCGCACCTTTCTTATTGCTTTTACGCAACCCAGGGCGGTTCTTTTGGTTTCCAGCCATATTTTTCCTTTACGTTGTCAACGACCACGTGGGGCCATCAGGAGTATCAGTAACAACAATGCCAGCGGCCGCAAGCCGATCCCGAACCTCATCAGCCACCGCCCAGTCCTTCGCAGCCCGCGCATTACTGCGCCGCTCTAATTCACTACACACCAACATATCCAGGGCGGTAAGCAGCGCCTCCCCCTGCGCATCACCCTTATCCTGCCATTGCTCCGCCAAGGGATCAAAACCCAACACCCCAGCCATGGCGCGGGTGGCAGCGGCAAGCCCCATGGCTTGCCCCGCATCCCCGGCAGCAAGCGCACTGTTACCAGCCCGCACCGTCGTGTGGATCTCCGCCAACGCCCGCGGCACCGCAATGTCCTCATTCATGGCTTCGGCGAAAGCGTCAGTCCACGTGCCCACCGGCACCGGGGTGACCTCATTCACTTTGGTGATAAAGCTCTCAATGCGGCGATACCCCTGGGCGGCTTCCTGCAACGCCTCCGGGGAATACTCCAACATGGATCGGTAATGCGCCGAACCCAAGTAATACCGCAACTCCACCGGCCGTACCGCTTTCAGCATCTCCGGGACGGAAAGCACATTGCCCAGGGACTTACTCATTTTCTCCCCAGCCATGGTCACCCAGTGGTTATGCATCCAATACTGGGCAAAACCATCCCCCGCAGCATGCGACTGCGCAATCTCATTCTCATGATGCGGGAACTGCAAATCCAGGCCACCGCCGTGAATATCGAAAGACTCCCCCAGGTACCACGTGGCCATGGCGGAGCACTCCAAGTGCCAACCAGGACGCCCCTCACCCCACGGGGTGGGCCAGGACGGTTCACCAGGTTTGGCGGCCTTCCACAGGGCAAAGTCTTGGGCATGGCGCTTGCCCAAATTATCAGTTTCACCCTGCTCCATGTCGGCTACTTTATTGCCGGAAAGCGACCCGTAATCCGAACCGTCAGCAGCCGCCCAGGCAGCCACATCAAAATACACCGACCCAGCTGAGGCATAAGCAAACCCGGCGTCGATAAGCCGCTGCATGTACGTGATCATCTGCGTGACATGGCCCGTAGCGCGCGGCTCCACGGACGGCGGCAGCACCCCCAACGTGTTATACGCCTGCGTGAAGGCACGCTCGTAGGTGGAAACCCACTCCCACCAGGGGCGACCCGCTTCGGCGGCTTTGGTGAGGATCTTATCGTCAATATCGGTGACATTGCGGACAAACGCCACATCATAGCCACTGGCCAGCAGCCACCGCCGCAAAATATCAAAAGCAACACCACTACGAAGGTGTCCGATGTGCGGATTGGTTTGCGGCGTAGCACCACACAGGTAAATCGAGGCATGTCCAGGTTTCAGCGGGACAAAATCGCGCAAACTGCGGGTTCCTGTGTCAAAAATGCGTAAAGTCACGTGACCTAGTGTAGTAGATGCCCAGGGCTTATTTATCAATCCACACTACGGCGGTAGCAACAGCGGCACGGCCTTCGCTCCGGCCGGTGAAACCCAAATGGTCCGTGGTGGTGGCAGACACAGACACTGGCACCCCTAAAATGGCGCTCATTTTCGCCTCCGCCTCCAGGCGCCTAGCGCCCAAGCGCGGCGTCTGGCCAACAAGCTGCACCGCAGCATTGCCAATCGTAAACCCATTCGACTCCAACAAGACGCGGCATTCACTCAAAAGCCGCTCACCGGACACATTGTCGTACTCTTTACGACCCACCCCCACAAAACTCCCCAAATCCCCCAGATTCGCGGCAGACAACAACGCATCCACCACCGCATGTGCCACAACATCACCATCACTATGCCCCTCACAGCCGGCATCGTCGGGGAACTCCAAACAGGCAATTAAGCAGGGCTTATTCGGGTCAATTTGATGGGCATCGGTGGCGATGCCAACGCGAGGAATAATCATAATAAGGCAGCGGCAAAAATGAGGTCGGTGGGAGTGGTGATCTTGAAGGCGCGGGGGTCCCCCGGAATGCAGTGTACGGGGATTCCGTAGTGTTCCACGATGCTGGCGTCATCGGTAGCACTAAACGTGGGGTTGCGAAAATACGTTTGATTGGCTTCCTGAAGCACCCGCAGCCTAAACGCCTGCGGAGTCTGCACGATACGCAAATCAGCGCGCGCTGGGGTGGCGGTAACGATGTCATTGCGCACTTGTTTGACGGTGTCGGTGACGGGTAGCACAGGGATGACTGCTTGTACATCCCTGGTGATGGCGTCTGCGAGGCGGCGGATCATGTCGGGCGGGGTGAGGGCGCGGGCGGCGTCGTGGATGAGCACCACGGCGTCCGTTGCGGTGATGGCGTTGAGGCCGCAGCGCACGGAATCCATTCGTTCGCCCTCGCCGTGGACGAATTGCACGGGGTAGTCCGCAAGGATGGTACGGGCGTGGTCTTCCATGGCCGGGTCGACAACAACGATGATCTGATCCACCTCGGCGGCGGCCATGGCGGCTACGCTGCGTTCCAGGAGGGGCCGGCCGGCCAGTTCCACATAGGCTTTGGGCAGGCTGGCGCCTAGGCGTTTGCCCTGCCCAGCGGCGGCGATGATGGCGATGACCGGTGGCATTGGTGTGCAGTCTTGTTGTGGTTTTCTAGACTTCTAGTCTTCGTCGTCGAAGCTCAGGTCGTCCAGGTCGGTGTCGTCCTCGTCGATGAGTGGCTTCTTCTCCGGGATATCGTCGCCGCCTTCGAGCCGATGGCGGGCAATGGTGGCATCAACTTCGGCGAGCAGCTCATCAGCTTTGGCTTCGTCTTTGATTTCGGCCAGGGCAAGTTCGCCAACGAGCACCTGCCGGGCTTTGGCGAGCATGCGTTTTTCGCCGGCGGAGAGGCCTTTGCCTTGGTCGCGGCGCCACAGGTCACGGACCACTTCTGCGACTTTATTCACATCGCCAGAGGCAAGGCGTTCTTGGTTGGCTTTGAACCGGCGGGACCAGTTGCCGGCCTCTTCCACATCGGTTTCGCGGAGGAACCCGAAGACTTTGCGCAGCCCAGCTTCGTCGACGACGTCACGCACCCCCACACGTTCGGTATTTTTGGAGGGCACGCGCACCACAAGATCTGATTGGTGGATCTGCAAGACCAGGTATTCTAAGACTTCACCACCGATTTCCCGCTGTTCAATGGCTTCGATAACGGCCGCACCATGGTGCGGATAAACGACGGTGTCGCCCACCTTGAATTCCATAAAATGTTCCTCCGGGGAATATAAGGAGTAGCCAATTACCGGCTGATTTTAGCATGCCACAGCAGTTTTCTGCGCTTTTCGACGGGCGCGATGTGACATTTACGGCCCGAATCTACCCCTTTTGGTTCACCCCGTTTGGTTTTATTCGGGGTGAATGAACTGTGTATGAGCACATAAAACAGACTAAAGTGAAGAAGACTAACAATACACCCACCCCCGATGGAGGATGAACACGTGAAGCCCCTGAAGATTTTGATTGCCGCCACTTCTGCTCTGGCGCTGGCTTCTTGCTCTGCTGGTCAAATCACTCAAACATCGGATCAAGTTGCTGCTGTCGATGGTGCTTCAGCGAACTCCAGTGATAACAAACTTGCAGTCCGGGACGTGACGATTCACGTGACGGACGAAGGGGAAACTGGGGTGAAATTCACTGCCATTAACCAGGATAAAAAGGACGCCACCCACCAGTTGCGCAAGATCACCATTGATGGCGATGAAGTGACCATTGATGGGGATACCACGTTTAATCCGGGCTGTAACCTGGTTGGTGATATTGCTTCGGAAATGACGGATCTGGTTGAGCCAGATAAAGCCTGCGTGATGCATGTGACCACCTCAATCACCAACCCGGGGTATCCGCTGGGCGGCACCAAAGAAGTAGTGTTTGAATTTGATTCCGGCAGCATCACCACCAATGCTGCGGTGTCGGCACCGGTGTTGCAGTCCGGCAAGGTGAACCGGAAGACCAATGCGGAAAACCACCAGCATGGTGATAGCCATGGTAGCGGTCATGGTGATTCGTCGGAAAGCAACTCAGAGCACACTGCTAGCAGCACTGCTTCAGCGACGACTTCGGAGGCTGCGGCTTCTGCGGAGAATTCCGAAGAACACAAGAACCACTAAGTTTCTGTGGTTGGCAGCGGGCCATTTGGGTTCGCTGTCATCGGGACAGTTCACCTCCTAGTGTGAACAAGCTGGCTAATACTGCGGTTACGCAACACCACCAACATGATGGGCATGGATGTAGCAATGGTCAGGATGAAGGCCAACCACCACGCAGCAGACGGGATACTGAGCATGGCCACCATGGTGGGATCTAGAAAACCAGGTATAGGACCATACATTGATTCCCGCACGAGGGAACCCGATCCCACAGGTAGCCGGCCAGAATTCCAGCCGTCAGCACTTCAACGGTGATGGCCGCAGCAATGAGTACCTGCGGAATAACCCCATGAATGTAATGCGCCCGCATCTTCTGATGAAACACCTTCAACCACGTAGAAAAACCGCCAGAGCCGAAATTGCACACAGCAATAAGGCGATAAGAAGCCCACCCGCATACACCCACACGGTGCGCCCCATCGTTTGGTGATGAGCAGCCCATTCCTGACTCACAGGCGTAATAGACTTCACAAGCGCACCCACCTGCGAATCTGCCTGTAACCGCTGATAATCAGCCGGATCAGTCAACAAGATATCATGTTGTGTAACGGCCGCAAAAAGATTCCTATCACTAATGAAGAGATGCCGGTTCGGGTAAATCACCACGACGGGATCAACAACTTCAGCACGATTCATCCATTCACTAACACCTATCTCCCAGGTGAAAGCACGAGAACCAGTAGCCGGATAGGTAACAACCTGCCACTGTGGGTTAGCACCCAACCAGGTGAGATCAGGACGAATTGCATCAATATCAACAGTGCTAGGCAGGTTATCAGGCTGCACCAAAATCGGCTGATCACCTATCTGCAGGTTATCAACAACACGCCGTAACTCGCCTTGCAAGGATTGCTTCGCAGCAGTCTCATTATAAGTAAGAATAGGCCGATCCAAACCACTAAAAGGCATTGCACCAGGGGCTGTAAAATCCCTATAGATGAGTGTGCCCTGCGCCGATAACTCCCGCAGCTTCGGCCCAAAAATGCCTTCTGCTTTTCTAAAACCATCGTCAGAACGCGCACCACTAATACCCACCGCATAAGTTTGTTGCGCGGTTTCCCATATTTGGCGTTCAGGCCGTTGCTTCAACCACTCTGCCCCATAATTAGTCAACCCAATGCTCATGGCTGCTGCCACGATACACACACCCGCACGAATGATATACATACTTGTCAGGACTGTTTTTCCGGGTAACTTTCCAGACAACATATTCGTAACAGACAATTGACGCAACAAGACTAACGCACCAAACGTACCCACAACACAAGCCACGAGGCTCATACCGATGAATACCAGCTGATGATATAACCACTGCTGCACCACAGCCATGGATGTCCAAAACAACATCACTACTGTGACACCCACTACCGCCGCAACCAGTACCCAAAAAGTGGTACCGCCAGCGCGACGCAACTCATAAACCCCGCTGCGTAGCACCCCATAACCATGAAGCCGGCGCACCGCATCAGCATGCGAATTAAGAACCACCCCAATAACACAAAACGCTAAACACATCCCGACAAGAAGCCACGTCAGATACCCCAACGCACTCCCTCGAAGCAGCATCTCCCAATGCAAATTCTCTAAAAATGCAATGGGGATATCTCGTGCCTCCAGATACTCCGTCACACGTTTTTCAAAAGCAGCTGAGCCGGAAAGCTCGATTGCCTGCCGGTAATCCGTGTGCGGTAATTGGGAGAAATCAATAAACTCCAAATGTGGGGTTCCTGGCAAACCACGATACCCATTCTGAATCCACTGATCCGCATTCTTACCAGCCCCATACACTGTACGCCCCGACAATGTCGCGGATTCCACCAGGATATCCCCACGTTCTTCACGAGCGATACGGGCAAGATCGTTGATAACAACCTGAGGGTCACTCTGATGGGGAGAAAATTCTTGCACCCGAATCACCGCCCGAATATTAGGGACCTCGAGCTGTTGCACACTCACGCTAGCCCAATAACTAAGAACAGCACCCACCAGCACCGAAAAAATAAGCGCGTACCGGATGAGCGAAGCCCCTGAACTCAATCCTAGTTTCATGCTTGACATAGGCTTGATCCGAAACTCAAACTAGCAGAGCTATAGCAGCACCTACGCCAGAGGATTACTTTCCTGGGGGTTATGCGCATGATTGCACACTCCCTAATGTTTTATCTCCATTAGATTGGTTGCTCAAGGGTTAAGTTCTTTATGCGACTGAGCAGCACAAGTTAACACATGGCAATGTATTGTTCGTTTTTGAATACAGTGATCCACTTGGTGGGGGCTTGCACTCGTGCCCAACCGTTTTCTACGCAACCGCTATCGACGAAGGTGTGCCCCTGAACTGATGCGCTGTGCGGCTGGTCGTTTTTGAAATTCGACCATGTGATGCCACCTGAGGCGCCGTACTCCCAGGTGCCGCCCTCTGGTGGGGTGACGGAATGGGCACCTTCGTCCCGGCTGGTTATGAGGGCGAGGGTTATTACTGGTACAGCGACGATGAGCGCTAGGAGGGTCCGGAGTTTAGTTTTTATCATGGGGAATGAGTCCCTTTCTTCGGTCGCATTGGTTCATTACCCACGGGTCGTGGGTGACAATGATGACAGCCGCGCCACCATCAGCAAGTTGTTTCAAATGGCCCAGAATCACTCCGGCATTCGTACGGTCCA
>JAUMZY010000005.1 GCA_030527885.1 Corynebacterium sp.
CAATCAGAAAAACCCAGAACAAAACTGTCAACTAAGTCCTGAAATCACACACTGTCGCCCTTGCGCTGGTAAAAACGCTGGTAGGGATAGTATTCCTGCTAGCGTTTTGCCTTATTTTAGGTTAGCGATATTTGGTTGTGCCGGTTTTTTGGTATAGTCGAGACGCTTAATGCTTTAGTTAAAAACGTATTCGAGGAGAGCCGTGAGCGAGAATCAGCCAAAACACAAAGCGGGTGCCCGCCCCACAGGCAAGCGTCAGCTAGCTGGGGTGAGTACTACCTCGACTGCTTCCTACCAAAGCAAAAACGTCGTTGTGGATGATGAGGATGAGGCACCACGCCCGAATAAGGTTGTTGCGTTCCTCCCCGAGGTGGTTTCAGAGATGCGGAAGGTTATTTGGCCGACCGCGAAGCAGATGCTGAATTACACCATCATCGTGTTTGCATTCTTGATTTTATTGACGGCTTTGGTGGCCGGGGTGGACTTCCTCGCCGGCATGGGAGTTGAGAAGGTCCTCACTCGATAGGTAGTATCAAAGCGTAGCTTTTAAGATGAAGAGCATCCCGCCGAATTCCCACGTGGAACGGCGGGATAAATTTTTGCTCCCTGCCTGGCGTCGAAAAGCGTCGAAAAGCACGCGGTAGCATAGACAACTAACCCCAATTTTGTAAGGAGACCCCCAATGAGTGACGAACCCCAGGATTCCTTCGCTGCGGCTTTTGAAGCTTCCGAGGCCGCCAGCGCAGTAGAAGCCCCGGACGCTGCGGCACCGGTCACCCCAGAAGCGCCGGAAACCCCAGCCGACGCAGCCGAGGCGGATGCCACGGACAGCGCCGAAGAGGGCGACTACCAAGCGCGGCTGCGCAAGTACGTGCGCGAATTAAAGAAGCAACCCGGGCAGTGGTACATCATCCAGTGCTATTCCGGCTATGAAAATAAAGTCAAGGCCAACTTGGACATGCGTGCGCAGACGCTGGAAGTGGAAGACTCCATTTTTGAAGTGGTGGTGCCAGTGGAGCAGGCCGTAGAGATTCGGGATGGCAAGCGTAAGCTCGTGAAGCGTAAACTTTTGCCGGGCTATGTGTTAGTGCGCATGGAGATTAACGACCATGCTTGGTCAGTGGTGCGGGAAACCCCAGGTGTGACGTCGTTTGTTGGCAATGAGGGCAATGCCACCCCGGTGAAGCCGCGGGATGTTGCCAAGTTCCTCATGCCGCGGGCTGCCGCCACGTCAGCCGCCGACGGTAAGCAGGTTGCGGCCGAAACTCCCGAGGGCGAAAAAGTTGTGGCGATGCCCACGGATGCCGCCAAGCCGAAGATCACCGTGGATTACGAGGTGGGGGAGAGCGTCACCATTCTCACTGGTGCGTTGGCGTCGGTGTCGGCAACCATTTCTTCCATTGATGCCGAGAACGGCAAGTTGCAGGTGTTGGTGTCGATCTTCGGCCGCGAAACACCAGTTGATTTGACGTTCGATCAAGTGGAGAAAGTTAGTTAGGGTTTGGTCCTAGCTGGGGTTTGTTATAGGATGGTCGATTGCGTGTGTATGCGCGCAATCGAACATTATTTCCCGGTGGCTTGAGTAGTTGCGCATCAGCAACGCTGGGCATCCGGACAGGAGCGAACATTATGGCCACCGTTCGTTCTTGTTATCAAGGAAGAGGTAACAACCATGGCTCCTAAGAAGAAGGTCTCTGGCCTGATCAAACTTCAAATTGAAGCTGGTGCGGCCAACCCTGCACCACCTGTCGGCCCCGCATTGGGTGCCCAGGGCGTGAACATCATGGAATTCTGCAAGGCATACAATGCTGCCACGGAATCCCAGCGCGGCAATGTTGTGCCGGTGGAAATCACCGTGTACGAAGACCGTTCCTTCACCTTCAAGCTGAAGACCCCACCTGCTGCTAAGCTGCTGCTTAAGGCTGCTGGGTTGCAAAAGGGCTCCGGTGTGCCTCACACCCAAAAAGTAGGCAAGGTCAGCATGGATCAGGTGCGCGAAATCGCCCAGACCAAGATGGAAGACCTCAACGCCAACGACATTGATGCTGCCGCTAAGATCATTGCCGGCACCGCCCGCTCCATGGGCATCGAAGTCGAAGGCTAAAATTCATCATTTTGTGGCAGGGTCAGCTGCGACTCGATGACCACACATCCTCTTATTTCAGTTAAGGATTATTCTCATGAGCAAGAAGTCCAAGGCTTATAAAGCACTGGCAGAAAAACTTGACAAGGACCGCCTGTACACCCCGTTGAAGGCTGCTGAACTGGTCAAGGAAACCTCCTCGAAGAACTTCGACGCCTCCGTTGATGTTGCCATCCGGTTGGGTGTTGATCCCCGCAAGGCAGATCAGTTGGTGCGGGGCACCGTGTCCCTGCCCAACGGCACCGGTAAGACCGTGCGCGTTGTGGTTTTCGCCGCTGGCGAGAAGGCTACTGAAGCGGAAGCTGCGGGCGCCGATGTGGTGGGTTCCGATGACCTGATCACCCGGATCAACGAGGGTTGGACTGATTTCGATGTTGCCATCGCAACCCCGGATCAGATGGCTAAGGTGGGCCGGGTGGCTCGGGTGCTGGGTCCTCGTGGCCTGATGCCGAACCCCAAGACCGGTACCGTGACCACCGATGTTTCCAAAGCTATTGCTGAGGTGAAGGGCGGTAAGATTTCCTTCCGCGTGGACAAGGCTGCAAACCTGCACGCCTTGATTGGTAAGTCGTCTTTCACCGCTGAGCAGTTGGCACAGAACTACGGTGCGCTGATTGAAGAGGTGCTGCGGTTGAAGCCTTCTTCTGCCAAGGGCATTTACTTGCGCAAGGTCACCTTGACGTCCACCATGGGCCCAGGTGTTCCGGTTGATCCTTCCATTCAAAAGGATTTCGCGGCTGAGTAGTCATTGCTGAGCCGGCATGTGGCCGGGGTGCGTTCGCGTTGTGCGGATGCACCCCGGTTTTTTGTTTGCTGGTTTTGGTTGTTGGTTTTTGCTTGTCGACGCTCGATGTAGCGCGCGCTACGGCGTTGCGGGTGGGGGGTTACGGTTGCGGGGTGGGGGCGCCCCGCCTGGCGGCTGCATCGCGCCTACTTATAGTATTAACCCTGTCAAATTAGGGTGCCCTATTTTATAGGAATATGCAATCTGTGGAAATAAGGGATTATTGGTTTAGAAATAATATTTAGATAAGTTTGCAGTGAGTCAATGTTAAGTTTGAAGCGGTTCTAAATAATAAAGAATTGAGTAATGGCAGGTCTCTACCGATAAAAATTTTAAGGATATAAAATCTGCCACTAGCTGTGGTTTTGGGTGATTCTGGCAATTTCCTGGCAGTAGCCTGGTATTTTCATCTTGCAATAATCTAAGCAACCTGGGAAGATTAGCGGTGGACTGATGTTTTTAAGCATCCCCAGGAATCTCTTAATTATTGAATTTTCCTTAACGAGAATCACGACAGATTACTAGGAGACACAGTGATACAAGGACCCCGGAGGAAGGGTGTGCGCATGGCCACCACCCTTCTTGCTGCGATAAGTCTTGTGGCTTCATCCATAACTGTGGCATCTGCGCAAGAGTCGGCTGTTACTACTTCGCCTACGACAGAGCAGCCGGCGCAGTCGCCCGAAGCTAATCAAGCTGGGACTGCTAATAACCCTGCGCAAGAAAACAGCCAACCCAGCACTCCTGCTGCTGCTACTACCTCAGCAGCAGCACAGCCGCTGAATAACCAACCAGCCCAACAGCTTCCGTCTGGGCTCTCCATCGCAGGCGACATTGACGCCGACGGTACTGCTGATTTCAGCGCCAATGACGACGCTGGCAACGACAGTGGTCCTAGCAATGGCATCGTGCGCGTGAACGACACCGTCACCTACCGGGTCGACTACGCCGCTTCCGCCATCGAAGCTGAAAACGTCAAACTAGTCTTCACCCTGCCCAAGGGCATGGAAATGACCGAACTGCCCGGCTTCTGTAATGCCGCCGGCAGCTCCATTGACCCCAAGACCGCCGGTGAACCCTCCTTGCCGCTCAAGGCTAACGCCATTGATGAGCTCAACGAGCAAACCGTCACCTGTGCGGTCGGCGATAAAAACACCGCTTCCTACACCGTGAAGTTCGTGGCCAAAGTGCTCAGCGTTGTGCCCCACAACCACGAACTCAAGCTGAAGAAGCTGGAAGTCACCGCCGACAATGCCGCTCCTGCTACCGCAGCTAACCTGCCGACAGTACGCGCCTCGTCCGCACTGATGTGGGACGTGTCCAAGAACGGCATCAACGACAACCCCAACTCCGGCTACGTGTACGGCCCAGCGCAGGTTCCCTGCCCCTGGGATAACGGCCGCGTGTGCTTCCAAACCGGTTACCAGGTGCTCATGAGCGCCCCCACCGCCGGTAAGGGCGCCATGCCGGCGATCGGTGACATCACCGTTGTGGACGACCTCACCCCAGAATCCATGTACCCCCAGCTGGATGCAGCCCAATTGGCTAAGTTCAAGGCGGACCTGGATAAATACGGAACCCGAGTGTCCCTCGCTGATGCCTTTGCGCACCAGATTCCTGGTTCCAAGATCGGCGGCGACGACCGCGGCAATGCCCGCACCGCCACGAACTCCGTGCGGGATTCCGGCACGGTAGAAGTGAACCAGGCGCAGCCGGGTACCCCAGCGACCTTCACGTTCAAGGCGCCGGATACCACCCTGCGTACGGTGCCCACTCAGGCACTGCGGCCTGTGGGGCAAGTTCTGCCGGCTAACCGCGCTTATGCGATTTCCGTTCCATTCGTGACCTACACTCCGGCGGATACCATCCAAGAATTTGGTGTGAAGGCACCGAACTCCTGGACGCTGCAAACCCACAACCAGTACAAGAACCTCAAGGTCACTGGTCTTGATGGCACTGTCCAGGGCATGACTGACCCGGGCCAGGATCCGAAGAATGACTACCGGGACACCACCCCGAAAATTCAAATTGGTGGTGCGTTCTCTAAGAGCTTCACTGGTGTGCCAGGTGCTGCCCGCAACATGACGCCGCGGGAGTTCGCACCGAACCACACCGCTCGTGGCGAAGGCCCTCCTGGTGGTGCAACCATCAACAGCGGTGGCATCACCGTGGCCGAAACCCAAAGCGTTATATCGCAAATGCTGCTGGTGGGTTCCACCCCAGCTGAAGGCACCCCGTACAGCGCCGTCATGTGTGACTCGTGGGATAACTCCCTGCTGAACCTGCAAAAGGGTGACGTGCCGGCCTCCACTCATGCGTCGGCACAGTTCCAAGCTTTACCTTCCGGCGGTAAGCCCGTGTGGGTTTCCGGCTATAACAATGCTGACCTAGGTGGTAACCGCTTTGGTTTCGCCACCGACCCGAGCCAAATGGATGCGCCGATCAAGGTGCAGTACGCCGCTGCCGCTGGTGGCGCCAATGAGAATTCCCAGTGTGGCGACGACAAGGGCCCCTGGTTCGACGATCCCGCGCAGGTTCCGGGCAACGATGCTGCTCAGGCTGCCAAGGGCGTGTACACCGGTGTTGGCCGCGTGCGCGTGCACACCGTGCTGCCTAAGCCCAAGGCTAACAACAGCGTTCTGGGACAAGGCGTGCGCATGGCTGTGTCCATCAACATGAAGGTTGCTGAGTCTGGCCGCGACGCTGGTACCAAGCTGCCTAACTGGGCTTCCGCCAAGATCTTGGCTAACTCCACTGCTTCCCAGGCAGATAACCTGGCTTCCCAGGCTTCCACCTGGACCCAGGCTGACTACAAGCCGGAAGATCACGTTGGTGCTGGTGGCGATCGTCTGATTCTGGCGCCGCTGCAGGTGCGCATTGATAAGCAGGTGCGTAAGGGCACTGATGGGGCGTTCTCTGATACCCCACCATCGGTTTCTGGTGGCGATGCTCAGTCCAACACGCCTGCCGATACTGTGCAGTTCCAGATCAAGCCTTCCATTACTTCCGGTGCTTTGACCCCGAACATCTTGAAGGATGTGTGGGTGGAAGACTGCTTGCCTGCGGCAGCGGCGTTCGTTTCCGCTGATCCGCGGCCGGCGCTGGTGTCCAAGACGGTGCCTGCCGACGCTAAAGACGGCAAGTGTGCTGCTGGTGAGACCTACATTCGGTGGATTTTCCCTCGCCATGAGGTGAACACCGAAGCCCCCACCATTTTGCTCACCACCGAAGTTCAGGCAGACGTGAAGGACGGTTCGTACTCTAACCGTGCGTTCATCTGGGGCCAGGATGACCAATCCCCAGTGAACCTGCGGCAAAACACCGCACCGTTCCAGGTTGCCAACATCGCTGGCGTGAAGCTGCTGAAGAACGCCCTGACCCCTGTGGTTCAGGTCAACCGCGACGGTTCCCAGAATGTGGAGCTGAACAAGTGGCAGATCAAGCTGACCAACACCTTGAGCGCAACATCGCCGCGTCAGCCACAAAACGCCGACATCATTGATATCCTGCCGCGTCAGGATTGGCCGATGGAAGGTACTCCGAAAGAAAAGTCTAAGTTCACTGGTACTTTCACCTTCGATTCTGCTGAGCTGACTCCGACCAGCTCGAAGGCCGGCCAGCAAGCTAAACTGCTGTACACCAAGGCTGCTGATCCGAAACAGGATCCAGCTGATCCCACCAACGGGGCTAACGGCTCCACCGCGTGGTGTGACAAGCCCGAAGGCGGCACCGTCGTCGTTGGTACTGGCGCTTGCCCCGCGAACAAGTCTGAAGTGACCGCGCTGCGTATGCAACGCCCAGGCCTGTTTGCTTCCGGTGACGTCATTGAGTTCCAGGTGAACATGCTGGGCCGCAACAACAAGGGCGGCGATGTGTATGTGAACCGTGCCTTCGCTCGTGCCGATGGCATCACCTTCCCGGTGGGTCCTGTTGACCGTAAAGAAGAGTCCATTGCTTCCGCAATCGGTGACTACACCTGGATTGAAGCAAATAAGAATGGTGTGCAGGACAATGGTGAAAAGCCCATCGCTAACGTTGAGGTGCGCTTGACCGGTAAGGATGACCTTGATAACGCGGTTGACCTCACCACCCGCACCAACGCCGACGGCAAATACCTGTTCGAGGGCCTGCGTGCGTCGAACGCCCAGGGCTATGTTGTGACCTTCGGCCTGCCCGCTGGTTACGAGCGCACCAAGGCGCTGCAAGGTGCTGACCGTGCGACCGACTCCAACGCTGATCCGGCCAACGGTGTTTCCCCGGCAGTGGTGCTGGGCCAGAACACCAAGGATCTCACCGTGGACGCTGGTTACGTGGTGAAGCGGCAGCCGCTGAAGGTGGTGAAGGTCGTGAACGCTAACGGTTCTACCGGTAACGAGACCTTCCACCTGAACTACGAATGTACTGCTGACGGCACCAACGAAGATGGTTCCCAGCCGGTGCCGAAGACCGGCAAGGTGGAAGTGAACTCCGCTGATCCGGCCCCGAAGACCATTGGTTTCTTCGAGTCTGGCACCAAGTGCAAGATCACCACGGAAGACAAGGCTGATCGTGCTGGCTACACCTTGAAGTTCGAGGCCGGCCAGGAGCAGACCATCGAAACTGATGGCGCTACCTTGCGCGCCACCAACACCTACACCCGCAACAACGGTGGCTTCACCGTCGCAAAGAAGGTCGTTGTGGATGGCAAGCCGGAAACTTCCGACGCTACCTACAAGGTTGGCTACACCTGTAAAGCCACCCCGGCTATCACCGGCGAACTCACCTTGAAGGCCGACGGCACCCCGGTGAAGGTGGGCAACATCCCGACCGGCACCGAGTGCGAATTGACCGAAATCGGTGGCGAGCGTGATGGCTACGCCAAGACCGCGCAGTTCGACAAGAAGACCTTCACCGTTGCGAAGAAGGATGAGACTGTTGCTGTCACCCTGACCAACACGTATACCCGCAACCAGGGTGTGTTCAAGGTGACCAAGAAGGTTGTTGGCGCAGACGGCAAGGAAGCCGGCAAGAAGTTCCATGTGAACTACTCCTGTGTTGATCCGAAGGCTGCCGCTGGTCAGGGCCCGATTACTGGTGCGCTGGAAGTGGAAGCTGGCAAGGAAGTAACCTCGCCGAAGCTGCCTGAAGGCTCCAGCTGTACCCTCAGCGAGGACCTGCAACATGCAGACAGCAAGATTCCGAGCTACACCCTGGACAGCGCTGTGTTCGACCCGAACACGCCAGTTGTGATCACCAAGGATCCTGCGGTGGTGACGGTCAACCTGACCAACACCTACACCCGCGACACTGGCAGCTTCACCGTTGCCAAGAAGGTGGTTGTGGACGGCAAGCCTGAGGTTTCCCCCACCCCCTTCAAGGTGCGCTACACCTGTAACGCCACCCCGGCGATCACCGGCGAACTCACCATTACTTCCGACCAGGCTGCACTGGCCCGGGTGGATAACATTCCGACCGGCACCGAATGCCAGCTGGCTGAGGTCGATGGTGACCGCGATGGCTACACCAAGGCCGCGAAGTTCGACAAGCAAACCTTCACCGTGGATAAGAAGGGCGAGGCCATTGCCGTCACCCTGACCAACACCTACACCCGTAACCTGGGCGTATTCAAGGTAACCAAGAAGGTTGTTGGTGCAGACGGCAAGGAAGCCGGCAAGCAATTCCGCGTGAACTACTCCTGTGTTGACCCCAAGGTCGCCAACGGCCAGGGCCCGATTACTGGGTTCCTCGAAGTGGAAGCTGGCAAGGAAGTAACCTCGCCGAAGCTGCCTGAGGGCTCCACCTGTACGCTCAACGAAGACCTGCAACTGCCGAACCACCAGATCACCGGGTACACCCTGGACAAGGCTGTGTTTGAACCAAGCACGCCACTGGTTATCGGTAAGGAACCAGCTGTGGTTTCCGCTACGCTGACCAACACCTACAGCCGCGACCTGGGCAGCTTCACCGTTGCCAAGAAGGTGGTTGTGGACGGCAAGACCGAAACCTCGGATGCCGCATTCAAGGTGGGCTACACCTGTAACGCCACCCCGGCGATCGCCGGTGAACTCACCGTCAAGGCTGATGGCACCCCGGTGAAGGTGGAGAACATTCCGACCGGCACCGAGTGCGAACTGAAGGAACTCGACGGCGATCGCCCTGGTTACACCAAGGTGGCCCAGTTCGATAAGCAGAGGTTCACCGTGACCACCAAGGGTGAAACCATTGCCGCCACGCTGACCAACACCTACACCCGGGACCTGGGTGGGCTGAACATCAGCAAGAAGGTAACTGGCAACGCCGTGGCCTTGGTGCCGAAGACCTTCAAGTTCGACTACCAGTGTGTGGGCGCCGATGCGGCGAAGACCCCCACCAACGGCACCGTTGAGGTGAAGGCCGGCGAAACCTCCACCATCCCGAACCTGCCAACCGGCAGCTGCACCATCACGGAGCAGAACGCCCAGGTGAATAACACCACCTTGGCTACCAGCTACGAGGTTGATGGCAAACCAGTCACCAGCACTGAGGTGAAGGTGAATGTGGCCCTGAACTCCACCGTCAAGGTGACTGCTACCAACGACTACACCACCAAGGTGGGCAAGTTCGCGGTACGCAAGAAGGTGACCGCTGACATGCAGCCAGAACTGGTGAAGGACAAGGAATTTGCCTTCAGCTATACCTGCAAGCCGGCATACGAAGGTGCATTCGCACCGGTCGATCAGGTGCTCAAGGTGAAGGCTGATGGCACTGTGCAGAGCGTTGATCTTCCGATTGGCACCACCTGCACTGTGACTGAGCAAGATGCTGCGGTGGCTGGTTTCGATTGGATCGCACCGATGCCGCAAACCATCAAGGTGGAATCTGACACCAAGGTTGCAGAGCTAGCATTCGAAAACGTGTACAAGCGTCAGACTGCTCAGTTCGGTATCGCCAAGACGGTTCGGGTATGGATGCCATTTGCCACCAATACCTTCCAGTTCAACTACGAATGTGTTGACCCGACCCAGAATAAGATCGCTGGTGTTCTGGCGGTACCTGGCAACGGCCAACAAGTTGTTGCCCCAGAGAAGCTGCCGATTGGCACCAAGTGCACCATCACCGAGGACAAGCAGGACGCTTACCGCGTGACCTTCCTCCACTTCGCACCGGATGATATCACCTTCACGGTAGGTGCCGACGATGTGAACAAGGTGATTGGGTTCAGCCAGGTCAACACCTACATTCCAATCATTCCATTTATCATTCCGCTCATCGGCCTGATCGTGGTACCAGTGGTGAAGTACTTCAACCAGCCGCGTGTTCAGCAACAGGTTAAGCAAGAACCTACTGTGCAGCAGAAGATGGTTGAAAAGGGCATTCCTAAGACTTACACCCAGCAGCAGCCGAACAACAAGACTGCTACTAAGGGCAAGGGTCTCGCCAACACGGGCGTATCGGATATGATTCCGCTGCTCGGGTTGCTCGGGTTGCTCCTGATTGTTGCTGGTGCCGTGCTTGCTAAGCGCCGTTGCAACTAATCGACACTAACCGCATATAAGTCGCGGGGTGTGATCTCTTTGGAGGTTACGCCTCGCGCTTTGCTTTTCGACGCCCCTGATTTACCCCCGATACCAACAGTTTGGGGTCCGGTTTTATCGGAAATTTTCGCTTTCGGGGCTCATGCGGGCAAAAATATACCACGTGAAAAGCTGGTTTATACAAAGTGGACTTTTAGGAGAATGAAAAATATACATAGAGTCAGTGGTATTCAGGTGTGCCAGTCGGTGACTATTGACACACATCACACCCATTGATGTTTAACAATGGGAAGCATAGTCAAGGAGGGCTAGCCAAGAGCATGTACCAAAACTTCATTAATAACGAATTTGTGCCATCAACCAGCACTGAAACGCTGGAGCTCATTTCTCCGGTTGATGAGTCTGTTATCGGCACCAGCCCCATTTCCAATCAGGAAGACATCGATGCCGCTGTTGCTGCCGCCGAAGCTGCGTTTAGTACCTGGCGCCGCACCACGCCTTCCGAGCGCCAAAAATATCTCCTAAAGCTCGCAGATGCCCTGGAGTCGCACGCCCGTGAGATCGCGGAAGTCCAATGTAAGGAAAGCGGCCAGATCGTCAACTTCGTGGAATCTGAAGAATGTATTGTGGGTGCCGATCAGTTGCGCTTCTTCGCAGGCGCAGCCCGTCTACTCAACGGCTTGGCGCAAGGCGAATATATGGAAGGCCACACCTCC
Organism: Corynebacterium sp.; assembly: GCA_030527885.1. Classification (GTDB taxonomy): domain Bacteria; phylum Actinomycetota; class Actinomycetes; order Mycobacteriales; family Mycobacteriaceae; genus Corynebacterium. Next base: position 11,137 of record JAUMZY010000005.1, read on the forward strand.
ACCATACGTCGAGAGCCCATCGGTGTGATCGCCCAGGTGGCACCCTGGAACTATCCCCTCATGATGGCTCTGTGGAAGATTGCTCCCGCTCTCGCCGCCGGCAATACTGTTGTTCTCAAACCATCTGACACCACTCCGGGTTCTGCTTTGAAGCTCGCCGAGCTCATCGCCGATATTTTCCCGAAGGGTGTCATTAATATTGTGCTGGGTGATGCCAGCACCGGTGCCGCTCTGATTGCGCACCCCACGGTATCCATGGTGTCCATCACCGGTTCCGTGCCAGCCGGGCGTGCCGTTGGGCGTTCTGCTGGTGAAAACCTCAAGCGCTCTCACCTGGAGCTGGGCGGTAAAGCCCCCGTCATCGTGTGTGCTGATGCCAACCTGGATACCGCCGCCAATGGCATTGCGGCCGCCGGGTTGTTTAACGCTGGCCAGGATTGCACTGCCGCCACTCGCGTGCTGGTGGACCAGAAGGTGGCCGCGGAGTTCGTCGAAAAGCTCGTGGCGGAAGCCAAAGCGCTGCGCCCCGGCAAGCCCGACGAAGATGCCGACGATGTGTTCTACGGCGCCATGAACAACAAGAAGCACTTCGAAAAAGTCATGAGCATCCTGGAGAATCTTCCCGCACACGCCACCGTCGAAACCGGCGGCAAGCGGGTGGGGGATACCGGTTTTTACATTGAACCCACCATCATCACTGGCCTGCACCAGGACGATAAGGAAATTCAAGAAGAAATCTTCGGCCCCGTCATCACCGTACAAACATTCGAAAACTTTGATGAGGCCATCACCAAGGCCAACGACGTGAAATACGCCCTGGCCTCCTCCGTGTGGACCAGCAACCACCACCACGCTGAAACCGCCAGCATCGAACTGGACTTCGGGTGTGTTTGGATTAACTGCCACATCCCACTGGTCGCAGAAATGCCACACGGCGGCTACAAAGACTCCGGCTACGGCAAAGACCTGTCACTCTACGGGCTGGAAGAATACACCCGCATCAAGCACGTCATGAGTGCACACACCTCTGCCTAGCCGCAATCACGTTCCCATCATCTATATCCCAAATAATTCAAGAAAGAAGAACCCAATCGTGGAACATACAAGCGATGTCGTTATCATCGGTGCCGGCCCCTCCGGCCTCAGCGCAGCCCTGCGTCTCCAACAAGCTGGCCACACCGTCACCGTGGTGGAAGCTAGGGACCGCGTCGGCGGCCGCACCCGCAGCGACGTCATGAACGGCGCCTGGTACGAAATCGGCGGCCAATGGGTTTCCCCCGACCAAACCGAACTCAAAGCCCTCCTCGACGAACTCGGATTGGGCACCTACCAGCGCTATCGTGAAGGTGAAAGCCTGTACCTCGGCTTTGATGGCCAAGTAAAGCGCTACACCGGCGACCTCTTCCCATGCAGCGAAAAAACTCAAAAAGACATGGTGCGAATGATCGAGGACCTTGACAGAATCGTTGCCGAAATGGACCCCGCCGCCCCGTGGGATCACCCCAAAGCCAAAGAATTCGACAGCATCAGCTTCCACCACTGGCTCGAAACCTTGAGCGATGACGAAGAAGCCCGACGTAACATCGGCCTTTTCATCGCCGGCGGCATGCTCACCAAACCTGCACATGCCTTCTCTGCGCTGCAAGCCCTTCACATGGCAGCCAGCGCCGGCAGCTTCTCCCACCTCGTGGACGAAGACTTCATCCTGGATGAGCGCGTCATCGGTGGCATGCAATCCGTCTCCATCAAACTCGCCGAACGCATTGGCGAAGATAACATCATCCTGGCCTCCCCCGTGCGCACCATCGAATACACCGATGATGGCGTCACCATCCACGCCGACCGGGACGTCACCGTGCACGCCAAGTACGCCATCCTCGCGGTACCTCCGAACCTGTACAACCGCATCTCCTACGTGCCGGAACTGCCCCGTACCCAGCACATCATGCACCAACACCAATCCATGGGCTTGGTCATCAAGGTGCACGCCACCTACGAAACCCCCTTCTGGCGGGACAAGGGCCTGTCTGGTACCTGCTTCTCTTCCAACCATCTGGTGCAGGAAATCTACGACAACACCAATCATGGAGATGAACGTGGCACCCTCGTCGGTTTCGTTAGTGACGAAAAAGCCGAAGCCATGTTCCAACTCAGCGCCGAGGAACGCAAACAAACCATCCTCGCCGCTATGGCTACCTTCCTCGGCCCCGAAACCAAACACCCAATCGCATACTACGAATCCGACTGGGGTGCCGAGGAATGGACCCGTGGTGCTTACGCCACCAGCTACGACCTGGGTGGCCTAGCTCGCTGGGGCAAGTACAACACCGACCCTGTTGGCCGCATCCACTTCGCCTGTTCCGACATTGCTGGTGCCGGCTACCAGCACGTTGACGGCGCCATCCGCATGGGCCACCAGGTAGCCGCCACCCTCGACAACCTGCTCAAGGCATAACCGACCACCATGAAAATTGTTATTGGCTATTGGGCTACCCCCCAAGGCATTGACGCCATCAACCTCGGCGTCGACCTAGCACGCGCGTTCGACGCAGAACTAGAGGTAGTCCTCGTACTCAAACGCCACGATCCTTTCAGCTACGAATACCCACCCACCGGCGGTGTACCCACCGATATCCTGCTCCGCCAGGGCTTCGACTGGATCAAAGGCGCACTCGAACAAATCCCCGACGATGTTGTAGCACACGGCTCCATCTACGCCGACTTCAGCATTGCTGAAGGACTCAAAACCGCCGCCCAAAAACTCGGTGCATCCATGATCGTTGTCGGCGCAGCCTCCGCTAGCCCCCTCAAACGCCACCGCCTCGGCACCATCGCACATGAACTCCTGTTCGGCGCCAAAGTGCCTATCGCACTAGCCCCAAGGGGATATTCACACACTCCTATCACCCGCATCAACTGCGCGGTGGGACTCCGGCCTGGCGCCGGCAGCCTCGTGGGCACCGGCGTGGACCTGGCCTACCGGGCCAACCTACCGCTGCGGCTGCTGGCATTCATGGGATCCCCCGAGGACGGCAAAGCCGAAACCGAAGAGGCCGCACATGCTAACGCCGAAAAAGAGCTGAGTGAAGTGGTTGGTCCCACCGAACTCCTCAAGGTAGAACCTTCGGTGGTTGTCGACCGGCTTTATAATGCTGAATGGCAAACCGGTGACATCATGTTTGTGGGTTCTTCCCGGGTGGCCGAGAGCAATTCAGTATTCGCTGGATCGGTGGCCATGAGCCTGCTGCGCATCCTCACTCTGCCACTAGTTGTGGTTCCCCGTAAAGACCGTCAAGACCGGCCTCCAACAATGAGTGGAGATAAAACATGACCAACAACGTTGCCCAAGCGCAACCAACACAATCCGACACCGGGCTGCAATCCAAAGGCTTAGGCTCCGGCCGGGTCGGTTTGGTTGCGGCCGCCGTGATCGGCCTCAGCTGTATCGCCCCCGCTTATACCCTTTCTGGTGGCCTAGGGCCGACCGCCAGCGTTGTGGGGGAGCATTTGCCCGCAATCTTCCTCGTGAGCTTCATCCCCATGCTGCTTGTGGCACTAGGGTATAAAGAACTCAACCAAGCTATGCCGGATTCCGGCACCACCTTCACGTGGGCCACGAGAGCCTTTGGGCCTGTCATGGGGTGGCTGGGTGGCTGGGGCTTGCTGGCCGCAACCATCCTGGTGTTGAGCAACCTCGCCGGCATCGCCGTGGAATTCTTTTACCTACTGCTGGCCCAGATTTTTCACAATCCCGGCCTCGCGGACTTGAGCCGCAACGTGCCGGTGAACATCATCACCTGCGCAATCTTCATGTTGGTGGCCACCACCATTTCATACCGCAGCTTGGACACTACCAAGGTTGTGCAGTACATCTTGGTGGGCTTCCAGGTTGGTGTGCTGTTGCTGTTCGCTGGCATGGCATTGTGGAAAGCTCACAATGCTCAGGCCTTCGACGCCACCCCGATTCACCTCGACTGGTTCAATCCCTTCAGTATTGGAAGCTTCTCGGCATTTGCCGCTGGCGTTTCCCTCTCCGTGTTCATCTACTGGGGGTGGGACGTGGTGCTCACCCTGAGTGAGGAAACCAAGGGCACCAGCGCTACCCCCGGTAAAGCCGCTACCCTCACCATTTTCGTCATTGTGGTGCTGTACCAACTCATCGCGGTGTCCATGGTGAACTTCGCTGGCACGTCCGATGGGGAGTACGGGTTGGGCAACCCGAAGATTCAGGAAAACATTTTCGCCGCCCTATCCGGCCCGGTCATGGGGCCACTGGCAATCCTGATGTCCATTGCGGTGTTGGGCTCCTCGGCGGCATCGTTGCAATCCACCGTCATCGGCCCAGCCCGCACCATGCTGGCCATGGGGTTCTACGGTGGCCTGCCCAAGCGCTTCGCCCACATTTCCCCGAAGTTCCAATCGCCAGGTTTTGCGACGATCGTGTCCTCCCTTACCTCCTTCATCTTCTACGCCATCATGCGCGTCATCAGTGAGGCAGTGCTGTGGGATACTATCACCGCCCTGGGCATGATGGTGTGCTTCTACTACGGCATCACTGCTTTCTCCTGCGTCTGGTACTTCCGCAAACATGCATTCGATAGCATCGCACATGCGCTGAACCGGTTCATCTGCCCGCTGATCGGCGGCACCCTCTTGATGGTGTTCTTCGTCCGCACCTCTATCGACGCTATGGACCCCAGTTACGGTTCCGGTAGCCAAGTCTTTGGCATCGGCCTCGTGTTTGTCCTGGGTGCAACCGTGCTGCTCCTCGGCGTGGTGGCCATGGCTATCACCTGGTGGCGCAACCCAGCATTCTTCCGGGGGCAAACCCTTACCAAGGGCAAACCCGGCGACGACATGGTGACCGTGGACAACGCCCTCAACCTGGACTAACCAGCCAGAACCTCGAAAGAATATTCGATGCAACCCGAGGAACACCAAACCCACCACCAAACCGAACAGGGTGCCGGCATCACCGTGGCCCAAGGCATAGCGCTGATCTTTGGCACGAACATCGGCGCTGGTATCCTCAGCTTGCCGTATGCTTCCCGCAACGGTGGCTTCCTGGCACTCGTCATTGCCTTGCTGGTGGCAGGGGTCCTCACTACCTTCTCCATGATGTACGTGGCGGAGGTATCCCAACGTACCAAAGAATCACTGCAACTCTCCGGCCTAGCCGAGAAATACCTGGGCCAAACCGGCCGCTGGCTCGTCTTCGCTGCCATAGCCATCAACAGCATCGGTGCCCTCGTTGCTTACGCCTCTGGTTCTGGGCAGCTGCTCAACAACCTGGTGAGCGTGCCGGGGATCGTGGGCAGCTTGGTGTTCTTCGCCTTCGGCAGCTTCATCATGTGGAAGGGGCTGCACGCTACTGGTTGGGTGGAAGGCTTGATCACCGTGGGCATGGCGGCCATCATCTTGATCCTGAGCGCGTGGACGCTGATCGGCCCGGGTGTATCCTGGGATAACCTGCTGATTCTGCACCCGTTTTATGTGGTGCCGATCATGAACCTGGCGGTGTTCACGTTCATGGCGCAATACGTGGTGCCGGAATTGGTGCGTGGCCTGCCGCACACCAACCCCAAAGCAATCCCAACCACCATCGTGGTGGGAATGTCCATCACCGGGTTCACCCTGGCCCTGGTGCCCTTCGTGGCCTTGGGCCTGCTTGGCACCGAGGTTAGTGAAGTGGTCACCCTGTCGTGGGGCGAATCCTTAGGGCCCGTGGCCTACTATCTAGCCAACCTCTTCGCCCTGCTGGCCATGCTCACATCCTTCATCGCCATCGGCTACACCGCCATGCGCAACGTGCTTGACATTTTCCGGTGGGACCACGAAGGCAATCACCGCATCATCGCCGTGGCGCTCACGGTGCTGCCGCCGCTGATCATCTCCCTGCTGGGTCTGGGCGGGTTCGCCACCGCACTGGGCTACGCCGGCGGCTTCGCCGGGGCAATCATGTCGGTGGTGCCGGCGGTGCTGCTGCACAAGGCCCGCCGCCACGGCGAACTGCAACCCGTGTGGCACGTCACCTGGCAAGGCCACATCAGCATCCAAGTGGTGCTGGTCACCGTGTACTTCGTGGCGTTTCTGTACTCCGTCGCATCCATCGTGGGGCTGCTGCCCAGCGGCTGGAATTAAGCCGTTGTCGGCACGCTGCGCGTAATAATGATCAGCAGCAACTCCGCCCGGGTGACCGGATCATCCAAATTCACTTCGCAAATCTCAGCGATTTTCTTCAACCTCGTGCGCACCGTATGCCGATGCACCCCCAACGTATCCGAGGTCAGCGTGATACTCGCCCCCTGCTGCAAATACACCGCCAACGTCGTTCGCAAATCTGTGTGATTATTCCGGTCGTGGGCATCAAGCTTTTCGACGGTCTCCTGCGCCCGCTGATTCAACGCTGTCAACACATGCGGATTATTCAACCACCGTACCGTATTCGTCTGTGGACTCGAATACGTCCCCAACGTCAACGCCTTCACCGACACCGTCATCTGCGCGATCAAATCATTATCAATAAACCGCCACGGCTGGGCAATATCAATACAAATACGCAACCGCTCCTTGGTGGTGTCGAAAAGCTCCAAAATATTCGACACACTGCGCGTCCCCCGAAACAACATTAACGCAGTCGTAGCATCCAATTTAATTGCACATAAATCCCGATTAGTCACGGCCAAATGCGCATCCACCGTCGTAAATGCTTTATCAATAATCGTAGGCACATTCGAATGAATCAACACCGGCCGCACATTGCCCTCACTATCCGAAATCCGGGCAAAAATCCGATTCAATTGCGCATCACTACCATCCGCCCCCAACAACAAATTCAATGCCAACGTATTCAACTCACTCCGGTCATTCCGCAACCGAGTTGGTCGCTGCAACAACAAATCCGCCAAACTTGTCGCATGCTTAATAATCAACCGGTCATTAGGCGAGAGCGAATGATTACTACTGGTAACAAACTGATGATACCGATCCCCAAAATTCAACATCTTATGCGTTACTCGTCGCACCGTCCCCTTGCCCCCAGCTTTCGTATAACTCGCCTGTGCAATAAACCGATCATCATTATCCCGAATCACACACGTAGCCTGAATCAACTGTGCCGTCGTCTCTAACAACCCCGTTACCCCCTGATTAATCGCCGCCTGATCCAACCGCCGATACGCAAGCATCAACTGCTCATGCTCTAACGTCTGCTGCTGATAAAACTCCCGCTGCACCACATTCTGAATAGATACAAAGGGAGTCTGATGCGGCACTTCAAACAGCCCCAGTGACAACTCCTTGCACGTAGTCACCAACATGGCCGGAATCTCCGCAAACGACAACCCCGTGCCAAACCCAATCGCAGCTACCCCCGTCGCATGAAGTCTAGCGGCGTAATCTGCAAAATCATCGGGGGTAGACTCAAATGCAATTCCCACCGTCAAAACCAGGGAATTCCGCAACAAAAACTGCGTAGGATCCCGCAATTCCGACGGTTGCACATAACATAACTGCGCTGTAGAAGGGACAACTTCCCGCAGGTTAAGACTCCGTTGACCCAACAGCCACGGCACGGTAACACTAGGAACAAGGGGATCGGGGTTATTCATCACCTACAGCATATACGTTGTGGATATATCTGCGGGACAATTTATACAAAGTGAATAGGGTGCAGGGGTAGCCGCATGACCCACAATTGGGGTATCACAGAGCTGAAAGGAAAACCTCTATGGACGATCTCACGTACCGTCTCCCACAAGAACGCAAAGTTGCCACCGACTTACCTGGCCCCAACAGCGCCGCATTGTCCGAACGCCGAAATAATGCCGTTGCCAACGCCCTCCAACCCGGTCTCCCTGGCTACGTTGTTGACGCTGACGGTGGCGTGCTGGTCGACGCCGACGGAAACTCCTTCATCGACTTCGCCTCCGGCATCGCTGTCACCACCGTCGGCGCCTCCAACCCCGTCGTAGCCGAAGCCATCGCTGGAGCAGCCCAACATTTCACGCACACCTGCTTCATGGTCTCCCCATACGAGGCCTACATTGCCGTTGCTGAAAAACTCAACAACATCACCCCCGGCGACCACCACAAAAAAACCGTTCTCCTTAACTCCGGTGCTGAAGCCGTCGAAAACGCCGTCAAAATCTCCCGCGCCTACACCAAACGCAACGGCGTCGTCGTCTTCGACTACGGCTACCACGGCCGGACCAACCTCACCATGGCCATGACTGCCAAAAACAAGCCCTACAAAACCAGCTTCGGCCCCTTCGCCTCCGAGGTCTACCGCGCCCCCATGTCCTACCCCCTCCGCGACGGCCTCAGCGGCGCCGAAGCCGCCCAACGCGCCATCACCATGATGGAACAAGAAGTCGGTGTGGAAAACCTCGCCTGCGTCATCATCGAACCCATCCAGGGCGAAGGCGGCTTCATCGTGCCCGCGCCGGGCTTCCTGCCTGCCATTTCTCAGTGGTGCACGGGAAACGACGTGGTGTTTGTGGCTGATGAAATCCAGGCTGGCCTGGCACGCACGGGCGAATGGTTCTCCGTGGACCACGAAGGCGTGGTGCCGGATCTGATCACCACCGCCAAGGGGCTGGCCGGTGGCATGCCGCTGTCCGCTGTGACTGGTCGTGCGGACATCATGGATGCCCCCGTGGTCGGTGGCCTCGGCGGCACCTACGGCGGCAATCCCGTGGCCTGCGCAGCTGCCCTCGCCTCTCTCGAACAAATGGACGAGCTGGGTTTGAATGAGCGGGCAAAGCAAATTGAAACAATCATTCGAGAAGAACTAGCACCCCTCGCGGAACTGCCAGTGCTTGCCGAAATCCGCGGCAAGGGCGGCATGATCGCCATGGAGCTCATCACTCCAGAGGGCAAGCCCAACGCCGCCCTGGCCGCCGCTGCCGCCGCTGAGTGCAAGAAGGCCGGCGTGCTGATCCTCGTGTGCGGCCTGGACGGCAACGTCATCCGGTTGCTGCCGTCGCTGGTGATCCCCGAATCCCTGCTGCGGGAAGGCCTGAAGGTACTGGTAGAAGCGGTAAAGAATAATGCCTGAGTTGCACGCGACACTACACCGAGGCGACCATGAAGTAACCGTTCCCACCGGCATGTGGCTGGGCACCTATCTGCGGCCTGCTGCCGGCACCTTCGCCGTGCTGGATCCGGCTACCGATACCGAGCTGGCGCAGGTGGCCGACGCCACCAGCGTGGATTGGCTAGCGGCCCTGGACGTGGCCGCTGCCGCCCAAAACACCTGGGCAGCCGTAGCTCCGCGCACCCGTTCGGAAATCCTCACCGCAATCTTCCAGAAGATAACCGAACGTGCGAACGAATTTGCCACCGTCATGAGCTTCGAAATGGGCAAGCCCCTGGCCGAAGCCAAAGGCGAAGTGGCCTACGGTGCCGAGTACTTCCGGTGGTTTGCCGAAGAGGCAGTGCGCAGTTCCGGCCGCACCAGCCCAGCCCCCGCCGGCAATGGCAGCATTATCGTCACGCAGGAGCCAGTGGGCCCGGTGTTGGCGATCAGCCCATGGAACTTCCCCCTGGCCATGGCCACCCGGAAGATCGCGCCGGCGCTGGCTGCCGGCTGCACCGTGATCGTTAAGCCAGCGGCGGAAACCCCATTGACACTGCTGCTTTTGGGAGAGATACTCGCGGAAGTGTTCGAAAAGTTCCCCGTGCCGAATGGCGTGGTGTCGATCATCCCCACCCTGAACGCCGCCGACATGTCCGCCGAACTCATGGCGGATTCCCGGCTGAAGAAAGTCACCTTCACCGGGTCGACGCCAGTGGGGAAGCTGCTGGTCAAGCAGTCCGCTGATAATTTGCAGCGCACCTCCATGGAGTTGGGCGGCAACGCACCCTTTGTCGTTGCTGCCGATGCCAACTTGGATCTGGTGTTCACCTGCGCGATGCAGGCCAAAATGCGCAACGGCGGGGCGGCCTGCATCGCCGCCAACCGGTTCTTGGTGCACGAAAGCATCGCGGAGGAATTCAGCAACAACCTCACCGCCGCGATGGCGGCGGTGCGCACTGGGCACGGCCTTGATGCTGGCACCACGCTGGGGCCGATCATCACCGCCAAGCAGCGTGATCGCATCGCCGAGTTGGTGGCGGATGCGCAGGCACGCGGCGCCCGGGTGACCACGGGCGGCGAGATTGACCCGGCACAGCCTGGTTACTTCTATCCGGCCACCGTGCTGGTGAATGTGCCGAAGGATGCCCGCATCATGCACGAGGAAATCTTCGGCCCGGTGGCCACGGTTACTACTTTTAGCGATCTGAGCGAAGGCATTGACCAGGCCAACGACACGCCGTTCGGGTTGGCGGCCTATGGTTTCACGGAGAATTACCACACGGCCCGGCGGCTTGCAGCGCAGTTGCAGGCCGGCATGGTCGGGATTAACCGGGGTGCCATTTCGGATCCGGCTGCGCCGTTTGGTGGCATTAAGGAATCTGGTTTCGGCCGGGAGGGCGGAACTGAAGGCATCGCGGAATACCAGGAAACCAAGTACATTGCGCTGTAAATATGCGAGCTGGCCAAGCAGCTGACTTGTGTTTTTTCCGGTGCTTTACTATAGTGCCAACAGAAGTTTGAAATAGAAGGTAGTTCCTACCATCGCTCAAGTTTCACCGTAGACCGTCGGTCAGCCATCTGCTTCTTGTGGGTGGCTCGAAGGCTTCCACCGTTAGGTTGGAACGGCCCACGCAGGAGTTACTTTTGCACCGTCCTCCACATCCTGGAGTATCGTGCCCTGTGCTCTTGCACGGGGCTTTTGGTTTGTAGCGGGTTCCGTTGCGAAATTCCTGAAGCTCCGGCGGATAACCTCACATTATTACTCATTCAGGAAGGAGGCGAAGTAGTGGCAAACCCCAAGAACGAAGCATCTCTGGCTGAACTTAAGCAGAGCTTCGCAGAGACCAGTGCGTTGGTACTCACTGAATACCGCGGTTTGACCGTGGCTCAGACCACCGAGTTGCGCAAATCTCTGGGTGCTGATGTCCAGTACTCCATCGCCAAAAATACCCTGCTGAAGTTGGCTGCCCGTGATGCTGGAGTGGAAGGGTTGGACGATTTGTTCGTCGGCCCCACCGCCGTTGCGTTTATCAAGGGTGAAGCTGTTGATGCTGCGAAGGCATTGAAGAAGTTCGCTTCTGACAACAAGGTCTTTGTTGTCAAGGGTGGTTACATGGATGGTAATCCTCTAACCGCTGCCCAGGTCGATGCTATCGCCGAGCTGGATAACCGCGAAACCACTTTGGCAAAGTTGGCTGGTGCTATGGAAGCCAGCTTGTCCAAGGCCGCTGCACTGTTCAGCGCCCCTGCTTCTCAAGTTGCTCGGCTTTCCGCTGCGCTGCAAGAAAAGAAGGAAGCATAACGATTCGCGCCGCTTGGGCGTGCTCGTTACTAAACCTCATAATCACAGTTTGGGCCGCCGGCCTGAACCCCCGAAAGGAACACCATTATGGCTAAGCTCACCAAAGACGAGCTCATTGAAGCTTTCAAGGAAATGACCCTGATCGAACTTTCTGAATTCCGTAAGGAATTCGAAGAGGTATTCGACGTGACCGCTGCTGCTCCGGTTGCTGTTGCTGCCGCTGCTGCTCCTGGCGCTGCTGCTGCCGCTGAGGAAGAGAAGGACGAATTCGACGTCATCATCGAGGACGCTGGCGCTAAGAAGATTGGCGTTATTAAGGCTGTCCGCGAAATCGTTTCCGGCTTGGGCTTGAAGGAAGCTAAGGAACTGGTTGAGTCCGCTCCTAAGGCTGTGCTGGAAGGCGCTAACAAGGACGACGCTGAAGCTGCTAAGGCTAAGCTGGAAGAGGCTGGCGCAAAGGTTACCCTCAAGTAATCTTCGTACCATCACGGTTCTTACTCCCATCGCACATAACACCGAGCGGTGGGAGTTTTTGCTGCCTGCCGTAAGTTTGCTGACGCCTAGGCGTCGAAAAGCGAAATCAGCGTGGGGGCGTGATGCGGAGGTTTGCTGTAAAGGCGTTAGAATCGGTATTCATGCTTCCAAAGTCACGCATTGTCTCCGCCCTCGCCATTGGCCTTGGCCTTGCGCTCGTGGCCTGGGGGGTGCTTTTTCCCCAGATTGTGCCCACGGATGCGCGGTTGCCGCTGTCTTTGAAGCAAACCACGGTGACGTTGGTGGATCCGCATGCCACGCAGCGGATCATCAACGGGACGACGTACGTCGGCCCCATGACGAAGCAGCACCATGTGGAATTGCTGCCGCCGGTGGATCAGGAGGTGGCGACCGCCCGCGTGGGCGTGAGCTTGCTGCGGGGCGAGAACGGGCCGGAGGATGCCATTCAGGCGGAAGATATTGACCGGCTGGTGGATGCCACCGTGTGGACGTACACGTTCAAGCGCACCACGGGCATGAATACGTCGCCGCTAAAGTTCACTGAAATGCCCGCCACGGGGGCCAGCAGCGTGGAGTTTTCGGGCTATTGGGTGAAGTTCCCGCTGAATGCGCGGCAAACCACCTACGAGGTGTTTGATTCCACGCTGCGCCGCACCGCCCCCGCTGTGTATAAGGATTCTGAGGTGCGGGACGGCCGCACGATTTACCACTATCAGCAGACTATTGACCCGACGAATGTGTCTGATTTGTATTCCACGTTTACCACGAGCATTAAGCTGCCCATTCAGCCGCCACCGCCGCCGGGGGAGCCGCAGGAGATGGATGCGTTTTTGTTCCATTCGGGTACGCGGGATTTCTATGTGGACCAGATCAGCGGCATGATCATTGATATGTCGGAAAATATTATTGACTATTACGGTGACAGTAATGGCGGTAAGCTTGCCGACGCCCACCTGTTCGCCGGCCGCGTCAATGAGGAGCAGTCGAAGCAATTATTAGCCCAAGTATCTGAGCTGCAGGATGGGCATATCATTCGCATGATCAATTGGATTGTGTTGGGCGTGGGGGTTGTGATCACGCTGATTGGCATGGCGGGGGCATTCAGGGTGGTACGAAATCGGCGAGAAATGTAACGTGCCCCACGGTTGTGGTGATTATTTGAGTAGATGCTGCTATGGTGTGTGCTTAACGCCAACCGCGAACAGTAGCCGCTGACGGTGACTCGATCGCCATGACTGCTATGAGCAATGTGGTCTTATAACATGACTTTCCGCAAGAAGCAAGGGACGGCTTTACAAAAGCCGAAAAAGCGTATATGATAGCTCTTTGCGCTGGAATCCCTTGAGCCAAAATTTCACGGCCTTGATCAACTGGGTGTTAAAAACCCAATTTGACAAGGTCATTCAGTGCTATTTACTAGCAGCTGGGCAGTGTGGATTCCCTTGCAGATCAAATTGCTCATTTACCAGCGGTTTTGGTGGTCAATATTGCGGGGCCGCCATCCGCGTGAGGTGCTGGAAGGACCCATCTTGGCAGTCTCCCGCCAGACCAAGGCCACTATCCCTGGGGCTCCCGAACGGAAATCGTTCGCGAAGATTCAATCACCCATCGAGGTCCCAGGTCTTTTAGATATTCAGCTGGAATCCTTCGCCTGGCTGATCGGTTCGCCGGAGTGGCGTGCCCGTCAGCAAGCGGAATTAGGCGAAGGCGTTCGCGTAACCAGCGGTTTAGAAGACATTCTGGAAGAACTTTCTCCTATTCAGGACTACTCCGGCAACATGTCCTTGTCATTGTCGGAACCGCGGTTCGAGGAGATGAAGAACTCCATTGACGAATGTAAAGACAAGGATATTAACTACTCGGCGCCGCTGTATGTGACCGCCGAGTTCATCAACAACGACACTCAGGAAATCAAATCCCAAACCGTGTTCATCGGGGATTTCCCCATGATGACCGATAAGGGCACGTTCATTGTCAACGGCACGGAACGTGTTGTGGTTTCCCAATTGGTGCGTTCCCCTGGTGTGTATTTTGACCAGACCATTGATAAATCAACGGAACGGCCATTGCACTCCGTTAAGGTGATTCCCTCCCGGGGCGCCTGGCTGGAATTCGACGTCGATAAGCGCGATACCGTCGGGGTGCGCATTGACCGCAAACGCCGCCAACCCGTCACCGTGCTGCTCAAGGCACTGGGTTGGACCACCGAGCAGATAGTTGAGCGCTTCGGCTTCTCGGAAATCATGATGTCCACCCTCGAAGCCGACGGTGTTGCCAACACTGATGAAGCGCTGCTCGAAATCTACCGCAAGCAGCGGCCCGGCGAGCAACCCACCCGGGATCTCGCGCAATCGCTGCTGGACAACTCCTTCTTCCGGGCGAAGCGTTACGACCTTGCCAAGGTGGGCCGCTACAAGTTCAACCGCAAGTTGGGCCTCGGTGGCGACCACGATGGCCTCATGACGCTCACCGAAGAAGATATCGCCACCACCATTGAATACTTGGTGCGGCTGCATGCTGGTGAGCAGTCCATGACGTCCCCCATCGGCGAAATCATACCGGTGGAAACCGACGACATTGACCACTTTGGTAATCGTCGGTTGCGTACCGTGGGCGAACTGATCCAAAACCAGGTGCGCGTGGGCCTATCCCGCATGGAGCGGGTCGTGCGGGAACGCATGACCACCCAGGATGCCGAATCCATCACGCCGACGTCGCTGATCAACGTGCGTCCCGTGTCGGCCGCCATCCGGGAATTCTTCGGCAGCTCCCAGCTGTCGCAGTTCATGGACTTGAATAACTCCCTGTCCGGCCTGACCCACAAGCGGCGGCTATCCGCCCTGGGTCCCGGTGGTTTGTCGCGCGAACGTGCCGGCATCGAGGTGCGCGACGTGCACGCCTCGCACTACGGCCGCATGTGCCCCATCGAAACCCCCGAAGGTCCGAACATTGGTTTGATTGGTTCCCTGGCGTCTTACGCCCGGGTGAACTCCTTCGGCTTCATCGAAACCCCGTACCGCAAGGTTGTGGATGGTGTGGTCACCGATGAGGTGCACTACCTCACCGCCGACGAAGAAGACCGCTACGTGGTGGCGCAGGCCAACACCAAGTTCGATGAGAACGGTGTCATCACCGAAGACCGCGTGACCGTGCGCCTGAAGAAGGGCGACATTCAGGTCGTGAACGGCAAGGACATCGACTACATGGACGTGTCGCCCCGGCAGATGGTGTCCGTGGCTACCGCCATGATTCCGTTCCTGGAGCACGACGACGCTAACCGTGCCCTCATGGGTGCGAACATGCAGCGTCAGGCTGTGCCGTTGGTGCGCTCTGAGGCGCCGCTGGTGGGTACCGGCATGGAGCTGCGTGCCGCCTACGATGCGGGTGATTTGATCATCAGCAAGAAGGCAGGCGTGGTCGAAACTGTGTGCGCTGACTACATCACCATCATGGGTGATGACGGCATCCGCGACACCTACATGCTGCGTAAATTCGAACGCACGAACCAAGGCACTTCCTACAACCAGAAGCCCCTGGTGGACGAAGGTGAACGGGTGGAAGAAGGCCAAGTTGTGGCCGACGGCCCCGGCACCCACAACGGGGAAATGGCGTTGGGCCGTAACCTGCTCGTGGCATTCATGCCGTGGGAAGGCCACAACTACGAAGACGCCATCATCTTGAACCAGCGGCTGGTGGAGGAGGACATTCTGACCTCCATCCACATCGAACAGCACGAAATTGATGCCCGCGACACCAAGCTGGGCGCGGAGGAAATCACCCGGGAAATCCCGAACGTTTCCGAGGACGTGCTGAAAGACCTGGACGAACGCGGTATTGTGCGCATCGGTGCGGATGTGCGCGACGGTGACATTTTGGTGGGCAAGGTCACCCCGAAGGGTGAAACTGAACTCACGCCGGAAGAACGACTGCTGCGCGCCATCTTCGGCGAAAAGGCTAAGGAAGTCCGCGATACCTCCATGAAGGTGCCGCACGGTGAGACCGGTAAGGTCATTGCGGTGCGTCGCTTCTCCCGTGAGGATGAAGACGACCTCGGTCCCGGCGTCAACGAGATGATCCGGGTGTACGTGGCCCAGAAGCGCAAGATTCAGGACGGCGATAAACTCGCCGGCCGCCACGGCAACAAGGGTGTGGTGGGTAAGATCCTGCCGCAGGAAGACATGCCGTTCCTGCCGGATGGCACCCCAGTTGACGTGATCTTGAATACTCATGGTGTGCCGCGGCGTATGAACATCGGCCAGGTGCTGGAAGTGCACTTGGGTTGGCTGGCTGCCGCCGGCTGGAAAGTGGACGTGGACGACCCCGCCAACGAGAAGCTCCTGAAGACCCTGCCCAAGGATCTGTATGAGGTGCCGGCTGGTTCGTTGACCGCCACCCCGGTGTTCGACGGCGCAACCAACGATGAAATCGCTGGTCTGCTTGCTAATTCTCTCCCGAACCGGGATGGGGAAGTCATGGTGAATGAGGATGGCAAGGCGCAGCTTTTCGACGGCCGCTCCGGCGAGCCCTTCCCGTACCCCGTGTCCGTTGGCTACATGTACATCCTGAAGCTGCACCACTTGGTGGACGAGAAGATTCACGCTCGTTCCACCGGGCCGTACTCCATGATTACCCAGCAGCCACTGGGTGGTAAAGCCCAATTCGGTGGTCAGCGCTTCGGTGAAATGGAAGTGTGGGCCATGCAGGCTTACGGTGCTGCCTATACCTTGCAGGAACTTCTTACCATCAAGTCCGATGACGTGGTGGGCCGCGTGAAGGTGTACGAAGCCATCGTGAAGGGTGAAAACATTCCTGACCCAGGCATTCCGGAATCCTTCAAGGTGCTGCTGAAAGAGCTGCAGTCCTTGTGCCTGAATGTGGAAGTGCTGTCGGCTGATGGCACTCCGATGGAACTGTCAGGCTCCGATGATGATGATTTTGACCAGGCTGGTGCCTCCATGGGTATCAACTTGAGCCGTGATGAGCGTTCCGACGCTGATATTGCCTAAACGTATTTCACCAAAACTTTTATGAAAGGGAGTTACGTGCTCGACGTCAACTTCTTCGAAGAGCTCCGCATTGGCCTGGCCACCGCCGACGATATCCGCCGGTGGTCAAAGGGCGAGGTCAAAAAGCCGGAGACCATCAACTACCGTACCCTCAAGCCCGAGAAGGACGGCCTCTTTTGCGAACGCATTTTCGGCCCCACTCGTGACTGGGAGTGCGCCTGCGGTAAATACAAGCGGGTGCGCTACAAGGGCATTATCTGTGAACGCTGCGGCGTGGAAGTAACCAAGTCCAAGGTGCGACGGGAGCGCATGGGCCACATTGAACTGGCCGCACCCGTCACCCACATTTGGTACTTCAAGGGTGTGCCTTCCCGGTTGGGCTACCTGCTTGACCTAGCCCCCAAAGATCTCGAACGTATTATCTACTTCGCAGCGAACATCATCACCAGCGTTGATTATGAAGCCCGCCACAACGACCTCACAACACTAGAAGCAGAAATGCTTCTAGAGAAGAAGGATGTTGAGGCGGATGCAGAATCCGAATTGGCGGAGCGAGCCCAAAAGCTGGAGGAAGACCTCGCTGAGCTGGAGGCTGCTGGCGCCAAGGCGGATGCTCGTCGTAAAGTGCAAAACTCTGCAGACAAGGAAATGCAGCACATTCGGGAACGCATGCAGCGGGAAATTGATCGGCTGGAGGAAATCTGGCAGACCTTCCTGAAGCTGTCCCCGAAGCAGATGATCATCGACGAAACCATTTATGAGGAACTCGTCGACCGCTACGAAGACTACTTCACCGGCGGCATGGGTGCCGAAGCTATTCAAACACTCATTCGGAACTTCGATCTGGATGCGGAAGCTGAAGAGCTGCGCACCATCATCAACGAAGGCAAGGGCCAAAAGAAGACCCGGGCCCTCAAGCGCCTCAAGGTGGTGGCTGCATTCCAGCGCTCCGGCAATGACCCAGCCGGCATGGTGCTCGACTGCATCCCGGTGATTCCGCCGGAGTTGCGCCCCATGGTGCAGCTCGACGGTGGCCGTTTTGCCACCTCGGATCTGAACGACCTGTATCGCCGCGTGATCAACCGGAACAACCGGCTCAAGCGCATGATTGACCTGGGTGCGCCGGAAATCATCGTGAATAACGAGAAGCGCATGCTGCAGGAATCCGTCGACGCTTTGTTCGATAACGGGCGTCGCGGCCGGCCGGTGACCGGCCCGGGTAACCGCCCCTTGAAGTCCTTGTCTGATCTGCTCAAGGGCAAGCAAGGCCGGTTCCGTCAGAACCTGCTGGGTAAGCGTGTGGATTACTCCGGTCGTTCCGTGATCATCGTCGGCCCGCAGCTGAAGCTGCACGAATGCGGCCTGCCGAAGCTCATGGCGTTGGAGCTGTTCAAGCCCTTCGTGATGAAGCGCCTGGTCGAACATGATTTCGCCCAGAACATCAAGTCCGCCAAGCGCATGGTGGAACGCCACCGCCCCGAGGTGTGGGACGTGCTGGAAGAAGCCATTGCGGAACACCCCGTGATGCTCAACCGTGCCCCCACGCTGCACCGCCTGGGTATTCAGGCCTTCGAACCCAAGCTCATCGAAGGTAAAGCAATTCAGCTGCACCCCTTGGCTTGTGAGGCGTTCAACGCCGACTTCGACGGTGACCAAATGGCTGTGCACTTGCCGCTGTCGGCAGAAGCCCAGGCTGAGGCCCGCATATTGATGCTGGCTTCGAACAACATTTTGTCCCCGGCCTCCGGCAAGCCACTGGCCATGCCTCGGTTGGACATGGTGACCGGCCTGTACTTCCTCACCATGGACAAGCGTGAGGATGAGATAGGTGGCCAGGGCGCCTACAAGCCGGCCACGGCTGAGGGCCCGGCCACGGGCGTGTACTCCTCGGTTGCGGAAGCCATCATGGCGAAAGACCGCGGCGTGTTGGGCCTGCAGGCCAAGATCAAGGTGCGCATTTCCCACCTGCGGCCCCCGGTGGATATCGAAGCTGAGTTCTTCCCCGACGGTTGGGAGCAGGGCCAAACCTGGCTGGCGGAAACCACCTTGGGCCGCATCTTGTTCAACGAACTGCTGCCGTGGAACTACCCATACCTGGAAGGCGTGATGGTGCGTAAGGGCGGCGGCCCGAACAAGATCATGCTGGGCGATGTCATTAACGATCTCGCCGCCAAGTACCCCATGATCACGGTTGCCCAAACCATGGACAAGATGAAGGACGCTGGTTTCTACTGGGCTACCCGCTCGGGCGTGACCATCGCCATGTCCGACGTGCTGGTGCTGGACAACAAGGACGAAATGCTGGAATCTTACGAGGCGGAAGCCCGGGAGATCGAACGCAAGTACTGGGAGCAAGGCGCCTTGACTGCCCGCGACCGGTACGAACGTCTGGTGGAACTGTGGAAGCACGCCACCGATGCCGTCGGTAAAGCCGTCGAACAATTGTACGAGGATGATAACCCCATCCCGATGATTGTGAAGTCCGGTGCCACCGGCACCATGCGGCAAATCTGGACGCTGGCCGGCATGAAGGGCATGGTTGTGAACTCCAAGGGTGACTACATCACCCGCCCGATCAAGACCTCCTTCCGCGAAGGCCTGTCGGTGTTGGAGTACTTCAACAACTCCCACGGTTCCCGCAAGGGCCTGGCCGACACCGCGCTGCGTACCGCCGACTCGGGTTACCTGACCCGGCGTCTGGTGGACGTCGCCCAGGACGTCATCGTGCGCGAAGAGGACTGCGAAACCCGCCAGGGCATTCGCGTGCCCATCGCGGAGCTGGTCAAGGATGGTGACGGCACCGTCATCAGCCACAACCCGCACCCCATGATCGAAACCTCCGTGTCTGGCCGGGCACTGGCGCAAGACATCAAGCAAGGCGACGAGGTGCTGGCCCAGGCTGGCGATTACCTCACCGACGAACTGGTGTCCAAGCTGATCGACGCCGGCGTCATCGAAATCAAGGTTCGTTCCGTGCTCACCTGTCAAACCGCCACCGGCGTGTGCGCTAAGTGCTACGGCATTTCCATGGCCTCCGGCAAGCAAGTGGACATCGGCGAAGCCGTCGGCATCGTGGCTGCCCAGTCCATTGGTGAGCCCGGCACCCAGCTGACCATGCGTACCTTCCACCAAGGTGGCGTCGGCGGTGACATCACCGGTGGTCTGCCACGTGTGCAGGAACTGTTCGAAGCCCGCGTGCCAAAGAACCGCGCCCCGATTGCCTCGGCAGCCGGCCACGTGCACCTGGAAGACGAAGGCAACTTCTACACCCTGACCATCACCCCAGATGATGGCTCCGATAACGTGGTGTACGAAAAGCTATCCAAGCGCCAAGGCCTCGCCAACGTGCGGGTACCAATGAGTTCTAACCCAGGCGTGATGATTGAACGCACCCTGCGCGAAGGCGACCACGTGGAGGTGGGCGACCGCCTGCTCCGCGGCCCGGCCGACCCGCACGACGTGCTGGAAATCCTGGGCCGCCGGGGTGTGGAACAACACCTGGTGGACGAAGTGCAGGCCGTGTACCGCGCCCAAGGTGTGGCCATTCACGACAAGCACATTGAGATCATCATCCGCCAGATGCTGCGCCGCGGCACGGTGATTGAATCCGGTTCGACTGAGTTCCTGCCAGGCACCCTGGTGGACCTGTCGGAAGCCAAGTCCGCTAACGCGGAGGTCATCGCAGCCGGTGGCCAACCAGCAGAATTGCGCTCTGAGATCATGGGCATCACGAAGGCATCGCTGGCCACCGAGTCGTGGCTGTCGGCGGCCTCCTTCCAGGAGACCACCCGCGTGCTCACGGATGCTGCCATCAACAAGCGTTCCGACAAGCTCATTGGCCTGAAGGAAAACGTGATCATCGGTAAGCTCATTCCGGCTGGTACCGGCATCGCCCGCTACCGCAACATTGCGGTGAAGCCCACCGAGGCTGCCCGAAATGCGGCATACTCCATCCCAACCTACGGTGATTCCATCTACGGTGACGATGGTTACGGCGACTTCACCGGCGCTTCCGTACCGCTGGATGAAGCCTTCGACATACAGTAGGCCCTGAATCCGCAATTTCTGGTCTGCATATAACTAAAGCCGCCCACCCTGGTGTTTATTCGGGGTGGGCGGCTTTATGCTTTTCGACGCCTGGGGCTGCGGAAAGCATCAAAAAGTATGGTCAATTCGTTAATGATGTTTTAGAATCAGGAGCCCAATGATTGCTTTACGAAGAAGACCTGAAAGGGGAGACCTGAAATGTTGACTTTCACGGATCTTCATCCCGAAGGAGGCTATTCCGAGGATGAGATTAATGAGTTTGAAAATCGAGCTGCTGAAGCTGTGAAGGCATGGCAGTTTGGAAAGGATAATTTTGATGAAAGCATATATCGCAGGGGTCAGAAGTTAAATACGCTTCGTACCTCTTGTTAGTTGTCACACCCCAAGCCGAAACGGACTCCCATCTGCAGCCCGCGCCTGTTGAACCACCAGTTCGAAACCCGCCTGCCGCACTAGCGCCTGCAATTCCGGCAGGTGCTTCGCAATCACTGACCCCGCCCACAGGGTGGTGCGCACCTGCACATCCACCCGCGCCGCTTGCAATAAGCGCAGGCTCTCCCACGCGCGGCCGCTCAGGCGCTGCGCGCATCCCGTCACCGCTGGCATGTGGCGCGGCAGGGCCTTGATATCCAGGCCCACCCAATCCGGAGTGCTGGCCGGCTCCGCCAGCAATGCTGCAATCTGCGCTGGCCGGTACCCACATGTATGCAACCCCACCGGCAGGCCTACATCATGCACCGCAGCTATGGCCGCCCCGAGGCCCGGCATGGCGGTGGGCTCCCCACCAGAGATCACCACGGCGTCGATAAGCGAGCGCTGCTGGGCGGCCAAGTCCAGGGCTGTGCTGAAATCCTGCGCGCCGGGTGCGAAGGACTGCAAGCTGGGGTTATGGCAATACACGCAGCGCAGCGGGCAGCCTTGGGTGAAAACCGTGATGGTGATTTTGCCAGGCCAGTCGACGGTAGAGAATGGGATGATGCCGGCGACGGGGAGGCTAAAGGTAGGTTTCGCTGAAGTAGCGGCGCTCATGAAACTCACCTTTTTTACCAATGTTGAAGTTGGCCACGGGGCGGAAGTAGCCCATGACGCGGGTCCACATTTCGGTGAGGGATTGGCACCGTGGGCAGTGCGGGTACTCCCCGGAAATATAGTCGTGATCTGGGCAAATAGAGAACGTTGGGGTGATGGTGATGTAGGGCAGGCGGAAGTTCTCTAGGGCGCGGCGCACCAGTTTGGCGCAGGTGGCGCCGTCGCTCATGGCTGCACCCATGTAGAGGTGCAGCACGATGCCGCCGGTGTATTTGGTTTGCAGTTCCTCTTGGTGTTCGAGGGCGGCGAAGGGGTCGGGGGTGTGGGCCACGGGGAGTTGCGAGGAATTGGTGTAGTAGGGTTCGGCGGCGGTGCCGGCGTGGATGATGTCGGGGTAGCGTTTGAGGTCTTCTTTGGCGAATCGGTAGGTGGTGCCTTCCGCCGGGGTAGCCTCCAGGTTGAACAGGTGTTCGGTTTCTGCTTGGGCGGCGGTGATGAGCTCATTGATGTGGTCGAGCAGCCGCGCCACCAGGGCTTTGCCGCGCGGGTCCGTGAGGTCGTAGGCGTCGTGGCTGAAGTTGCGTACCATTTCGTTGCAGCCGTTGACCCCGATCGTCGAAAAGTGATTGTCCAGGCTGGGCAGCCACCGGCGCGTGTATGGGTAGAGCCCGTTGGCTAATTGCTTTTCGACGAACGCCCGGCGCCGTTTCAGGGTGTCCACGCCGAGTTTTACCAATGTATCAACTTCGGCGAGCAGGGCGGTTTCGTCGCCAGCGAAGCGGTAGCCGAGGCGGGCGCAGTTGAGTGTGACGACGCCGATGGAGCCGGTGAGTTCGGCGGAGCCGAAGAGGCCGTTGCCGCGTTTGAGGAGTTCGCGCAGGTCGAGTTGCAGGCGGCAGCACATGGAGCGGATCATGCTGGGGTCGAGGTCGGAGTTGATGAAGTTTTGAAAGTAGGGGAGGCCGTATTGGGCGGTCATGGCGAAGAGGGCTTTGGCGTTGGGGGAGTCCCAATCGAAGTCTTTGGTGATGTTATAGGTGGGGAAGGTGAAGGGGCGGCCTTCGGCATCACCTGCCGCCAGGACGGCCAGAAAGGCCTGGTTGATGAGATCCATTTCGGGTTGGAGGTCACCGTAGTAGAAGTCGGTGAAGTCGCCGCCGATGATGGGGAGTTGGTCGCGTAGGTCGGTGGGGCAGGTCCAGTCGAAGGTGAGGTTGGTGAAGGGGGTTTGGGTGCTTCAGCGGGAGGGGACGTTGAGGTTGAATACAAACTCTTGTAGTATTTGGTAAACCTGTTCGAATGTGAGGTGGTCGAGACGAACGAAGGGCGCTAGGTAGGTGTCGAAGGAGCTGAAGGCTTGGGCGCCGGCCCATTCGTTTTGGAGGGTGCCGAGAAAGTTCACTAGTTGGCCGCAGGCTGAACTTAAGTGTTTGGGTGGTCCAGCGGAGATGGTGTTGGGGATGCCGCCGAAACCTTCTTCGAGGAGTTGGCGCAGTGACCAGCCGGCGCAGTAACCACATAACATGTCGAGGTCGTGGATGTGGATGGCGCCGGTGCGGTGGGCGTGGCTGGCGGTTGGTGTGAAAATCTGGTTTAACCAATAATTCGCTGTGGTTTTGCCGGCGGTGTTGAGGATGAGGCCGCCGAGGGAGAAGTCTTGGTTGGCATTCGCATTGATGCGCCAATCGGCGTGGGAGAGATATTCGGTGATGCTGGAGTGATCGTAACCGTGGGGTGCCATGATTGTTAAGGCTAGTGGAGAGCAACCGCCATGAATACAATATGTGCATATATTACATAGTTCACACTCTATATGTTGTGGTTTGGGAAAGTGCTATGCATGGCTTTTGAATTAGATGTGGGCGTCAGTGTTATTGGTTACAGTGATGGTTTTTTATGGTGTGGGCATGACAGTTTTTCAACGGTTAGAGAATTATCTAACAGGGGGTAAGACCTATTAGAAACATAGTATACTGAGTTTTATATTAGATAAACCTTAAATATAGTGGTAGTGATATGCATCTTTCTTAATTGTTGATGGCTGCACATTATTTTCTTTCGTTAGTGCTTATACCCCCGAATTTTGGGTGCGGTAGCGTTGAGGTATCTTCTGAGCTGACTTACTGGTGTCGTGAGCAAGAAAAGAGGGCTGAGCCTTGGCCAAAGCATTGATCGAGGGGCAGATCGTCATGTATGTGTTCTTTGTGCTGGTGGTAGTCGCAGCTGTCCTCCCCTGGGTTACTGACGACCCAAACAACCTCAAAAAAACCATAGGCACCAGACTCCGTATCTCCCTCATCTCTACTGGCATCATGATCTTCCTCATGATCTGGGTTTACGTCGGTGATGCATACGCCACCCGCGGCTACGGCGAAAAAGTCTCCTGCGGCTACGGCTACCCCAACATGCTCGACTCCGGCGTCGAACGCATTATCGGATCCCAAGAATGCGTAGTAAACAGCAGGTTTGCCATCGCTCTCTTCTTTCTTACCGCCCTCGTGGCACTCATGCTAGAACGCAAAATCCTGCGGTATTTCATCACTCAACGGATCTAACACGGCCAGTTCAACCGCAACAACAATCTACGGAAGTATTCATGAAGCAAAAAACTATTGCATTGTTGAGGTTCGCACTCGTCATAGCCTTCTGCATCATCACCATCCCACACTTCTTAACGACGGCCTACGCAGCCCAATCAAATGTCAATGAAGAAGCCATCACCAATGCCATCAAAACCTACCAAGGCGTTCTCGACTCCCAATGGAGCAACGTCAGCTGCAAAACTTCCCGCTGCCTCAGCTCCAGCAGCCGCATCGTTGGTACTCCAAAGGACCGTGGCACCTTCACTGAAGTCGAACGAGTCAACCTCAAAACTCGCGATGAATTACTAGCTGATGGTACCTGGCTATCGCTAGGCAAAAGTGAAGTCAAAATTACCAAGATCACCCCGCTGCCCGATGGCACCGTAGAAGTCACCGCTGATATTGCCACCACCCTGACCGAAGGCGGCAAAGACGGCAAAAACACCCCAGGTAGCCTCAACGACACCCACACCTTTATCCTGCTCCAAACCGACAACAAACAATACGTTGTACTCAAAGACACCGTCAATAAAACCGGCAGCTCTGTCCTCTCCTACATCACCATCAAAGGCCAAATCATCATATACATTTGTGCCTTACTGGTGCTGCTGGTTGCACTCATGCCCTGGTTCATGATCTGGCGGGATAGGAGCAAACGCTCCATTGAGAATAGGTTCTTCATATCGCTCATCTTCATGCTGGTCACGGTGTACCTGTGGTGGCTCACCCGCCACCACGCCCACGTGACCGGCATTAATGGCGCTCGCCGCGTCTGCAAAGGCAGTTACGCCTTCATGCTTAACCCTAGGGTTGCCAAAATCATGTCATGGTCGAACGAATGTGTGGTTAACAGCTGGATTGCCATGACCATTATCACCGCCGCCGCCATCGCGGTTATCGCACTAGAAGTCTGGGTTGTCCGCCGTTACGTTCTGGCCGTTATGCCGACCGTCCAGAAAACTCCCAAGCGCCCTAAACCAGCAAAACGCACCAAAGTGAAAGCCAAAGCCGCCAAAACCACAACCCTGCAAGCGGATAACGATAAAACCCCCAAACCCTCACGGCACCGCAGGGCAACAAAAACACCCAAACCGCACAAACCAAAACCCACACAGGAATGACGGCACCGGGAAGCGTCGAAAAGCAAGCAACTAGTCACTCTTGGCTATAAATAGCGCAGGCACTGCCGCATTGAGATTAATCACCTCAAAGCCCTCAAAAAACGTGTGATCCCCCAACACCTTATTAGCCTGCAAACTGTGGGCAATCCACAACAATTCCCCCGCCGAAAACGACGTACGATTAGTGGCATACACCTCCGCATGTATATCCACTGGATACAGCCCATCTTGCTCCCGCTCCGGGGCGAAGGCGGTTTCCTCATCATCAATCGGAACTTCACACGTCAACAACTGATCTCGGCCAGAAACCCACGCCACATATTCAAAAGCAACCCTAGGGCTATTCATCATGATTTGATCGTGATGCCAATGAAAATCCTCGTCCCCATCCGCCAATTCCTGGTTATGCTTATTGACATCACTAATGAATTGGTCCAGGGAGAGGTAGCGCTGGGTATCAAATTTCCAGTGCACATTGTTCATCATTGACGTATCCTTCAATAACATAGAAAAAGGGCTGCCTATTTATTGTTGCGGGAAACGGTCAAAAACCGGGGAACAACTCGCATGCGTGTCGGAAAAATTATGCGCGCAAGGATCATACCCAGGCATGATGAAATCACACATCGCACATAGTTACCCTACACATATGATGGCAAAAATCTGGCGGGGCTCCACCCCTAAAACATACGTCGGGGGCAACCTGCTCCTCGTCATGATCATCTTCACCTTTATCTTTCTCACCGGGGTGCCTTCGCTCCAGTTTGCCAAGACTTTTTACCCACCGATCATGGCTAACGTTGTTTTTGCGTTCAATATTTTGGGCTTCATTATCATTCTGGGTGCCCTTGTGGTGCAAACTAAGTATCTGGAATATAGCCTAGTCATGATGGTGGTAGGGCTGGTATGTCTTACTCTTGTACCCTTTTCTTTACTACATGTGTGCTATGTAATTGTGTGCCATCAAACTACCATTGCGGCCGCCAATCTCACTCGCCATCGCCGCGCTTGGTTAATCACGATTATCGTTGGGTCACTGCTCGCACTCGCATACATGTTTGCTCAATCCGCCGCCTCTGGTATAGATGCTCGCTGGTGGGAGCCATTAAGTCTGTACCAAATAGTGTGGGCTGGTTTTGCCGTCGTCATCATCGTTTTTATTTCTGTCGGTTTCTTCTGGCAGGTGGGCCTCGACATACGCCGCCGTACCCAACGTATCCGTGATCTCGAAGCCAAAGTCGATCTTGCTGCAGTCCAAGAACGCAATCGCATCGCCCGCGAAATGCATGACATCATTGCGCATTCACTCACCGTGATCATTGCTCAAGCCGACGGTGGCAAATTCGCAGGTTCGAAAAACCCGGAATTAGCACTCAAAACCCTCGACACCATCGCAGGTGTGGGCAGAACCACCCTCTCCGAAATGCGGCAACTACTCAGCGTCCTCCACGAAATCGACGGCCCCGATCGCGCCTTCAACGCCACGCCCGGTATCGCCGGCATTGACGACCTCATTGCTGAAACCCGGCGCGCCGGCGCTCAGGTGAATTACACAGTGACGGGGAAGCCGAAGGTGGTGCGTGAATCGTTGGGGTTGAACGTGTTTCGCATTGTGCAGGAAACGTTGACGAATGCACTGAAGCATGGCAGCAAGATTATTGACCTGACTATTGATTGGGGTGAGCATGAAATAACCATTGTGACCAGGAATGATTTGGGCTCAGGGTTGGTGGATTCAGCCATGGGCGATGCGGTTGGGGGTCGAGGTTTGATCGGCATTAAGGAGCGCGCGAAACTACATGGTGGTACCGCGCAGTGGGGCACACAGGGCAGCAGGTGGGTGGTAAAGGCCACGTTGTCGTTGGGGAATTAAAGTTGATGCGTTACGACGCTGTGGCCTGGGTGGCAACAAATCATGTGATTTTGGGGATTCGGATTGCCGAAGAATGAGCAAGAATGATTATTAGAGTAATTATAGGAGATGGATGATGTTTACCGTCGGTCTAGTTGATGATCAGCAGTTGGTGCGGGCTGGGTTTTCCATGGTTTTAGGTTCGCAGGATGACATTACGGTGGTGTGGGAGGCTGATGGTGGTGATGATGCCATCAGGTTGGCGAAGCAGCAACCGGTGGACGTGATTTTCATGGATATTCAAATGCCAGGGGTTAATGGGATTGTGGCGACGCAGGAGATTGTGGCGCGGGGGCTGCACGGGCCGGCGGGAGATCCGACAAGAATTGTCGTGCTCACGACGTTTGATACGGATAATTATGTGGTGCAGTCCATTGAGGCGGGGGCAAGTGGGTTCCTGTTGAAAGACGCAACACCGGAGGAATTGATTTCGGCGGTGCGGCAGGTGGGCGAGTCCTCGGCGGTGATTAGTCCGGCAGCGACGGCGACGCTATTTAAACGATTGCGGGGGCATACAGCCGGTCTGATTGGTGGGGATAGGCCGAGAGATGTGATGGCGGCGGTGAATCAGGGATTGATTACATCATTGACGCAACGGGAAACGGAAATTCTAGTGCTCATTGCTCAGGGTTTATCTAACACAGAAATAGCCGAAAGATTGGTTATTTCCTTGCCGACGGTGAAGACGCATGTGGGGCAGGTGTTGGCTAAAACGGGATCACGGGATCGGGTACATGTGGTGTTGTTTGCCTTTGATCGGGGGATCATACCTATGAATTGAGATCAGAAGGCGATGCACCACGTTATTACTTGGTGCCACAATGGGGAAAAATATTTCACGATATAAGAGAGTTGAGAAAGGTGTTGTCATGATTATTGTAGAGAACCTTAGTAAGAAATATGGCTCTAAGTTAGCCGTTGATAACCTGAGCTTTACCATTCCGGACGGGCAGGTCACAGGCTTTTTAGGGCCCAATGGTTCCGGCAAGTCCACCAGCATGCGGTGCATGTTGGGTTTGGACGCACCCACGCAGGGCACCGCAGTGTTCCGTGGGGAAGGCTATAACAATCAATTTGCCAAGTTGCGGAATAAAGCGGCGGTCGCCGGCGCTATTTTAGATTCCGGGTGGTTTAATCGCAGCCGCAGCGGTCGAAATCATTTGCGAGTAATCGCGCAGGGCGCGGGAATTCCCACCAGCCGAGTGGAAGAGTGCCTGGACTTAGTGGGCATGACTGATGTGGGGAACCAAAAACTTGGTGGCTATTCGCTAGGCATGAAACAGCGCATTGGGGTGGCGGCAGCATTGCTGGGGGACCCGCAGCACCTCATCTTGGATGAGCCAGTCAACGGCCTCGACCCAGAAGGTGTGAGTTGGATGCGCAATACCATCCGGTCGCTGGCGGCTGCGGGCAAAGCCATCATGGTGTCATCACACCTGTTGGCTGAGATGGAGCAGACGGCAGACCGGCTTATTGTGATTGGGCGAGGCCAAATGATCGGGGAGTATTCCATGTCGGAATTCCTTGCGGATGGCACCACAGTGGAGGTAGAGACGCCGCAGGCGGATGCCTTACAGGCACAGTTAGTGGAGCGTGGGCTGACAGTCGTTCGACATACCACCAACGCCATGGTAGCGCAGGGTGTAGAGGCGTTACGAGTGCCAGTGGAAAAGAACCAGAACGATCAGCAATTGCGCACCATGATTGCCGAAATTGCTATGTATAACAGCATCCTGGTGGTGGGAATGAGCACGCACCGGGAGAACCTGGAGCAGCGGTTCCTGGCCGCTACCCGGGAGGCACAGGAATACCACACCAGCGGGGCAGTACCGTACCAAGGCCCGCCGCCGCAACAGCTACAGCCGCCGCAGAATCCCTTCCAAAACCCACCGCCGCCACGCAACCCCGGCCCCTACGCTCAGTAACGAACCACAGCGACATAAGAAAGAAGAAAAACCATGCTTAACGCGGTGCGTTCTGAAATCCGCAAATTCACATCCGTACGATCCTTCTGGGTCTACGTCACGCTGCTGTTTGTGCTGTTGGTTTTGCCCATCACCCTCCTCAGCCTACTGCCTGCCGACAATCGAGACGCCAGCTGGGAAATGAGCATCTCCGGCGGCCCCTTCTTCATGGTGCTCGCCATCGTCTTCATGGCGGCCGCCATCGGCGGGGAAATAGAAACCCGCATGTACGCCCATGCCTTCCTCACCCAAAACAACCGCAGCCTATGGCTTATCGCCCGCATCCTGGTCGGCCTGACCACCCTGGCCATCATTTTCACCGTCGGGGTGGCATTCATCTTGCTGATACTCGTCGCCCTGGGGATGAACCTCGACCTCACAAACACCGCCCCGCTGTACACCCAGATCGGCCTGTGCATCCTATTCCCCATATTCTCAGCATGCATCGCCGCCATGACGGGTTCGAAAATGCTGACGTCCACCATCGTGATCATCTGGTCATTCATGCTCAACCAAGTGCTGGAATTTGCCGCCACATCCTCCGACAAGCTCATCTTCCTGTGGCTTGCCAGCCCCGGCACCCGCATGGAACAACTCGGTCTGCAACTCAGCAGCGTCTACACTGGCGGCGGCGAAGGCTGGGGAGTAAGCTATCTCCAACCCCTGGGCTTTAACCTGCTGGTCATTGTTGTCTGGTTGGTGGTTTTCATCGCTGGCGCGTTCGTCGTCAATGCGCGCCGGGATGTGCGCTAGCAATAAGCTTATCGACGAGCCCCGCAGCGGGAAGCGTCGATAAGCAAGCTAAAACAGCACGCGCTTGATTTTTATATCACCTAACGCAGCGTACCCATGAATCACTAACAGTGGGGCGCTGGGGTCGACGTTGGTGGCCGGTCGCACCCCGCGGGCATCCTTGATTTTCACCGTGGAGAAAATATTGGTGATATTTTCCTGCACGTGAAACCCCTCCGGCACAATGATGGTGACACTCCCACACCCAGCCAGTACCTGTATATCCACCCGATTGCTGGTCAGCGTGGCCTTGGTGAAATCCAACGTGACCTCCCCAAACAGCATATTAACCATATGCGAAGGCCCGCACACCCACGAACCATGCCGCTTTACCTCCCCAAACAGCGCATTCGTGTTCTGTAGCGACGCGCCAGCAGCCGCCTGCGGCGCCACCCACTGGCCTCCACCAACTTCCGCTGCTGCAGGTTGCTGCTGTGCTACCTCCTGGGAATGCAACTGCTGCTCCAGCTCATCCGGAGTAATCGGCTGCTGGAACCGACTGGACACCTGATCCAAAAACGCCGCTTTCGTGGGGCGCGGCAACCCGGCGCCCAAATCCAGATCAGTGACCAACGGAATCAACTCATCCCGGTACGTGGCAGCCAACGCAGTGTTATTACGTTCGGTATATTCCATGAAATTCAGCTGTCCATCATCCAGCGCGAAGCGCAGTGCATTGGAAATTGTCGACCGCTGAAAACCGCTGGCACGCTTACGAATGGCATCATCCATGATAAAAATTTATACCTTATTTATCCTCAAAGAACACAGACAACTCTAGCCTACTCTGATTAAATAGAACATGGGGCTGCAAGCCCGCAGCCCTAATTCTTCTGTTACCCCACCACGGATCGTTCGGCACGTACCTGCCGATGGAGGACAACCACATCATGGCATCAGTTACTTTCGAAGCCGCCACTCTCACTTACCCCGGCGCCAAAACCCCCACTGTTAATAACTTTGACCTACATATTGCGGACGGTGAATTTCTCGTCCTCGTCGGCCCTTCTGGCTGCGGCAAATCCACCACCTTACGCATGCTTGCTGGTCTGGAGGAACTCACATCCGGCCGCATCCGCATCGGTGATATCGACGTAACCACCGCGCCCCCCAAAGAACGCGACATTGCCATGGTGTTCCAAAACTATGCGTTGTATCCTCACATGTCCGTACGGGACAACATGGGCTTTGCCCTCAAAATCGCCGGCACCCCCAAAGAAGAAATTGATAAGCGGGTGGAAGCCATGGCAAAACGCCTTGATCTGACCCCTTACCTGGACCGCAAACCTAAAGCCTTGTCCGGTGGGCAACGGCAACGGGTAGCCATGGGGCGTGCTATCGTGCGCAAACCGCAAGTGTTCCTCATGGATGAACCCCTCTCCAACCTAGACGCCAAACTGCGGGTACAAACCCGCACGGAAATTGCCTCATTGCAACGTGAATTGGGTGTGACCACGGTGTATGTCACTCACGATCAAACCGAGGCGCTGACGATGGGGGATCGCATTGCAGTGCTCAACGAAGGCGTATTGCAACAAGTGGGTACACCACGGGAGTTGTATGACACGCCGCAGAACGTGTTCGTCGCTGGTTTCATTGGCTCCCCGGCCATGAACCTGCTGGAATGCGCCGTGGGTGCCGATCAGGTTGCAACGTTTGGGGATGCTCGCATCCCCCTGCCGGGAATCACGGCGCAGCGGGTGACCGTGGGGTTCCGACCAGAATCTGTGGAGATCGTCGCACCTGGCGCAGAAGCCGATACCATCCCCATCACGTTGGCATTCGTGGAGGAATTGGGCTCCGACTCGTACCTGTACGGGCACGTGGCGGGGGCGCCGGCGGATTCCCCACAGGTGGTGGTGCGGACGTTGCCGAACGCGGCGCTGGCACCGGGTTCGGTGTTCCACGTGTGGATTCTCCCTGGGCAGCAGCATGTGTTTGCGGCTGCCTCCGGGGAGCGGTTGGATGGCTGACGCCTAAGCGCGTTGGACCATGCGGGGTTAAACATAAGAATGCCCAGCTAGATACATGTCGCACATCGGTATGATGGCGGGTGTATTCTTGCGAGGGTGATGAGTGTTTGGGTGGCGGCAGGATACAGCGTAGTCTTGGACTGTTTCTGGCATGCAGACCGGTAGGAAAGGAGTTTGCTTCGTGCCGTTTTATAGCACCAGCGAATTACATTCTTCAGAGTTCAATCAACGATTTTTCTTCGACGGCGAATTAGGTGCCCTGCACTCACCAGAAGGCACCACCTTTCGTCTGTGGGCACCGACTTCCTGGTCTGCTACGTTAGTGCTGCACACCGGTCCGGCTGCTGGTAGTTATGCCATGACATTGGGGGACCGGGGCGTGCGGGAGCATCACGCGCCGGGGGATTTGAGTGGGTCTGAATACACCTACAAGTTGGTTTTTACTATTAATGCGGAGCCGGTGGAATCCGTCGACCCGTATGCCCGGGCGGTGACCGCCAATGGGGAACGCGGCGTGGTGGTGAACGTGGCTGCGTTATTGGGGGTGCCGCAGCGGTTGCCGAGTTTCGGCCAAGCCTCGGATGCCATCATTTATGAATTGCACGTGCGGGATTGCACCATTGGGCCGGATAATGGCATCACCCATAAGGGGAAGTTTTTGGGGTTGACAGAGGCCGGCACTACCACGAAGGCGGGGAATCCGTCGGGCTTGGATTATATTGCTGACCTGGGGGTTACGCATGTGCAGTTGTTGCCGGTGTTTGATTTTGGGTCGGTGGATGAAACCGGTAATTTGGGTTTTAATGCGCAATATAACTGGGGGTACGATCCGCTGCATTACAACGTGCCAGAGGGGTCGTATGCCACGGATCCGACGAATCCAACGGCGCGGTTGACGGAGTTTCGGCAGTTGGTGGATGCGTTCCACGCCCGGGGCATTCGGGTGATCATGGATGTGGTGTATAACCATGTGCATGCGGCGGAGCATTCGCCGCTGGAGCGTACGGTGCCGGGGTATTTTTTCCGCATGACCCATGATGGGCATTTTCATAATGGTACGGGTTGTG
The DNA here is from genome assembly GCA_030527885.1 of Corynebacterium sp. Lineage (GTDB taxonomy): Bacteria > Actinomycetota > Actinomycetes > Mycobacteriales > Mycobacteriaceae > Corynebacterium. Next base: position 44,506 of record JAUMZY010000005.1, read on the forward strand.
GCAATGAGACTGCGTCTGAGCAGCTCATGATGCGGAAGTACATTGTGGATTCGGTGGTGTATTGGGTGAAAACGTTCGGTTTGGATGGGTTCCGGTTTGACCTCATGGGGATTCACGATGTGGATACCATCAATGCGGTGCGGGCGGCGTTGGATGAGATTGATCCGGGCATCATTGTGATTGGGGAAGGCTGGGACATGGGCAATCATCCGGCGGGTGTGATGCGGGCGCATCAGGGTAATAGTCCGCTCATGCCGCGGGTGGGGTTCTTCAATGATTTTTATCGGGATATTGTGAAGGGTTCGAACTTTTCGGTGTCGGATCCGGGGTTCGTGTCCGGCTGCGTCGGCAGTTATGATTGTTCGCAATCTAATGCAGGGTCGTTGTACGATGCGTTGTTGGGTTCCCCGGCGAACCGGAATTTTCTTACCGCGGACCAATCCGTGTTGTATAACGAAGCGCACGACAACTGGACGATGTTCGATAAGCTGCGCGGCACGCACACGCTGGTGTGGGCGAGTGAGGCGGATATTACGAAGCGGCACACGTTGGCTACGAGCACGCAATTTGTGGGCCGGGGCGTGGTGTTCATTCATGCGGGTCAGGAGTTTCTGCGCACGAAGAATGGGGATGAAAATTCCTACCGCAGCCCGGATTCCGTCAATGTGTTCGATTACGACAGGGCGGCGAAGTTCGCTGCTGAGGTGCAGTATTTCAAGGAGCTTAATGCGTTCCGCAAGGCTCATGCGTGGCTGCGGGAGGCTGATTATGAGGTGATTAAGAAGAACTCGCATTTAATCACCGCAGAGGGCCTGCACTTGAGCTACCGGGTGACGGATGCGTTCGGCCCCGGCCATGATGCGTGGGTGCTGGTGAACGCCAATTATTATCACTGGTCGCACCCAGTGCCGGCTGGTACGTATAAAGTGCACGTGAACGATGGTCACGGTTATGAGAAGGCGGCGCAGGTTGAACTCAGCCATGAATTTGTGGTGCCGCCCCTGAGATTAGTGGTACTAGAGCGGATTGCGTAGCTCGTCGAAAAGCTTTTCGACGCTCACCTCTCTGAATCACTGCGCAACGGTATTTCTTTGATAAACACGACCGCCAGCAACCCCGCCGCCATCATCGGAATGATCAGGGCAAACACCGGGGTTAGGGCATTGTTATAAGCACCCACGATGGCGTTTTGAATCGTCTCTGGCAGCTGCTTCACCAGGCCCGGGGTCAGGGCGTTCGTGTTGATGCCTGCGCCATCCGGCATGCGTTCGGCAAAGAGACTGGTCAGCCGGCTGGTGAATTGTGCTCCCACGAACGCCCCGCCCAGCGACGCCCCAATTTCCCGGAAGAAATTGTTTGACGCCGTGGCCATGCCCACTTCCTGGTCCGGGAAGGAATTCTGCACTACAACCACCAGGATTTGCATGCCGAACCCAATGCCCGCCCCGAACACAAAGGTGTAGGCCAGCAGAATCCACAAGGCCGTATCCACCGTCAGCGTGGACATCAGCCACAACCCCACCGCCAACACCAGCATGCTGGCAATGGGCATCCACTTGTACTTTCCCGTCTTCGAAGACAGCGCACCCGTCGTCAACGCGGTGCACATCAACCCCGCCATCATGACCGTGAGCATCAAGCTGGACCCCGTGGCGTTAGCATCCGTCACCATCTGCAAATATGTGGGCAGGTAGCTCAAAACCCCAAACATGGCGATGTTGATGAACACCCCACCGATGGTGGCAAGAATGAAATTGCGGTTTTTAAACACCTTCAGCGGAATGATCGGGTCGCTCGCCTTCGCCTCTGCCCACACAAACAACGCGGTGAACACAATGGCCACGATGATCAAATTAACGATCAAGCTTGACCCCCATTCGTACTCCACCCCGCCCCACGAAGCCACCAAAATGATGGCCGTGACCGCCACCGCCATCGTGAGCGTTCCCCACACATCGAACCGGAAGGTCACATCATGCTTCGGCAACCGCAAGACGAAAAGAGCGATGGCAATGGCGATGACCCCAATGGGAATGTTGATCCAAAACACCCACTGCCACCCGATGCTTTCGGTAAACCAGCCACCCAAAATGGGGCCCACCACACTGGACAACCCAAACACGGCGCCCATTGCACCCATGTACTTTGCGCGGTCCCGCACCGGCACAATGTCTGCGATGATGGCCTGGGATAAAATCAACAACCCGCCACCACCAACGCCCTGCACCACCCGGGCCAGAATCAACCACACCATGTTGGGTGCTAAGCCACCAATGACAGAACCAACCAAAAACAACACCAACGCAGCTAGGAACAACCCCTTCCGGCCGATAATATCCCCCAATTTGCCGTAAATGGGCATGGTGACGGTAGCAGCCAATAAATATCCAGTGGTCACCCATAACATGAGGACAATGCCACTTAATTCCCCCACGATGGTGGGCAGCGCCGTGGCAAAAATTGTTTGGTCCAACGCTGACAAAAACATAGCAACAAGCAGCCCGGCAAAAACCATACCGATGCGGTTCTTAGATTCAGGTACTGAAGGTTCAGGAGTCATGGCCCTTCATAGTAGCTGGTCCACTGCTGAACCACATCGCCTCAGCAGGGGATGTTCACCTACCCTACATGGGGTATCAACCACCCGGCACAATCAACCCACTCTCATACCCCACGATTACCAACTGCGCCCGATCATTCGCCCCCACCTTCGCCATAATATTCCCCACGTGGGTTTTGGTCGTATGCACAGAAAACGCCAACTGGTCCGCAATCTCCTGATTCGACAAACCCTTAGCCACCAGCGTCAACACCTCCTGCTCCCGCAACGTGAGCTTCGCAATCAACCCCGTATCCGTCCGCACCACCGGCTTATCAACCACCCGCGCAATGAGACTGCGGGTCGCCGTCGGCGACAGCAGCGCATCCCCCTGCGCCACCGCCTGTACTGCCCGCGCCAGCTCCTCCGGCTCCGAGCCCTTCCCAATGAAACCACTCGCCCCCGCCCGCAACGCCGCCACAATGTTGGCGTCGTTTTCAAACGTCGTCAGAATCAACACCCGCGTATTAGGCATCTCCGGATCCGAACACACTTGCGCAGTGGCAGCAATCCCATCCATATCCGGCATGCGAATATCCATGAGCACCACATCCGGCTGCAACTGCCGAGCCAACTGCACTGCCTCCCGCCCCGTCGTGCCTTGCCCCACCACCGTGATATCACCAGTGGCGTTCAACATGACCAAAATGGCCTGCCGAATCAGCGCCTGATCATCAACCAACACCACCGTAATCACGCCGCATTACCCTCCGACACCAGCGGCAACGTGGCACTGAGCTGCCACATGCTGTCATCAACCATCCCAGCCATCAACGCACCCCGCACACTAGCGGCCTGCTCCTGCAACCCCACCAAACCAAACCCATGCGACTCATTTTCCTTCTCAACATCAGTAGCAATCGGATTGGTTACAACAATGCGCAATATAGAATCCGTCAGCATCAACTTCACCACTGCTTCACTCGGCGCATCGTGTTTATAGGCATTCGTCAGCGCCTCCTGCACAATGCGGTATGCCACCCGCCCGACGGTCGTCGGCACGTGCGAAACAACATCAGCGCCCACGAGCGTCACCTGCAACCCCACTTCGCTAAAACGTTCGATAAGGTGCAGGATTTGATCAATGTGCGGCTGCGGCGCCGCCGCCCACTGGTATTCCTCCAATTGCTCTGTGGTGCGCAAATGCTCCAATAAATCCCCAATCTCCCGAAGCACCACCCGGGCCGCACTCCGCACCGCCACCAGTGATTCCTGCGCCTGCCCCGGATCTCTTTCCATCATTTGCGACGCCACCCCCGCATTCAAACTAATCACCGAAATCTGATGCGCCACCGTATCATGCAAATCCCTGGCTATCCGCAACCGCTCTTCCGTGATCCGCCGCGCCACTTCCGATTCCCGATCCTGCTCCCCCGCAGCGCCCGCTCCCGCACCATGGTGACGTACTGCCGGTGCATATACACGGAATCCCCGGCCGCCCCAGCAAACGCAATAAAAAACACCGGGTGCAACATGCGGTAATCAAACAACGTGCCCGTGATCAGCCACGTCGCCGGCTCCGTAATGAGCAACGCCACCGCCGCCACACCGATACCCACCCGCATGCCACGTCGATTAAACACCCCAAAAACCGCAATGGTCATCGCAAGCAACAACCCTGGACTCTGCTCCCGCATCACCACCGCACACACCGCATGAAAAACCACCATAACCAGGGTGATAGCAATCGGCCACCAGCGCCGCAGCGGCAACAACCCGGCCGCAATGATGGACAACCCCACCGCCAGCTGGCTGGGCCTCAGATACACATGCGCCGGGTCCGCAGCAAACGCCACACTGATGACCACCACTGCTGCCAATACGTCCCGCAACCAATCCGGCATGGGCGGCGGCGGATCCGGAATCACCGATTCACTAGCACGACCATCACGCATGCCGTCATTCTACAGTGCACATGCGCTACCGACCCATGCCGGTATACCGCCATCCCGCCGCCCGCCACGCTCTAGGATTCAGCGCATTCCGGCCGTCGATAAGCTGCGGCTGCTCCACCAAATCAATCGTCGCCTGCGGATCCAAATGCGAAAACTCCTGCCACTCCGTCAGCAACAACACCAACTCCGCACCACTCAACGCCGCATTAATATCTGACTCCGTACGCAAATGCGGGAAACTCCGATGCACCCCAAACAACGCCTGCGGATCCGTCACCGTCACATCCACCCCCTGACCATGCAGCCGATCCGCCACCTCCAGGGCCGGGGAATCCCGAATATCATCACTATTCGGCTTAAACGACGCCCCCAACACCGTCACCTTCTTGCCCTGCGGCTCATCACCTAATAACTGCAATGCCTGATCAACGACCCGATCCCGGCTGTGCTGATTAATGGCATCAACTTGACGTAAAAACGACACGGAACTCTCAACTCCTAGCTCGGTAGCACGGGCAATAAAAGCCCGAATATCTTTCGTTAAACACCCGCCCCCAAACCCAACCCCCGCACGCAAAAACTGCGAACCAATCCGCGCATCATAACCCAACGCCTCCGCCAACTGAACCACATCCCCACCCGTGCGTTCACACAGCTCAGCCATGGAATTAATGAAACTAATCTTGGTGGCCAAAAACGAATTAGCCGCAACCTTCACCAACTCCGCCGTGGCGTAATTACTCACCACCAGCGGCACCCCCGCAGCCAACGCCGGCGCATACACCTCATCCAGCACCGCCCGACCCCGGCGCGCCAACTCCTCATCCGCCGGCAGCCCGTACACAATCCGATCCGGGCGCAGCGTATCTGCCACGGCGAACCCTTCCCGCAGGAATTCGGGGTTCCACACCAAGGCGATGCCGTGCGCTGCCAAGCGGCTCCCCAATTGTTCTGCCGTACCCACCGGCACCGTTGATTTCCCCACCACCACTGGTGGCTCCGCCCCCGCCGTCGCAATCACCGCATCAACCGCCGCCGTCACAAAACTCACATCCGCGGCCAACCCATCCGCCACCTGCGGCGTCCCCACCGTGATGAAATGCACTTCCGCCGCAGCCAGGACCGCCGTTGCTGCTGGCGTCGCCGCCCCCACAAACCGCAACCGCCCTGACTCCAGGGCTTCTGCCAAAAGCTCCGGCAACCCGGGTTCAAAAAACGTGCATTCACCCGCCGACAAACGGGCAATCTTGGCGGTATCCGTATCAATACCAACAACCTCATGCCCCAACGTCGTCAAGCACACAGCATGCACAACACCCAGGTAACCGCAACCAATGACAGTGATCCTCATGACTATCTTTCGTTATTAAACGTCGCCATCCACGCCGGCAACCATGCGGCAGCAGCTGGCCGGAAACTATACAAACCAGCCAATCGTAACCGCGCCACCTGCTGATAAGCCGCCAGCCGCGCCGGGCTGACCTGTAATGTTTCCGCCAACTCCTGCACCACACCGCACATCACATCACGAACTTCATCGTTGATGCGCCCCTGGTGCCACCGCAGCTCCGAATACGCCAGCAAATTACCCAAGTCAACGGCGGCTTCCCCGTACGCCAGCATGTTTATATCCAACAACCCCAACCGCGACCCATCGAAAAACAGGTTCTTGTCATGCACGTTGCGGTGCACCAACACGGCGCGGTCCGGGGTGCCCCTGGTGACAGCCGATACCGCCTCCGCCACCAGGGTTTTCGGCAGGGTGGGCACACGGTTGGCCCACCATTGCAGTTCACTGGCGGTATCGGTGGCGAAGAAATTCTTCACCGGAACCTTCACCGTGACGAATTGCGGCCACAGGTTGGCGAACTGCTGCCACGCGGGTGCGGCCTCCACGCTGAAATCATGAATGTTGATGCCCGGTAGCCGCGTCAAAATCAGCATCGAATCGGTGTGCGATAGCACCCGGGGAATGTTCAAATCCAGGGCGACAGCCGGCCGCTCCATCATGGCGTGCGCCTGCATGATCGGCTTAATCTGCCACGGCTCCACATAGGCATACACCCGATCAACATCCAAGATCACAGCACGTTGGTGCCACCGGTGGCTCACCAGCCCGGCGTGCGGCGTCAGGTACGGCAGCGCCGTATCCACTCCGAAATCCGCCAGATCATAACTGCCATCTGGGTGGATGATGCCGGCGCGCACGCGGGAGTGTTCGTCAATGTATTCGATAGCGATGCCGCCGTCGTCCTGCGGCCAGCCGCGCCGCACACCGGGTAATTGGGATAACACATCAAAAGGATTCATGCTAACAGCTCCTTTACTGCATCTAATTCAGCAAAAATCTCTGTCTCCCAATCTAAATGAGCTTGCCGCAACGGGTTCCCAATATGTAGAAGTTTTGCTTGGGCTTGGGCGTGGCGGAGGGTACGCGCATTCGGCAACTTCCCACCACCCGCTTGATACCCAGCAATAAACCGCTCACCCGCCGCCGGGTCACTGTTTTCCACATACGACCCCACATCCACCGCCACCGGATTACCACAGGCCCGCTCGAAATTCGTCAACCACAATTGCGACCCATCCGTGAGCACCTGCGCCGGGGTGGCATCCCCATGGCTGAAAACCTGCTTCCTGCCCAGGTCCTCCAGGCGACCAGTGACCCAATTCAACCGCGCCGCCAACACCGGATTCAAATACCTAAACAACTGCGCCAAGGCCGAAACCTGCCGAAACACATTAGTCGAAGGTGCCTCCGGCGGGGCCAACCGGTGCAGCTGCGCAAACAACATGCCCGCCGCCGTATCCAACTCCGGGGCGTGCGCGGTGGATAAATCCTGATTCCCCACAAATTCATGCACCGTTAAGTGTGGGTTATTCGTTGGCCCCAACTTACGCGGTGTGGGCACCCCCGTGATGCGATGATGCGGCAACTGCCGGTGCGACACCTGAATCACATGATTACCATGCTTCAACACCACCCGCCGCGACGGAATATACCGCAACACCTCCGCGGAAAACCCCACGTTGATTAAGTGCGGTGCCAATTCCTCATCGGCTTTTAACTCACCCTGCTGCAATAAAATCTCCGGCGATAACCACGTGGTTGACTGCCACAAATCATGATGCTGCGCCCACTGGGCCACCCGCTGCGCATGCCCATGACTATTCGGCCACAACACCCGCGCCCACCTATTATCGGAAAGCCCCAGCACAATGGCGGATTCAGGTTTGATGCGCACTTGTGTGATGGTGGTTTCCCGCCCTAACAACTCAGCGCGGCCCTGGTCGTCGAACAATGCCCGGAGCAAAATTGATGTATCCATGATCGGTTTCCTTAACTTAATTGGTTGAATGCTTGCTTTACGACGTTTCCCGTTGCAGATTGCTGATAATGCTCACTCCCGTCCCGGCATCCGACCAGCATGCAGATAAGTCAAACCCAAAATGGTTTTCACCACCCGCGACCAATCACACCGACGCACCGCCCGACACCGCGCCCGTTCCCCTAACTCCCACCGCCGCAGTGGATAACACACCAGATAATCAATGGCCTGCGCCAACGCATTCGCATTCGACCCCGGCACCAACACCCCAGCATCACCCACTGCCTGCGGAATCTGCCCAATATTCGAAGCCACCACCGGCAACCCCGCACCCAAGTACTCATACACCTGCAACGGCGAAAAATAATGATGCTCCGACACCATTTCCGGATACGGGGCAATACCAATCGCCGACCCCTTGAGCTGCGCCGGAATATCCGCCGGGCTCACCGCACCCCGAAAATCCGCATCCACCTGCAACTGCCGTGCCAAATCCATCAACGGCATCCGCTGCGGCCCATCACCAATGATGCGCAACTGCCACGGCTCATGTGCCATCGCTGCTGCCCGAATCGCATACTCCACCCCATGCCACGGCTTGAGCGTGCCAACAAATGCCACCACCGTGCGCCGCGGATCCTCCGGCTGCGGAAAAAACCGATCAGTATTCACCCCATTCGGCACCGTATACGCCCGCGCCGCCGGAACATGCCGCAACACCCACCGCCGAATCGGATCAGACACACAAATGGTTGCGGCCGCATGGGTTGCCTGCGCCTGCAACGCCAACAACGCCGATTCATAATCCACCAGCTCACACCGCATCCGATGCTCATCAATCAGCGGCACATTCACCTCCAATACGCCCGGCTGATAAGCATCCGCAATGATCTGACTGAACAGGGAATACCGCTCATAAATCAGATCGAAACCCCGACGGGTAATCTCCATGCCGAAATCCTGTGCGATATCCCGCTGCGCTTGTTCCCGCTTGACCGGGGCGGCGTGGTTGATGGTGCGTTCGATAACCTCCACGTCAGCTAGGTCGTGGGGGATGTGGGTGCCGCGCCGGGTGGTGAAGATGGTGACGCTGTGCCCTTGGGCGCGTAGTTCGCGTACCACTTCTTGGATGTGCACGCTGGCTCCTTTGGTGCCGAAGATGGGAACGCGGGGATCAATGCTGACGTATGCGATGTGCATGATTAGGGCTCCCTGAACACCTCGGAAGCATAAGGGATCTGCGCATGATTGATACCGTGCGCATCAGGGCTGGGGGTTATGATGCGCAACATAATTTGTAAGGAAAGCCCTCCTGAGTTGGTAGCACTCATAGTATTTATTCCTCAAAAACTATTGCATAACAGGTTGGTAAATATTTTTTGCTGTGATTATTAGGTGTCGCTTATTTTGTGGCGTTATTGCCTAAGCCCTACGCTAGTGACAAGGGCAAACAAAGTACAGCATCATGAAAGAATTAAAATATAGACGAAATTTACCTATAAATGTTTATTGGTTCGTTATCCTTGCTAGGGGGGCAAATTGGCAAACCTGCAACAGATGGGAGTATGAAGATTTACTAATCTAGCAACCTAAATTTTCATTTTCGCCCATGTAGATAGTATGAATGATGGGAGCTGGAACCTGGTTATGCAGCATGAATACTACATTTTGGTGAGGCGGGCAGATGTCGCGGCAAATCCATCCCATCGGCTGTGAGAGTGGTGCCACCGAGTTGCATCACCAATTCGATACGCTGGGGGAGTAGCTTGCATGATGATTACTTGGGTTGAGTGCGATGAGAAACTCCGAACGCCGAAGCGCCAACAATCGTGGTTGCGCAGTGGCCACGCTGATACTGCGGTTCATAATCAGCAATGAACTTCGTAACAGACGTGTTCGAGAATCACTGTTTATGGTGTTGGCATCCTGGTTGTGCACTAGATGATTGGGTGCATTGCGCGTCAGTGAGTGATAGTCATTGCATTCCCAATTTAAATAAAAATCTAGGTCAAAACCAGTTGCTGCCGATAATGCAGGTTTTCCTCGCTCTGAGGCCAAAACACCTCAGAGTGTGAGGTCTGCGCCTGGTCGATGATGTCTTGCCACACGCCGATGATGGCGGAGTTGTCCAGTGTATCGAACTTCGCCAACAAATCCACCATATCCACCCAAAAACTATCGCACTCTAGTTTGATTCAACGCCGCATGATACCCACCATGATCCGCCGATTTACCAACAGGCCCGGTACGTCAGGATCCTGCCGGCACGGACTATTACACTGATAAAAGCCATAATTCAAAGCTGGCTGTCACTTAAAGAAATGAAGAATGCATGTGTCATTCCAGTTATGGTTATGCCCCATAAACGGAAATCCTGCATCATTATCGAAAGCATTTGCGGTCTAGATATAGCGATCCGAAAATTCATTAGGTACCGGTTTGGCACTACGGTGAAACTACGTATGCTCTTCACTCGTGTGGCTCGGTGCCAAATCCAGCAACACTCGAATGTGTCACTCATGCCATCACTATCGGAATCAGCAAAACTCTGGGGGTAAAATTGGTATAGAACGCCAGATTCCGGGGTGGGGAAGTGTGCGGCAGCTATATCCACAGGATAACCGTAATTTATTGACGAATAATGCACCAACAGGTGTCGACAAACAAATAAAACCTTAATATGTAACCTGCGAATATCGCAGGAATGGGGGTAGTGTGTGACATATCACAAGTGTGCATCTTTCGTAAATGAGGTCACTATGTTTAAATCAAAAATAATTATGCATAAAATTTATGTATGCTTAATTTTCATCTCAAATTCATAATAAAAGAAAGTGACGACCATGAAACGCACGGTCCTGGCAACACTTGCCACCACCCTCGTCGCAGCTCTCACCCTCACTGCTTGCTCGTCTACCAATACTGCCAGCAAAGACAACGTTGAACTCACTGTCTGGACCAGCCAAGAAGACCAAACCAACAACGGTGCATGGCTCCAAACCATGCAAACCAAATTTGCCGAAGCTCACCCAGAACTAAAAATCTCCTGGAAAAACTCCGTCGTCTCCGCAGCTGACGCTGCCACCACTGTCAGCCAAGATCCAGCTGCAGCCGCTGATGTCTACCTCTTCGCCAACGATCAACTAGGTTCTCTTCTCTCCTCTGGAGCCATCGGTCAACTTTCTGATTCCGGCGAAAAACTACTCAAAGAATACGACGAAGAAAACCTCATCAACTCCGTCAAAGGCACCGATGGTAACTACTACGGCCTGCCCTACGAACCCAACACCTGGTTCCTCTACTACGACAAATCCAAACTCAGCACTGATGATGTCAAATCTTTTGACACCATGCTAGAGAAAGCCAAAGTCTCCTTCCCGATGTCCGACTCCTGGTACATCTCTGCCTTCTACGCTGGCGCCGGCGCTACCTACTTTGGCGCCAACGGTCTTGACGAAGCCGCCGGCATCAAGGCTGGTGACAAAGCTACTGATGTTACCAAATACCTCGTGCAAGTCGCCAACAACCCCAACTTCATCAATGACCACGAAGGCGCTGGCCTTGGCTCTCTCGGTAAGGGCGTTGATGTCGTCTTCACCGGCGCTTGGAATGCCGAAAACGCCAAAAAAGCTCTCGGCGACAATTTCGGTGTAGCCGAGCCCCCCATGTTCAACCTCAACGGCCAAGACACCCAACTTAAAGCCTTCTCTGGCTCTAAAGCAGTCGCCTACAACCCCAACACCAAAAACCCCCAGGTGGCAGCCATGTTTTCTGAATTCTTGGCAAGCACCGACTCCCAAAAAATCCATTACGAGAAAAATGGTGTCATCCCCGCGGACAAAACCCTCGCATCTGATCCCACCATCAGCGCCGACCCAGTAGCTATCGCAATCATAGAAACCGTCACCAACGACTCCATTCTCCAACCCGCCTTCAAACAAATGACCAACTACTGGAAACCCGCCGAAAACTTCGGTAAAGCCATCGTCAACCATGAAGTAACCGACGATAATGCTGCTGAAAAAACCGACGCCTGGTTCAACGCCTACAAATAACCCCCACACCTAAGGACCAAGCATGCCTACCATGCTGGAAACCATGAAAACCGCCTACACCAGCGGCGATATCTATACCAAATTATCTTTGCTGGTGTTCGGCCTGGGCAACCTCAAACGCCGACAATACGCCAAAGGCCTCCTCTTCCTGGCAATCGAAATTGCCGCACTCACCTGGATTATCAGCATCGGCGCCCGCAAAATTGCTGAACTGCCCACCCTCGGTGGTGATGGTGGCCAAACCCGTGTCAAAGTCAATGGCTTCTGGGTCTATACCCAATCCACACCTTCCGTCGTTGTGCTCCTTTACGGTGTCGTAGCTATCTGCGCCATCATCGCCCTCGGCTGGTTCGCCACCGTCGCACTGCGTAGCTCCTACAAAGCCGAAGAACAAACACACCGCATTGGCACTGCCCGCACCTTCCGCGACGACCTCCGCGAACTCACCAACTCCGACGCCCACATCACCTTCATGACGCTGCCCACCCTCGGCATCGTCCTCTTCACCATCCTGCCCCTGATCTTCATGATCTCCATGGCGTTCACCAGCTACGACTCCCGCAACGCCCTCTACTTCAACTGGGTCGGGCTAGACAACTTCATCACAGTCCTCACCGACAGCGGCGGCATCGTCAACCTCAACCTCTTCATCAGCGTCCTCACCTGGACCCTCATCTGGGCCTTCTTCGCCACCTTCCTCAACTACTTCCTGGGCATGTTCCTCGCCATGCTCATCAACCGCCGCACCACCTGGGGCAAAAACATGTGGCGCGCCATCTTCTCCCTCTCGGTCGTCGTCCCGCAATTCGCATCCCTCCTCATCCTGCGCTCCATGCTGCAACCCCAAGGCGCCATCAACCGACTCCTTGTCAGCTGGGGCATCATCGACAACCCCCTGCCATTCTTCACAAACTCCACCTGGGCCCGCGTCACCGTCATCGTCGTGAACCTCTGGATCGGCATTCCCTACACCATCATGCAGGTCACCGGCATCCTCCAAAACGTCCCCGGCGAACTCTACGAAGCCGCCCGCATCGACGGCGCCTCCTGGTGGCAAACCTACCGGTTCATCACAATGCCCTACCTCCTCTTCGTGATGACCCCCTACCTCATCACCACATTCACCGCCAACGTCAACAACTTCAACGTCATCTACATGCTCTCCGGCGGCGACCCCACACCCATCGGCGCCTCCGCCGGCAAAACTGACCTGTTGATCACCTGGCTCTACAAACTCACCGTCGACCGCGGCGACTACAACGTCGGCGCCGTCATCGGCATCCTCACCTTCATCGTGCTCAGCATCGTCGCACTCATCACCTACCGCCGCTCCGGCTCCTACCGCAACGAGGAGGGATTCCAGTGACCACCAAAAACACCCCCAAACTGCACAACCAACGTGCCGCGCGCCGGGTCGCCGATATTGCCACGCATGTGCTGTTAACTGTGTTGGCCATCATTTGGATTATTCCCATCGTGTGGGTGGTGTTGGAGAGCTTCAATAAGAACACGGCTCCGTACCAACCCACCTTCTTCCCAACCGAATACAGTTTCGATAACTATAAGCAGTTGTTTACCGATACTGTGGTGTTGAACTTCCCGCGCATGTTCCTCAATACCTTCATTATTGCGGTGTTCACGTGTGCGATCTCGGTGAGCTTCGTGCTCATCGTGTCGTTCTGCCTCTCGCGGTTGCGGTTCCCGTTCCGCCGCATCTATATGAACACCGCGCTGGTGTTGGGGATGTTCCCGGGCATCATGGCGGTGGTGGCCATTTATTTCCTGTTGAAGGCCTTGGGGCTCACGGGTGGCGGCACCACGAATATTGCCCTGATCATTGTGTATTCTGCGGGGTCTGGCATGGGGTTTTACATCATGAAGGGCTACATGGATACCATTCCGGCGAGCCTGGATGAGGCTGCTTATCTCGATGGCTGCAGCAAATGGCAGGTGTTCTACCTGATTATTTTGCCGATTGCTAAGCCCATGATTGTGTACCAGGCGATCATTAGTTTCCTCACACCGTGGCTGGATTTTGTGCTGGCCAAGGCGATTGCCCGCACGCAGGATAATTACACCGTTTCCCTGGGGTTATGGAAGATGCTAGAGAAGGAATACATTCAGGAATGGTTTGCTCGGTGGGCCGCTGGGGCGGTGTGTGTTTCCATTCCGATCATCATTCTGTTCATCGTTATGCAGCGTTTTTATCAAGAATCCATGGCGGGTTCGGTGAAGGGTTAGGTTGCTTTTCGACGCCATAGGTCCCCCTTGTCCCACCGTGGCCGAGGGGGTATCCTTATGGGAAACCCACAAATAGACCAACGGTCTATTTGGCAACAAAAGGAAATGGAGGGCAACCATGGGGCATGGCATCCAAGGTGCAGTACTCAAAACGCTCGGTGCGACAGACCACATCATCACCGTCACCAGCAAGGAACAACGCACAGATCACTTTGTTCGAATAACCTTCCACTCTGACACCCTGTTCACCAAGCTCAGCCTCACTCCTGGCGCCTTCGTCCGCTGCTGGTGGCGGTAATAAACAATTCCAACGCGGCTACACCATCACCAACGCCGACCCCATCGCCGGCAATTTTGACATCGACTTCGTCATTCACCACCCCCTCGGGCCTGGCTCCTACTGGGCCAGTATATGTGAACCTGGTGATCAGCTCGTCGTCACGCAACACGGCGAAGAATACTTCAAGCTTCTCGACCCGCCCCCAGCCGGCTACCTGCTGCTCGGCGATCTCGCATCCTACCCCGCCATCTGGGACATCGCCCACCACATTCCCGCCACTGAAAAAGTTATCATCTACCTGGAAAAATACCAGGAAGAAGACGCGCAATTACCCCTGCCGGCCGGCCCCAATATCGAAGCCGCCTGGTTGGATTAGCTTCCCAACGGCCAAACCTTCGTCCAAGCCCTCGACGGCCAGGACTGGACCAACTGGTACGCCTGGATCACCGCCGAAGACGCCGCTACCCGCCACGCAAAAACCCTGCTGCAGCACGAATACGGCCTGAATAACTCCACCATGCACACCCGCGCCTACTGTGCGCGCGGCCGCGGCATGGGGGAAATCCCGAACCCTGGAACAGCTCAACGCCCAGCACGAACCCGCCCCAGAAACGGACAAAATCGAATCTGTGCTTGCGCCCACCAAGTTGGCGCTCATCCTGGGCGGCGTTGCCCAAGCGCTTATCTCCGTGCTGCAAGTTGTTCCCTACATCCTCTTTGCCGAGGTCGCCCGCCTCTTCCTGCAGGGGCTGAACGCGCGCAATTCATTGATGTGAGCATCACCGCCCTCATCATCATGGGCATCACCAGCGGCGACACCGCCCTCCTGATCTTCGGCATGCACCTTTACGACAATAAGTTCGAAACGGCTGTGCGGCGGCGCCTCATGGTGAAACTCACCACCCTGCCGCTCGGTTGGTTCGGCAACCGCAAAGCCGTCGACGTGAAAAACTCGTCAGTGACGACGTCAATTCCCTGCACTATCTCGTCACGCACGCCGTGCTTGATCTCGTGGCTGCCGTGGTCACCCCGATCACCATCCTCGTTTACCTCTTCGCCGTCCAATGGCGGCTCGGCCTGGTTCTCCTCATCCCCATACTCGCCTTCATCGTGGTCATGGCCACCATTGCCAACAAAGACAAAGCCAAAATGTCCACCGGGCTCCGCTACCACACCACCGTATCGGGCCAGGCCCAAACCTTCATGGCCACCCGCGACCAGGCGAAAACCTTCGGCTCCTCCGCCATCGTCGACTTGCCCGGCACCCTCACCACCGTCGGCGACTTTTACGATGAATGGCAGCGCGAAACCGCCGTTGCCAAGATTCAAGCCATCACCATCAATCGCCCCATCACCGTCCTGAGCATCTTCATTCTTGCCGGCTGGATTTTCCTCAGCCAAGGCTGGATCACCGTGGGCGACCTCATTCTGTTCCTCATCCTCGGCACCTCCTTCGGTGGTCAACTCCTCGGCATCGGCCTGAACGCAGAAGGCCTCGTCAACGGCCTCGGCTCCCGCGACGACCTTGAACGCCTCTTGTCAACCCCCAGCCTCGTCGGCCCAGCGAACCGCCCAGCCCCCGCTGGCTATGTGCGTTTTAACAACGTGCAATTCGGCTACAACGCTGGCCGCACTGTGCTGAATAACTTCAACCTCGAACTGAGTAAAGGCACCGTCACCGCCCTGGTTGGGCCCTCCGGGTCCGGAAAATCCACGGTGGCGGCACTGCTGGCCCGCCTGTGGGACCCACAACAAGGCTCCATCAGCATCGAAGGAACCGACATCCGCGACCTCACCTCCGAGGAACTGTACGCCAAAGTCACCATCCTCTTGCAGGCCGTACAGCTGATCAACGCCAGCATCCGCGACAACATCGCCCTCACCCGACCCGAGGCCACCGACGCGGAAGTACACGCCGACGCCCAAGCCGCGCACATAGATCATGTGATCGAAGAACTCCCCGATGGTTACGACACGATCGTGAACACCGATCGGCTTTCCGGCGGGGAACGCCAACGCATCGGCATTGCCCGCGCCCTCCTCGCTGACACACCCATCGTGGTGCTCGACGAAGCCACCGCCGCCGCCGACCCCGATTCCGAATGGGCTATTCGCCAAGTTCTCGACCGATTACTAGCCGGCAAAACCGTCCTCATGATCGCCCATCGGCTGCACACCATCCAGCATGCTGATCGCATCGTGGTGCTGGACGACGGCATCGTGTACGAACAAGGCACCCACGAAGCCCTACTCGCACACGGCGGCAGCTACGCCCAACTATGGAACACCAGTTCGAGCCCCATCGAATCCCAGGAGGCCTAACCCATCATGCTCAAACAATTCCACGACATCACCGGCGGCTGCAACTACTGGGGATACCTATTCTTCGTCATCCTCTCCGCCGTGCTGCAAGTCGGCGCTGTGCTGAGCCTCTTCCCGCTGCTCGGAAACCTCTTCGGCCCCGAACCCGCCCAAGCCGGCCCCTGGGTGGGCATCCTCATTGGCATCGTCGCCGTCGCCTGGCTTTGCGACGTCATCTCCGCAAAACTCGGCTTGGAATTAGGCCTGAGCATCATGCGCCTCATCCACCAGCACGCCCCCAGCGCAGTGCTCGCGTGGCTCAGCGCCAAACTCACGCACACCAAAACCGCCAGCCTGCGCTCCCTGATCTCCACCAGCGCAGTTGATACCACCTCCGGCGTGATTCTGCTGATCACCCCCGTGATCACCGCCGCCGTCTTCAACTTCACCTTAGGCCTGGGCCTGTTCTTCATTTCGCCGCTGGTCGCCATCGTCACCCTCGTTGGCGGCTTCATCGTGCAAGGCGCATTGTGGTTGGGGGCACGCCTGGAATCCCGATCCCAGAAAAACTTCACCGCCGCCACCGAAGAACTAGGCGACCGCCTGTTCGAATTCGCCTGGGCCCAACCCTCCCTCCGTACATCCTGCAGCACCTCCATCGGCGTCCAACTCGTTGAGGACACCATCACCCGCACCTACAAACGCGGCTTGTGTCTCCTGCTGTGGCAGATCCCATCCAGCTTCCTTTTTAGCTTCGTTCTCCAGGCCGTCTTGCTGGGATTCGGCATCACAGCCTGGGTTTCTTTCGACAACTGCACCGTGGACGCCATCGCTGCCGCCACCCTCGTCATCCTGCTGCTGCGCGTCATCGAACAGGTCACAACCGTATCCAGCTCCGTCGGCGGCATCATCGCTATCAACGAGCTCTCCACCAGCGTCAAAGAACTCATCGACACCACACCAGTGGTTAATTCCGAACCTTTGAGCGAAGCGCCACGCATCACCGCGCAAGGCCTGGAAGTGCGCTACCCCGACGGCACGTTAGGGCTCAACAACGTCACCACTGACTTCCAGCTCGGCACCATCACCGTCGTCATCGGCCGCTCAGGCTTCGGCAAAATCACCCTGCTGCGGGCCCTATCTGGCCCACGCCACTCACCAGCGGCACCATCAGCCTCGACAACAAGGCCACTTCTGAAGGTGCCCTGCGCGGCAACGCCACCATAGTCTTCCAACAAACCACCCTCGGCGACGGCACCATCCGCGACAACCTCCTAGCAGTCAACCCCAACCTCGCCGAAACCGCCCAACTCGCGGAAGTCCTCACCCGCATCAGCGACGGCTGGGACACACCCGTGGGCGAACTCGGCGCCTAACTCTCCGGCGGGGAACGCCAGCGCGTGGGCATCGCCCGCAGCCTCGCCAAACCCGCACACGTCCTGTTTGTCGATGAAGCCACCTCTGCCCTCGACCCCCAAAACGAACGCGCAGTAGTGGAAGCCCTAGGAAAAATCCGCGGCGACTACACCACCGTCATGGTCACCCACCGGCCCGCCATGGTGGACATCGCTGACCGAGTCATAGTCATGGATGAAGGCCGCATCATCGAAGTCGGCACCCCAGCAGACCTAGAACAAGCTGGCGGGGAGTACGCCCGCATCGTCGGCGAGTGGCGTGCTTCAGCTGCCTGGCGTATCTAACTATTGTAATTAGGTGTGAAGCAAAAATTACGCGGCGGCATAAGCACAGTCAAACTCGTGACTATAACCGGAATCTTTACCAGCTTTTCGGTGCTCAGCCTGGGTATAGAGAAACTATTAGGGCCAGAGCCCGACGCCGCCACTTTTGCCAACCTAGAAATACTCATCGGGATCGAACTACTCTCCATCGTAGCAAGCCTTGCGGCCTGCCCCATCCTGGCGTGGCTCTACCTGCTGGAATGCCGCACTTCCGACCACTGGGGGCTCTTCTGGGGCACCATCGCACTTGGCCTCCTAGCCGAACCATTCTATGACAGAGTCGTCACCGGACATTGGTTTGATTTCCGGGCCACAAACCTCATGTGGGCACTGGTGGTGTGCTTTCTCGTCGAAAAGCTAGTGGCATTTCGATCGCGGGGTGTACAGCTCATCGTCGTGCTGGCCGGAGTCGGATGGTTGACAGTTTTTCCAGCAGGGCAGTGGTTGCCACCATTTGCCGCCGGGCTGATCGTATACCTCTTCTTCCTGCTATTCCACTACCTCTATGATCGAGAAAACCTCATGATGCTCACCGCCGGCATGATCGGCGCCGTGTGCTTTGTGACACCAGCAATCGGCGTGCTACTGCTGCATTACCGGGCAGAACCAGGCGATTGGCCCCGGCCAGCCTGGCTATTACTGTATCCAGCAGCGTTTATGTGTTTGACGGTGGCAGCACTCATACGATAGGATTACCCGACAGTCCCACAAGTATGTTGGGAGCCTTTAAGTTTTGCCTGGTAGGGTTAATATTCTGCTTGGAAGTAAGGTTCATGCCCATTGGCATGAGGCTTCAAAACTAACCAAGGCACACGGTAGCGGCCCCGGTAAAGAGCCCCTATTTTTGCTTGTATAGGGGCCATAACACAAGCCATTACCCGTGCCCCAAGCAAAAAACTCCGCCCGGAAAATACCGAAAATAGAAAGACGGTTATGCCAACTATTCAACAGCTGGTCCGCAAGGGCCGCCACGATAAGACTGCAAAGGTGAAGACCGCAGCTCTGAAGGGTTCCCCTCAGCGTCGTGGCGTGTGCACCCGCGTGTACACCACCACCCCTAAGAAGCCTAACTCTGCTCTGCGTAAGGTTGCCCGCGTGCGCCTGACCTCCGGCATCGAGGTTTCCGCATACATTCCCGGCGAAGGCCACAACCTGCAAGAGCACTCCATGGTGCTGGTGCGCGGTGGTCGTGTGAAGGACCTCCCCGGTGTGCGGTACAAGATCATCCGCGGCGCTTTGGATACCCAAGGCGTGCGCGACCGCAAGCAGGGTCGTTCCCACTACGGTGCAAAGAAGGAGAAGTAATCTAAATGCGTAAGAATGCAGCTCCTAAGCGTCCCGTTGTTAAAGACCCAGTGTACGGCTCTGAGGTTGTGACCCAGCTGGTGAACAAGGTGCTCCTCGACGGCAAGAAGTCCGTTGCAGAACGCATCGTGTACGGCGCACTGGAACAATGCAAGGAAAAGACTGGCACCGATCCAGTCCTGACCCTGGAAAAGGCGTTGGGCAACATCAAGCCCGAGTTCGAAGTGCGTTCCCGCCGCGTTGGTGGCGCCACCTACCAGGTTCCAGTTGAGGTGCGGGCTGCCCGCGCCAACACCCTGGCATTGCGCTGGTTGGTGACCTTCACCCGGCAGCGCCGGGAAAAGACCATGATCGAGCGTCTGGCTAATGAGATTCTGGATGCCGCTAATGGTTTGGGCGCTTCCGTGAAGCGTCGCGAAGACACTCACAAGATGGCCGAAGCAAACCGCGCGTTTGCTCACTACCGCTGGTAATTATCGCCACAGTCGTCGAAAAGCTAGTTAGCTTTACGACGAACACAAGGTATTAAAACATCTATCAGATAGGAATATCGTGGCACCCCAAGAAGTGCTTAAGGACCTCACCAAGGTTCGCAACATCGGCATCATGGCACACATCGATGCTGGTAAAACCACCACTACCGAGCGTATTCTCTTCTACACCGGTATCAACCGCAAAGTCGGCGAAACCCACGACGGTGCTTCCACCACCGACTGGATGGAACAGGAAAAAGAGCGGGGTATCACCATTACCTCCGCTGCCGTGACCTGTTTCTGGAAGGGCAACCAGATCAATATCATCGACACCCCTGGTCACGTGGACTTCACCGTTGAGGTGGAACGTTCTCTGCGCGTGCTCGACGGTGCCGTGGCCGTGTTTGACGGCAAGGAAGGCGTGGAACCACAATCCGAACAGGTGTGGCGCCAGGCTGCTAAGTACGACGTCCCCCGCATTTGCTTCGTCAACAAGATGGACAAGCTGGGCGCAGACTTCTACTTCACCGTGCAAACCATCATCGACCGCCTGGGTGCAAAACCCCTCGTTTTGCAGCTGCCCATCGGCGCCGAAGATGACTTCGACGGCGTGGTCGACCTCATCAACATGAACGCCATCACCTGGCGCGGCAAGGTAGAAACCGGTGCCGAACCAGTCATCGAGGAAATCCCCGCTGACCTGGTGGACAAGGCTGAGGAATACCGCGAGAAGCTGCTCGAAGCCGTGGCTGAATCCGACGAAGAACTTATGGAAAAGTACTTCGGCGGCGAAGAACTCACCGTGGATGAAATCAAAGGTGCTATCCGCAAGCTGACCGTGAACTCCGAAATCTACCCAGTGCTGTGCGGTACCGCCTACCGTAACAAGGGTGTGCAACCACTGCTCGATGCTGTGATTGACTACCTGCCCAACCCACTGGATATCGGCGAAGTGACCGGCCACGCCGTGGGCGACGAGTCCACCACCGTGATCCGTAAGCCCTCCGTTGACGATCCATTCGCAGCGCTGGCCTTCAAGATTGCCGTGCACCCCTTCTTCGGCAAGCTCACCTTCGTGCGCGTTTACTCCGGTCTGGTTGAGCCAGGTGCCCAGGTCACCAACTCCACCAAGGCCAAGAAAGAGCGCATCGGCAAGTTGTTCCAGATGCACGCCAACAAGGAAAACCCAGTTGACGAAGCACGCGCGGGCAACATCTACGCCTTCATCGGCCTGAAGGACACCACCACCGGTGACACCCTGTGCGACACCAACAACCAGATCATCCTGGAGTCCATGGACTTCCCAGATCCAGTGATCAAGGTGTCCATCGAGCCAAAGACCAAGGCTGACCAAGAGAAGCTGAGTATCGCTATTCAGAAGCTCGCGGAAGAAGACCCAACCTTCACCGTGGAACTGGATGCCGAATCCGGCCAAACCGTCATCGGCGGCATGGGCGAGCTGCACCTCGACGTGCTGGTGGACCGCATGAAGCGCGAATTCAAGGTGGAAGCCAACGTGGGTGCACCGCAGGTGGCCTACCGCGAAACCATCCGCAAGGCTGTGGAGAAGATCGAATACACCCACAAGAAGCAAACGGGTGGTTCCGGTCAGTTCGCCAAGGTCATCATTGCCCTGGAGCCGTACGCACCGGAAGCAAGCGAACTGGAAGAAGGCGAATCCGCTGTCTACAAGTTCGAAAATGCTGTGACCGGTGGCCGCGTGCCTAAGGAATACATTCCTTCCGTGGACGTCGGCATCCAGGACGCCATGCAGTATGGCTACCTCGCCGGCTTCCCGTTGGTGAACATCAAGGCTACGCTGCTTGATGGTGCTTACCACGAAGTGGACTCCTCGGAAATGGCCTTCAAGTTGGCTGGTTCCCAGGCCCTGAAGGAAGGCGTTGCCAAGGCAAAGCCGGTGCTGCTGGAGCCGCTGATGGCCGTTGAGGTTATCACGCCGGAAGAGTACATGGGTGACGTGATCGGCGATATTAACTCTCGTCGTGGTCAGGTCAATGCCATGGACGACCGCGCTGGCGCCAAGGTTGTGAAGGCCAAGGTGCCGCTGTCCGAAATGTTCGGCTACGTGGGTGACCTGCGGTCTCGTACCCAGGGTCGCGCTAACTACACCATGATCTTCGATTCCTACGCTGAGGTTCCGACCAACGTGGCAACCGAGATCATTGCTGAGCGCAACGGCGGCTAAAACCGTCGAAAAGCTATTCAATTAGTCGCGCCGGTCCGCAGTGCCAAGCGGACGCCGGCGCAAGGGTAGTGGCCTTGTTGATCCCCAATAAGTACCTTGGGGGTCGAGGCGGCCATTACCCAAGGGCTTACGCGAGTCAGTTTGAAAAACTAGCGTCTAACGCATAAGATCGAGTAATTGGCACATTTGTAATCGCTGTACTGCCGGGCTGCCGAATTAGCAGTCAGAAGGTTCAGCACTATCAACTCCGTGGCTGCGAGGTTCGTAGCCACCATGAAGTCCAGGAGGACATACAGTGGCAAAGGCTAAGTTTGAGCGTACTAAGCCTCACGTAAACATTGGCACCATCGGTCACGTTGACCACGGTAAGACCACCACTACCGCAGCTATTACCAAGGTTCTATCTGACGCATACCCAGATCTGAACCAGGCTTTCGCCTTCGATGCCATTGACAAGGCTCCCGAAGAAAAAGAGCGTGGTATCACCATTAACATTGCTCACGTGGAGTACCAGACCGAAAAGCGCCACTACGCACACGTGGACGCTCCTGGTCACGCTGACTACATTAAGAACATGATCACTGGTGCTGCCCAGATGGACGGCGCTATCTTGGTTGTGGCTGCTACCGACGGTCCCATGCCGCAGACCAAGGAGCACGTGCTCTTGGCTCGCCAGGTGGGCGTTCCTTACATCTTGGTTGCACTGAACAAGTGTGATTCCCCCGACGTTGATGAAGAAATCATCGAACTCGTGGAAATGGAACTTCGTGAACTTCTCGCCGAGCAGGAATACGACGAAGAAGCTCCGATCATCCAGATCTCTGCTCTGAAGGCTTTGGAAGGCGATCCCAAGTGGACCCAGTCCATCCTCGACCTGATGCAGGCTTGCGATGACTCCATCCCGGACCCAGTCCGCGAAACCGAGAAGCCCTTCTTGATGCCCATCGAGGACATCTTCACCATCACCGGCCGCGGCACCGTGGTTACCGGTCGTGTGGAGCGCGGTTCCTTGAAGGTCAACGAAGAAGTTGAAATCATCGGTATCAAGGAAAAGTCCCTGACCACCACCGTTACCGGTATCGAAATGTTCCGCAAGCTGCTGGACTACACCGAAGCTGGCGACAACTGTGGTCTGCTGCTCCGTGGCGTTAAGCGCGAAGAAGTTGAGCGCGGTCAGGTTGTGGTTAAGCCTGGTGCTTACACCCCTCACACCGAGTTCGAGGCTTCCGTCTACGTTCTGTCCAAGGACGAAGGTGGCCGCCACACCCCATTCTTCGACAACTACCGCCCACAGTTCTACTTCCGCACCACCGACGTGACCGGTGTTGTGAAGTTGCCTGAAGGCACCGAAATGGTTATGCCTGGCGACAACGTCGACATGAGCGTTACCCTGATCCAGCCAGTTGCTATGGACGAAGGCCTGCGTTTCGCTATCCGCGAAGGCTCTCGTACCGTTGGTGCTGGTCGTGTCACCAAGATCATCAAGTAATTTGATGCCTTAAAACCGCTCCGCCTTCTCGGTGGGGCGGCTTTTTCATGTGGTAAAGGAGAAATTAGAGTGGCGGTACAACGCGCCGAAGTCCTCGCCGCACTGGGCGATGTGTGGGCGGCCAACCCGCGGCTAACATTGCATGAGCTTTTCGACGTTTTAAGCCGCACCGGACTCCAACCCGATAGCAGTAACGATGAAGCATTGGGGTTATGTCACTACCTCAGCAGCCTCAAGCCAGCCCGCGCACCCTTAGACATGCACGGCCGCGTCACTACCCCAACGTTGCTGTTCACCAGCGGCGGCCCCTGTGCACTCTACCCGCACCGATTGATTTTCTACGGTGAGCGGCAGCCCCTGTTGTGGGGCTACCAAGCAATCCAGGTGGCTCGACTGCACCGGAATTTAGCCATCCTCACGGCAGCGGGGGAGCAGTGGATGGATCCCCATATCATCCAGGCCATTGAACTGATCGACACCACCCCAGATATAGCTGCGCCCTACGCATTCGTGTTCGAAGGATCTGATTCCGTGGGCTTGTGGCAAACCGGCAAGCTGCGGGTTGTAGATCGGGGACGAAGAGACATCATCACAGTGGAACATGTGTTCCCATTGGTGTGGCCGCTGCAGGTGGGGGATGACACGCCAGCCGGTGTGATTAAAGAATGCTACAAACTAGGAAACGGGGTGTAAATGAGCGTCGAAAAGTTCAAAGAACTAGTAGCGGGTCAGCTCACCATTGACCCAGCCCGCATCCCCATCATTATCATCAGCGGTATATGCATTTACTTAGCCTTTCTCCTGCTGGTACGCATCTTTGGGATTCGCGTGCTAGCGAAAATGAATACCTTCGATGCCGTCGTGATCGTTATGTTTGGAGCGGTTGCTGGCCGCGTCATTTTGGGACACCCACCGACCTTATTTGCCGGCATCTTAAGCCTAACCACGCTCATGGCCATGGAAGCAGTCTTCGGAATGGTGCGGGATGTGCGTGGTATCCGTGACACACTGGCCGGTCGGCCACAAGTAGTGGTGGCGCAAGGCGAAATCATTGAAAGCCAATTGCGAAAAGTTCACGTTCGACGGGCCGACATTCGCCACGCGGTACGCCGTGCCGGCATTCCCAATATGCGATACGTGCAGCTGATGATCTTGGAACCCAATGGTGAAATGTCCCTGTTCCGTACCGGTGAACCAGTGGACCCCGAGCTGCTCAAAGGTGTGGCTGGGGTGGAATACCTGTACCCATAGATTCATACGGTTGGATTATTTAGCCCAGCCGATGTTTTCGTTAGGTACCCGAGCGAAGGAATAAGCACCATAGTTAGCCAGCCCCTTCTTAGAGGCAACTAGCTGCGGGCCGTTCACGTACGGCATGATCCAGCTTATTCGCTTTGTCGAGTTGTTGCTTGTGCATCCGCATGATGTCTTCCTGCGTGCATATAAATCATCCGACAGGTGGGTGGGTAGAAAGTGGGATACGGAATACTTTGCTGACAAACCCGCGATTATCCAGCCGCAGCTTGTCGACGACATCAGGAGAATCCGCGATTGTTACATAGAGATACGTGGAGTAATCTTCCGTAGTCGCGTCGTCGACCTGCGGCAAAAGCTCCTCAATGGCGGGATAAATATCCCCAGGCCCGTAATCGACACTGTAATGTATCACCGCACCAGGCACTTGCTGCAATTGCTTCTCGTACTGCTCCGTGGCTTCTAGCTGACGCACCTCATGCCGCAGGAAAACCGTGAGATAACACCAAGCCGGATCGGATAGTTCAGCAAGGGGCTTCATGTGCATGAAGATGGTGTTACTGCCAAAAACCGATGGTTCACCTCGCTCATCAAGGTTCACCACCTTGATGCCTTTCATCGTTTGAACATGTACACCAGTTTTGATGTTGTTCGTGCCGAAAATCCGCACGATGGTGAAGAACAGGTATGTGGAATAATCACGCGGATCAGGCTTCCCAATTTGTGCCAGCATGCCATTCGTCTCTGGATCAATATAGCCCAGTTCCAGCGCTGTTGCAGAAGAATAAATCACATCGTACCGGGCAGATAGTTCTTTCAACCACTCCTGATATCGTGTATAGGCTGCTGCTAGGTCATCTTTTTGCAAACGAACTTAGTCACGTAGCATTTAAAAACTCACGTATTGAGCCTGACTTCACTTATAAGTATTTTATATAAGAAATAAGGCAAATCCAATAGATAGCGCAATAAAATACTGTGCTGGCGCCAAGTCATATACAAACCAAACCCCACGATCACTACTACATACCCGAAATAAATATTCTCAATGCACTCATTAATAAATGGCGTAACCATCGTGCTAAAGGCCAAAACTGCCGCTACCTAATTGAGTAGCGACAGTCTCTAGGCTTGCTGCTTAAGTGGTCAATTAGCTACTTCTCTGATATGACCTACAGATTCATTTGGCTAGATTCCAAACAAGGACAAACCAATCAGCAATACAATAAACCAGGCGAACAGGGTAAGCACTGATGCCACTGCAAGTACAATACTGCGCCGGTGCCAAGCAACAAACAGACCAAGTGCAGCTACCACCACCGTATAACCGGTATATAGCGTGACCACCCACGATGGAATATCATCACCCATGAATGGAGTTGCTAACCATACTGCAATAAGTAAGACACAGATGGTTGCCAGCTGCCATTTTGGTTGCTGCTTAGCAGAAATATCATCCGTCATGATAATTGACCTCCTTAAGACACTCTAGTAACTGAAAGCGTTTACCAGCAGCCATGGAAAGTCGGCACAGCACGAATTGCAGCCTCAATATAAGCACGATCACGCCCGGAATAGTGCGTCCGGATACTCTTCATGTGATTCACAAATTCCTTATCACAATCACAAACCTTCCGACCTGCAGTAAGGCACTTGTCATGGTTCATGCAAATGCGATCAGCAGAGTTTTGGGGAGTACCACCGTTGGTACGGCACTTGCCACACCAATTCCACCGTTCAAACAGCGAGAGACAGGCCGGATCCCACTCCTTACTATCCGATGCTTCTCGCTTCTTTTCACATGATTCAAATTGCTTGAGGTAGTCGTTGTACCCTGTACCAACTTCCAAAACCTCTTCAGATGTTCCTGCTTTTTGCGCACCAGCAACATCAAACTCCAAAGTTTGCTTGTCAACGAACCGGTCCAAAGCAGAATCCAATTCCTTGTTGAACTGTTCGGTTGGGTGCTGCTCTACAGGGCGTTGCTCCTTAGACTGAACAGTGCTTTTTGGCGTAGGAGCAGCAGAAGTCGTCTCGGCCTGAGCGTAAACAGGGAACAACAAGAGTGCGGCACTAGCAATGCTGATGAAGAATTTTTTCTTCATTTTCTCTTCCTTTCAAGAAGATGAATAGGTAACAATTTTTGCAGTTGAAAACCATTATATTCACAAAATTAACTGCAAAAATTTTTGCTTTGCACACGCGCTTTGCGTGCGTTAATTTGTACCCCTACTACGCGCAATCGGCATTGACTAGGTAAAACTATAAAATTGATTACTCTGCACCCCTATACTAGGGCGAACTCTAACTGTGCATAAGGTCGCACTTATTGAAAATAGATATTCTGCTACATGGCATACACTATCTGAAGTTTCTGGTCAAATTTCACACTTGCACTCCATCTATATTTTTATTCGCATATATTCAAACAAACATCATTACTCCCAATTTTATTTTTATTAACATGCATAAATGGAAAGTAGCAATGGTGGTAATTGTTAGATGTTAAAAATGCCCCCACTAGACATACTGGGTAACCAATGCGGCATACTAGAGAGCATGAAAAAGGTACTACATTTCCTATGTCTTCTTATTGGCAATGTAATAGGTTTGACATTACTAATAAATCAATTAACAATTCCTGCTCAAGCTGCTGTCACTGTTATCAAACCAGTCGGCTATAATATTGTAAATGGCCAACAAGACCTAGCTAATCCTATTAATGGCGAGAACTTAGTCTCTGACCCAGGATTCTCTTCATCCACTTCTTTTCGAGGCACTCAAAGCACACACGAAAAAGCCATCGAAGAAGATACCCGTATCCAAATCACTGATACCGAAGAAGCTCCTTTTCGGTGGATCGGCCGCATCCAATTCAGCTCACCGGAGGGAAAGAAATACACTTGCACTGGCTCACTCATCGGTAAAGATACCGTCATCACTGCTGGCCATTGCCTTGCAAGAAATGCATCAAATATCAGCTTTACGCCAGGCCTCAACCATAATGAATCCCCCTTCCCCATCACACTTGCTACTCAAGTTTGGTATGACAAAAATTTTAACCAAAAACTTACTGGTCAAGATTGGGGAATCATCAAACTAGACACACCTATCGGTAACGAAATCGGCTGGTTTGGCATGAAAACACCTACCAATACTGAGTTAGAGCAACACAATGCGGCTGCCACTATCATTGGATATCCCGGAGACAAGCCTGTAGATTCAATGTGGCGGGGACGTGACAAAATCACTAACGTAACGGAGCAAGAAGTGTTTTATAAGACCGACACTTTCACCGGGCAGTCAGGAGCTCCTGTGCTTGATGATTCTGACACTATTTTCGCTATCCACACCGATGGCCTTGGAGATAAAAATTGGGGTACAAGAATCACTCCAGAGTTATTTAATCTCTTCATCAACTTATCCAAAGCGACACAATCGGCAAAATAACCCATCGCCCATCCGTCGAAAAGCAAAAACCCCCGCCGAAGCGGGGGCGTGCTGATAACTCTTAGCGAGCTTTCTCGATGATCTCTACGAGCCGGAAGTGCTTATCCTTGGATAGCGGCCGGGTCTCTTCGATACGGACGAGATCGCCAACACCTGCGGTTTCTTCCTCATCGTGCACCTTCACTTTGGAGTTGGTGCGGATGGTCTTACCGTACAGGGCGTGCTGCTTGCGGTCTTCTAGTTCCACAACGATGGTTTTTTGCATCTTGTCGGATACAACATAACCGGTGCGGACCTTGCGGCTGCCTTTAGTCTTCTTGTTCACGTTTGCCTCACTCATGATTAAGCCTCAGCTCCCGGAACCACAGACAGACCCAGCTCGCGCTCACGAATAACCGTGTAGATACGGGCAATGTCGTGCTTGACGGTGCGCAGGCGACTGGTATTAGTCAGTTGGCCGGTGGCAGCCTGGAAGCGCAGGTTAAACAGCTCTTCCTTGGCTTCCGCCAGGCGGGTTTCAAGCTCCTTAGCAGTCAGCTCGCGCAGCTCGTGTGCGGGGGTACCGTTAGCCATTAGAACTGGTCCTCCTTCTTGAGAATACGAACCTTGCAGGGGAGTTTCTGACCCGCACGGCGCAGTGCCTCTAGAGCCATTTCCTCATTGTGGTAGCTCATTTCAAACAGGATGCGACCTGGCTTGACGTTAGCAATCCACTTTTCCACTGGGCCTTTACCGGAACCCATACGTACACCGAGGGGCTTTTGGGTCAGGGGCCGGTCTGGGAAGATGTTGATCCACACCTTGCCACCACGCTTGATGTGGCGGTTGATTGCGATACGGGCGGATTCAATTTGACGGTTGGTGACGTAGGCAGGTTCCAGAGCCTGGATTGCGTAGTCACCGAAGTTGATGCGGTTACCACCTTTGGAAACGCCGTCGCGGTGCGGACGGTGCTGGCGGCGGTATTTCACGCGCTTTGGAATAAGCATAGGTTTAGCCCTCCTGCTTCTGCTCAGCACGCTGGCGACGTTGGCCACCACGACGCGGACGTGCGTTGCGGTCACCGCCGCGGCCGCGGCGCTCTGCTGGTGCGTTGAGTTCGCTCTCCCGACGGTTGCCCACAACGTCACCCTTGTAGATCCACACCTTCACGCCAATGCGGCCGAATGTGGTGTGTGCTTCGTAGGTGCCGTAGTCGATTTCGGCGCGGAGCGTGTGCAGTGGAACGCGACCTTCATGGTAGCGCTCGGTGCGGGACATCTCGGCACCGCCAAGACGACCAGCACACATAACTTTTATGCCCTTGACCTGGGGTTGACGCATTGCACCTTGGATGGCTTTGCGCATTGCGCGGCGGAATGCCACGCGGTTGGTCAACTGCTCGGCGATGGACTGGGCCACTAGTTGAGCATTGGCGTCAATGTTCTTGACCTCAAGGATGTTCAGAGCAACCTGTTTGCCCGTGAGTTTTTCCAGCTCACGGCGCAACCGGTCAGCTTCGGAACCCCGGCGACCAATCACGATGCCCGGGCGGGCGGTGTGAATGTCAACCCGTACCCGGTCGCGGGTACGTTCGATGACGATGTCGGCGATGCCGGCACGGTCGAGGGTCTTGGTGAGGAATGTACGGATCTTGATATCTTCTGCAAGATAATCAGCGTAGTTTTTGTCGGCGAACCAGTGGGACTTCCAGTCGGAAGTAATGCCCAATCGGAGGCCGTGTGGGTGGATTTTCTGTCCCACGGTTATGCACCTGCCTTCTGGCTCTCGACAACCACAGTGATGTGGCTGGTGCGCTTACGGATCTGGAATGCCCGACCCTGAGCGCGGGGACGGAAACGACGCATGGTTGGCCCCTCGTTGGCATAAGCCTCAGAGATCACCAAGGTCCGGCGGTCGAGGCCCTGGTTGTTTTCCGCGTTAGCAGCTGCGGACTGAACCACTTTAGCTACGGGCTCAGAGGCAGACTGGGGGGCGTACTTCAAAATGGCCAAGGCTTCTTCCACAGACTTGCCGCGCACCAGGTTGATGACGCGACGGGCCTTCATGGGGGTGACTCGGACGAAGCGGGCGGTTGCGCGTGCGGTATTAGTATCGCTCATCGCTTATCGACGTCCCTTCTTCTTTTCCTGAATGTGACCCTTGAAGGTCTTGGTGGGGGCGAACTCACCGAGCTTGTGGCCAACCATGGAGTCGTCTACAAACACTGGCACGTGCTTCCGGCCATCGTGGACGGCGAAAGTGTGGCCAATGAAGTCGGGGAGAATGGTGGAACGACGGGACCAGGTCTTGATGACCTGCTTGGTGCCCTTTTCGTTCTGAGCATCAACCTTTGCGAGGAGGTGCTCATCGACAAACGGGCCCTTCTTAAGGCTACGTGGCATCTTCTCTTACCTCCTCTTAGCGTTTCTTGTTCTTGTTCGAGCGGCGACGCTGAACAATCATGTTGTTGCTGTAACGGTTGGGGTTGCGGGTACGACCCTCTTTCTTGCCCCATGGGGACACTGGGTGACGACCACCCGAGGTCTTACCTTCACCACCACCGTGTGGGTGGTCAACTGGGTTCATGACCACACCACGCACGGTTGGGCGAACGCCCTTCCAGCGCATACGGCCAGCTTTACCCCAGCGGATGTTGATTTGGTCAGCGTTGCCGACCTCACCAACGGTTGCCCGGCAGCGGATATCCACGCGGCGGATTTCCGATGAGGGCATACGCAGTACTGCATAGTTACCGGCTTTACCCAGCAGCTGGATGGAGGAACCAGCTGACCGAGCCAGCTTAGCGCCTGCACCTGGCTTGAGTTCCACGCAGTGGATCACGGTACCAGCAGGAATATTGCGCAGCGGTAGGTTGTTACCCACCTTGATGTCAGCGTTAGGGCCTGCTTCCAACATTTGACCTTGGTATAGGTTCTTGGGAGCAATGATGTAACGCTTTTCGCCATCGACGTAGTGCAGCAACGCAATGTTGGCGGTGCGGTTCGGGTCGTACTCGATGTGAGCAACCTTGGCCGGAATGCCATCTTTGTCGTTGCGACGGAAGTCGATGAGCCGGTATTGGCGCTTGTGTCCGCCACCTTTGTGGCGCACGGTGATGTGGCCGTGAACGTTACGGCCACCCTTCTTTGGCAGGGGGCGAACCAGGGATTTCTCCGGCTTTGAACGAGTAATTTCCTCGAACATAGATACGGAGCTCTGGCGGCGACCTGGGGTTGTCGGCTTATATTTACGAATAGCCATAGTTTTTCCTTATACCTCGACTTCCTGCTATGCGGCGGAGCCGCCGAAGATGTCGATGGGATCGCTGCCCTCACGAAGCGTCACATAGGCGCGTTTGGTGGCCTTGCAGGTACCGTAACCGCCGGTGCGAGTGCGCTTGCGCTTGCCCTCACGGTTTACAGTGTTCACAGAAGCTACCTGCACACCAAAGATCTGCTCGATGGCAATCTTGATTTCGGTCTTATTGGCGGTAGGAGCAACAAAAAACACGTAGGTGTTCTCCTCCATCAGGCCATAAGATTTTTCCGAAACGACCGGGGCAAGAATAATGTCACGGGGATTTGCAATCTTAGCCATTGTTCTCCTCCTTCTTGTCTGCACCAGTTACCCGATTGATGAAAGCGTTCAAGGCTTCCACCGAGAACACCACATCATCTGAGTACAGGACGTCGTAGGTGTTCAGCTGATCCTGGTAGCGGATGTTAACGCCAGGCAGGTTGCGTGCGCTCAAGCGGGAGGTAGCGTCTTCCCGACCAACAATGAACAAGACATTGCGGCGATCGGTCAGGCGCCCCAAGAAGGCTTTAGCGGACTTGGTCGAAGGCTTTTGACCAGCGACCAATTCATCGACCACGTGGATGCGTGCGTGACGAGCACGGTCCGACAGTGCGCCGTATAAAGCAGCCTTGATCATTTTCTTCGGGGTCCGTTGGCTGTAATCGCGTGGCTTGGGGCCATGGGAAATACCACCACCGGTGTAATGAGGTGCGCGGATCGAACCCTGACGAGCCCGACCGGTACCCTTCTGGCGGAATGGCTTGCGGCCACCGCCACGCACTTCACCACGGGTTTTGGTGGAGTGGGTGCCTTGGCGCCGAGCTGCCAACTGTGCGTTAACAACTTGGTGCAAAAGCGAAATGGAAACTTCGCGGTCGAAGATTTCTGCGGGCAGCTCTACCTGACCGGCGGTGCTACCAGCAGCGGTTTGGACATCTAGTGTTAGATGGCTCATGTTTAGTTACCACCCTTCACTGCGGTTTTGACGGTAACGATGCCACCCCGGTTGCCCGGAATTGCACCCTTGATCAGGATGAGGTTGGCATCAGCGTCGATCTTTTGAACCTTGAGGTTCTGGGTGGTGACGCGGTCCTGACCCATGCGGCCTGCCATGCGCTTTCCTTTGAACACGCGACCTGGGGTAGCGCAAGCACCGATGCCACCAACGCGGCGGTGGGATGCTTGGTTACCGTGGGATGCGCCCTGGCCGGAAAAGCCGTGGCGTTTCATGCCGCCAGCAAAGCCTTTACCCTTGGTAATACCGGTAACATCCACGAGGCTGATGCCGTCGAAAATGTTTGCGGTGATTTCCTGACCCAGCTCGTAGCCCGAAACGTCATCCATGCGGATTTCCGTCACGTGCCGGCGGGGGGTAACGCCTGCTTTATTGTAGTGACCCGTTTGTGGTTTCTTTACCTTACGTGGGTCGATGTCGCCGTAGGCGATTTGGATGGCGGTGTAGCCATCGGTTTCTTTGGTGCGAATCTGGGTAACTACACACGGCCCAGCCTCAACGACGGTTACAGGAACAACGTGGTTGTTCTCGTCGAAGATCTGAGTCATGCCAAGCTTTTTGCCCAGAAGGCCCTTGATCTCTGTTTCACTCATTATTTGTTCTCCGCTGCCAAAAGTGTCGTCGATTACGCAATATTCACGTCGACGCTGGCCGGAAGGTCGATGCGCATGAGTGCGTCAACCGTCTTCGGCGTCGGGTCGAGGATGTCGATCAGGCGCTTATGAGTGCGCATCTCGAAGTGCTCGCGAGAATCCTTGTACTTGTGGGGAGAACGAATAACGGCGTATACGTTCTTTTCGGTTGGCAGTGGCACAGGGCCGACAACACGTGCGCCCGTACGGGTCACAGTTTCGACGATTTTCCGCGCAGATGCGTCAATCGCCTCGTGATCATAGGCTTTCAGCCGAATGCGGATCTTTTGTCCCGCCACGCTTATCCTCTTCCTCGCTTGTCCCACATCCTAAAAGATTGGTGGGAATCGCTTCATTATTTCTCTATAACGTTGTCCGTACCTTTTGGTACATGGCGCAACATCAGTTGTTACTTGACATTTACTCATGATGGCAAGGCAAAAATTAGTACCAGAAATGTCACACGTGGAAGGGATCTGGAGCCGATCACTTAAGTCACACACTGTCGCTGTTTATTTGCCATGCCCTTATAAGTTACGGGTCATGTTTGCCTCACCATGACAAAAGCAGTCATGTTAAAGCAACCTGAACATTAAAACATGAAGCAGATTAATATGCAAGTCGCCTTCGCTTTTCGACGCTTCCCACTCGCCTCAACCGGAAGATTACCCCCGAATGTGTAACAAAATAAGAATTTATTTCACTTTGAATTAGTGTTTTTCCTCTCGGTCTAACCCCATTAGCAGCATTTTTCCAAATTTCATGTTTTTTAGGCATAACTGAAGCCTCACATGCCAATTGTGACTTACGCAACTAGGATAGTATTCTAGCGATAAGACCCACACGGACTTATAGCTCGCTGTCACAAACAGCTCCTTTTTGTTTTAAAAAATCCACGGAGAACCAGACATGGTCATGTATTTGTTGAGAAAATCCCTGAGCTGGACGCTCGTGGTTTTCCTGGCGACCAATATCACGTTCTTCCTTGCCTCTAGCTTCCTAGACCCAAGGTCAAATTATCAAGGACGTCGCCCCCCACTATCTCAAGAACAAATAGCGACTCTATTAGAGCCCTATAATCTGAACCCAGAAACCCCCATCTTAGAAAGATGGTGGACCTGGCTCACCAATATCCTGCTCCACTGGAATTGGGGCAAATCTCCTGTTGGCGCCTCGGTCAATGAACAAATCTCCTACCGCATCTGGGTATCAGCCCAACTATTACTCCTTGCCACCATTCTCTCCATCATCATGGGCATCGCGGTCGGTGTTTACACTGCCTCCCACCAGTACCAATTAGGAGACCGGATATGGCAAGGCTTTTCTATTGTTGCCCTCAATACCCACATCGTTGTGGTCTCAATCGCAGTGGTGGCCATCGCCCTCAAGATCAACGATCTTGCTGGCACTCGCATTTTCTTCGTTACCGGTGCCAGTTCCCCCGACATAGTAGGCATAGGGCCCAAGCTGATTGACTACTTTCAGCACTTAGCGCTTCCCACTATCTCCCTATTGTTTATTTCCTACGCGGGCTACCACATCACCCAGCGCACCCTCCTGCTAGACAACTTGGGGGCCGATTATGTGCGTACCGCCCGCGCTAAAGGGCTAACCCGGTCCGCAGCCATCCGCAAGCACGCGCTGCGTACCTCCATCATTCCGGTTGCCACCTCCATTGCTTTCTCAGTGCCTGGTATTTTCACGGGCGCCGTGATGACTGAACGCATTTTCGCTTGGCAGGGCATGGGCACCTACTTTATTGACACGATTAGCCACAACGACATCAATGGCGCGGTAGCCGTCGCTGCCTTCGGTGCCTTCATGACAGCCGTCGGCGCAATCATTTCCGACCTGGTTGTGGTTGCCCTGGATCCACGAGTACGGGTGAGTTAAATGATCACGGAAAACAACGCTAAAAACATCAAACCCGAAGAAGCTCTCGAAGAAACTCAAATTGAATCCAATGAACTCGGGCTAGACACAAAACCAGCAGAAGAAACCGTCACTGCCGAAGACGCCGCCGACATCGTGCGCGGTACCTCCCGACTCAAGCTGTACACTCGCCGGTTCTTCCGCAACAAACTCGCCGTGATTGGCCTCATTATCTTCCTATTCCT
Organism: Corynebacterium sp.; assembly: GCA_030527885.1. Taxonomy (GTDB): domain Bacteria; phylum Actinomycetota; class Actinomycetes; order Mycobacteriales; family Mycobacteriaceae; genus Corynebacterium. Next base: position 80,165 of record JAUMZY010000005.1, read on the forward strand.
CGTGGTACTCGCCATTGTGGGCGAATACTTCACCTCATGGTCCTTTGATGATCCAGACTTCCTCAACATCTCTTCCCCACCATCCCCGGAACACTGGTTTGGTACTAACGACTCCGGCAACGACCTGTTTGCCCAAACTGCCCACGGCTTAGGCTGATCACTTATCATCGCGGTTTCTGTCTCCTTAGGTACCTCATTCCTCTCTGCGGTAATTGGTGCCGGTGCTGCACTATTCGGCGGCTGGGTAGAAAAAGCTATCCTGCTAACAATCCACTTCCTGCTGGCCATCCCCGCATTCCTTTTGATCGCACTGATGGTTTCCAGCTCCGGCGGTGACTGGAAAGTGCTCATCGTGGTGCTGATTGGCTTTGGTTGGTACTATCCCGCCCGGGTTATTTGGTCCCTGTCCCTCGGTATTCGGGAACAAGATTATGTGCGGGCTGCCAAATACATGGGTGTCTCATACAGCAAGATCATCACCCGCCACATGATTCCCAACATTGGTTCTCTCCTTATTATCTACTTTGTGCTGGGCGTGGTCGGAACCGTCATGTCAGAAACTGCCCTTTCCTTCCTTGGCTTAGGCGTGAAACTCCCTGACGTATCTTTGGGTACCTTGCTCACCAGCGGTACTGGCTCACTTATCTCCTCCCCCTGGCAGTTCTACTTCCCTGCAGCTGTTCTCACCCTCTTAACCGTGTCCATGGCGTTAATTGCCGACGGCCTACGTGACGCCCTTGACCCGAACTCGAAGTCTGGAGGCAACGCATGACCTCGACAATCGCTACCCCCACATCTCAACCAACACCCGATAACTCCACCAAACCAGTTCTGGAAGTCAAAGACCTCAACGTGTCTTTCCCCTCCGAAGCCGGTTCGGTCGCTGCGGTGCGCGGCGTCAGCTTTGACCTGTACCCCGGTCGCACACTCGGTATTGTGGGCGAATCCGGCTCTGGTAAGTCTGTGACCTCCATGTCCATCATGGGGCTTCTGCCTCTTTACGCCAAAATCACCGGTTCCGTGAAATACGCCGGCGAAGAACTATTGGGCAAAACCGATAAGGAAATGTCCAAGATTCGCGGCAAAGGTATCGGCATGATCTTCCAAGATCCCCTGTCCGCACTGACCCCCGTGTTTGACATTGGTACACAATTAATTGAGGCTATTCAAACCCACCAGAAAGTAACCAAGCAGCAGGCCGAGAAACAAGCCATTGAGCTGCTAGATTTGGTGGGCATCACTGAGCCTCACAAGCGAATAAAGTCCTTCCCACACGAATTTTCCGGTGGTATGCGCCAGCGCGTGGTGATTGCCATTGCGATTGCCAATAATCCTCGGGTGCTCATTGCCGACGAACCTACCACTGCGTTGGACGTGACGATTCAAGCCCAGATCCTGGACGTCATTAAAGTGGCACAACAGGAAACCGGGGCAGCCACGATTATGATTACACACGACATGGGTGTGGTTGCTGGTATTGCCGATGATGTGTTGGTGATGTATGCAGGTAGGCCCGTCGAAAAGTCCGATGTTTATTCGGTGTTCGAACAGCCACGTATGCCTTACACTATCGGTTTGTTGGGCTCCACGCCCCGTCCCGATGTGTCCAGCAAAGAACCGCTCACACCCATCGTGGGCAACCCACCCATCTTGGTTAATTTACAGAACCAGTGCCAGTTTGCCCCACGATGCCCAGCCGCACAGCCTGCATGTTTGACCTCTGAGCCCAAACTGCTACCGCTTGACGATGCCCCCAAGCACCAAACTGCTTGTATTCGGTCTAAAGAAATCAAAGACCGAAAGATTGATGGCGAGCGATTGTTTAAGGTACCAGAACTATCTGAGGATATTCTTGCTGGCAAAACCCGTGATGAACGCAAAATCACCCTGCATGTAGATAACCTCAAGAAGGAATATCCCCTCATGAAAGGCACTCTGCTCAAGCGCAAAGTGGGGGTGTTCCAGGCAGTGAAAGGCGTGAGCTTTGATGTGCGTGAAGGCGAATGCATGGCCATCGTGGGCGAATCTGGCTGTGGTAAAACCACCACTCTGCTAGAAATCATGGATCTCAAGCCACAAAAAGGCATCGTGGTGTTGAATGGTCAAGATGCCTCCCAGATGTCCAAACGGCAACGCCTCCAGGCCCGCAAAGACATCCAAATTGTGTTCCAAGATCCCATGAGTTCCCTGAATCCACGCTTAACAGTGCGGGAAGTAATTGCTGAACCACTGTACTCCTTGGGCTATGACGGGGATATTAATAAGCGAGTTCAAGAACTCATGGCACTGGTAGGTTTGGATGCCTCACAAATCGACCGGTTCCCCGGCCATTTCTCCGGTGGCCAGCGGCAACGCATTGGTTTGGCCCGAGCACTTGCCACAAATCCATCGGTTATTGTACTGGATGAACCAGTCTCAGCTTTGGACGTATCCATCCAGGCTGGTGTGATAAACTTGTTAGAGGATCTGAAACGTAAGCTAGGTCTCTCTTACTTGTTTGTTGCTCACGATCTTTCGGTGATCCGGCACCTATCTGACCGAGTAGCTGTGATGTATAAGGGCGAGTTTGTGGAAGTTGGTCTAGTCGATGATATTTTCGATAATCCACAACATCCATACACAAAATCCTTGTTGTCAGCTATTCCAGTTCCTGATCCCAAGGTTGCTCGAACACAAAAGCGAGTGAAGTATGACCCAGGTACCGCGGGATCATCTGACTCTACTGAATCCTAAAATCCCCTATTTAAAGGAGTTGGCCTTGTGAAAAAGCCATATCGAGTAGCGGTAGTAGCGCTACTTTCCGCGACTGCGCTGATTCTTGGTGCATGTTCAAGTTCTTCCAATAAGACCGCCTCCACAGATTCCGCTGGTGGCGTACAGATCAAGCCTGCCGGCGATTATAATCCACTAGAGCGCGACCAGATTAAAGATGGTGGAGAATTCAAGCTTTCAATTGCCGAAATCACCGAGCAGTCTAATACCTTCCACGGTAACGCCACCGCTGGCACCGCCACCCTGTGGCGCTGGTACAACCCACAGCTCACGCTTTCCGATGGTGACGGCACCTGGCACGCTAACCCCGCCTACCTCACCAACGTCAAAGATGAAGAAGTTGATGGTAAAACCGTCATCACATACGACATCCACCCGGATGCAATCTTCAATGACGATACTCCCATCGACTGGAAAGCTTTTGAAAATACCTGGAAGTTCAACAATGGTGAGAACCAAGAGGTAGTTGCCAATAGCACCGATGGGTATGACCTCATTGAAAGCGTCACTCAGGGCGAAAACGAAAAGCAAGCAGTAGTCACCTTCAAGCAGCCATATCCATGGTGGCAAGGCCTGTTTGCCAATGTTGTACACCCAGCAGTAGCTGACGCACAGACCTTCAATGAAGGGTACATCAAGAATCCACATCCCGAATGGGGTGCTGGTCCATTCAAGATCGAAACCTTCGACTACAACAGCGGCAATGTCACCTTCGTGCCTAACGAAAAATGGTGGGGCGACAAACCAAAACTGGACAAGGTTTCCTTCCGACAAATGGAAGCCCAAGCCACTATTAATGCTTTCCAATCCGGCGAAATCGATGTAGCTGGCGCATCTACTAAAGACACGCTTGCTGTAGCTAAAGGCATGAGCAACATTGATATTCGCGGCGCCCTATTACCAGCCAACGAACTACTAACGCTTAACAGCCAAGCAGCCACGCTCAATGACAGCAAAGTACGGGAAGCTATCTTCACCGGTATTGATCGCGGCACCTTGGCTCAGTTGCGATTCAATGGTTTGGACTACACCGAAAAGCTGCCTGGTTCTTTACTGCTCTACCAAACCCAACCAGGTTACGAAGACAACTACGGCGAGCTCATCAAGTATAACGAGGAAAAAGCAAAGCAGCTCCTTGATGAAGCCGGCTGGGTGGTCGGCGGCGACGGCATCCGCGAAAAAGATGGCAAGAAGCTCACGCTACGTTACGTGTCCTTCGGTGACAATCCCCTCATCAAGAGCATCGCGATTGCATTGCAAAAGATGCTCAAGGATCTTGGTGCGGATATGCAGATCATCGAAAAACCAAGCTCAGAATTCCAACGAGTCCTGGCAGAAAAGGATTTTGACGTATTACTATCAGGCTATGGTTCCTCTGATCCCTTCGGTGTCGCTTACTTCAAGCAAGACTACGGTTCTGATTCCACACTGAATAAATCTGGTACAGGCACTCCGGAATTTGATGAGAAGATCAAAGAGCTCCAACAAATTCCGAACCAGGAAGAGCAGATTGCCAAAGCTAACGAGCTAGAAAAAGAAGCCGTCAAGATGTATGGCGTTTTGCCCTACGCCAATGGCCCGCAGCTGGTTGCGGTTAAGAAGGGACTAGCCAATTATGGTGCTTATTCCTTCGCCATCCTGCCTAAGGAAAGCATCGGCTGGGCTAAATAATCCAACCGCATGAATCGGGGTGATCTTCACCCCGATTTTCTATGGGTACAGGTTTGGGCTTTTATAGGGTGATTTCGTTGAGTCCCCGAGGGCTGGGAATAAGAAGATCGAACGATATTTCGAAGGGAACATTCTGGCGGAAGCGCTCTGCTTCGGGAGTGTTAAAAATGATTGATTCACCAACACTTATGATGACCCAGGGGGTGAAGCCGAGAATCCACAGGTTGTCCCAGGCGTAGGCTCGTGGTTCGCCCCAGTCGGCGCGAATATCGATTTCATCTACAGGGTAATCTTCGTTGTTGGTGATTAAGAATTTATACTTATCTATTCGCTCAACAGTGACGTTGATGTCCCGCCGTATTTCATCGTCCATAGCCGATACCTTTGTGATGTAGGCTGGTCCTTGCAATCTTATCCAAGAATCCTATCATGATGGACAAGGAGCACAATGCAGACCTTGTGCTACACCACGGTGTTTGTGTGTGAGTCGCTGCGGTTTCTGGAGGCTAAGGCCCGTTACCGGGAATTGTTGCCCAAGGTTCGGGAGCGATGCGAAGTGCTTTATGCTTCCGAATATCAGTTCGACGTGGGGGAATCGCGCCCGCTCTTTAGCCAGTATGTGCAGAAGATTCTGGGCACCACAGACCCGGTGCCGACAGAAATCAGTGATAAATACACGACTTTTCTTTACACGACCATTGCGCGGGTGCCAGAATCTGCGGTGCAGGAAGTTGCCGACCTGTTGAAGCTTGATGATGCTGCGGGGGAATCACCCATGGAGTTTCCCAGCCATGTGGTTGTGACGCCCATGGTGTAGCATCGACAAGCATATCCGGCAAATTTTCTACAAACCCGCAAGTTGTACCGCAATAATGCTAACCGTTTGGGTAGGGTACCTCACATGCATTGGTACTGCCGGATGATATACGTGTGCGCGCCCAAAGATGTGGAAGCGGTGCACCACCAACAACAAGAACGCCTGCGAGCCATTAAAGACGCTGGTTACGAGGTTATTTCAGACGTGGATGATGGCATAGCGGACATCTTTAGCACCTGGTCTGCTGAGGCAGAATACGCGGATTATCCCGTTTTTGTGTTCCATGTGATCGTGCACGCTGGGCCGCAGGAACACAGCACTAGCTCCACGATTGCAAAACTGCTGCTGCTTAATCCGTTGTGCGCCGCCGCCCCCGACATCATCACCAGCCACATTGAAGTGGTGCAGAAGGATCCGGTTAATAACTAAGCTTTTCGACGCCTCTCGCTGTGTACACTCCAAATTGGGGACAGGTGGGGGTGCCGTGGGGTTGGCTATCAAATGGTATTACCTATGGGGCATCGGGGTGCGTTGTGCTGCTGCAAATCATGTAATGACCACTAAATATTAACAATCGCTAATATGATAACGCACCGCAAGGCCGAATTTATTCAATAGTGCACACCTATTTGAAATATTACATTTTTACAACAAGCTGATAAAGCACTGCTTTTTCTCGCCCAAGATTGATAATCTTAATGATGCATCTTAAGTTCATACTATTAGTTCGCATACTGAAGAAATGAAAACGACAGGGTTAAGTTGTGTCACTACGCGCACAGCTTATGCTTCCCCGGTACCATTGCCCACCGCTTTTATGGTTGTGTGCGGACCGGGGAATGCAGGGAAGCAGTACCTTGTACAACCCTCAAACATAGGAGCATGTCATGGGGCTTATGGAGATCCTCATCAGTCTGTTAGGTATTGGAATCTGGCTGATCATTCCCGGACTACTCATCGCCATTCTTGCAATTGTCCTCAAAATCCTCAAGAAAAACTCCTAACCCAGGGTGGCTGCTAGGAAGCGTCGAAAAGCAAATAAAGTAGAGCAACTAATGAGACAATGACGTATGCTCAGTCTCATTACGCCATTGGCACAGCCGGTGAGGTGATCCCATGGACTCCTTGCAATGCCCTACGCCTGCGCCCCGGCACAACCGCCGCCTTATTCACTCTGACGCTGATCTCTGCGACGCTCACGGTGCTCATCTTCCCGCTGCTGGGAAGCATCATTGACGCACTGAGCAGCCGCGGCAGCACCCAAGTATTCGCCGCCATCATGCTGCCCACCCTCATGACCCCACTGACGGATTTCCTGGCGCAGAAACTGCAATTCGACTTCCTAGCGCTCGGCAAAGAAACCATCGTGGAGCTATCAACCAGGAACGATGAACGCGCACGCCAAGTCGACGATAATATACCCCAATGGTGGTTCCGGGACTGCGCCACCTTCGCCACCACCGTGCTGGCCCTACGCATCAGCGCCCTCGTGGCTTTTATAACAGTGGCGCGGTGGAACCTCCTTGTCGCCAGCGTTGTTCTCCTGGCCTTCATTCTCAACGGCTACGTGTTCAAAAAGTGGCTGGTTGCCGATGTCGCTGACGATGACATCGATGCCTACGCTGCACGCAGCATCCTGCACCACGCTACCCACAATTCCAATGGGGAATCCATTCACTTCCGGACCTATGGTTTCCTCGCCCACCTGTACGCTGCGCACGCCGCAGAGAAACTCCGCAAAGCCACCCAAGCGCGCGGCCGCACCCTCGGGATCTTGGTGCTCAGCACCATCCTTCTCATGGAAGCCATCACCTGGGCTTGCATAGAAATTGTATTCGATATATCCAATGGTGTCGTCGGTCCGGGGCTCATCGCCGCCATCATCCCTGTGCTCCTCGCCTTCGAAGGTGCCGGGCCCACCAGTGACGCTGGGGTAGCAGTGGCACGCGCCGGGCGCACCCTCAACACTATGACGCACCTGCCGCCTGATTCTTCGGTGCCTCACTCCGATGCTGGCGCCAAAACCGCATCAATTGTGCTCAATGATGTGAGTGTTGTCGCAGGTGAAAGAGAAATTCTCTCTGGTATTTCACTCACTTTGCGCTCCGGCGAGTTCATCGGCCTGGTCGGGCCTAATGGGGCCGGAAAGACAACTTTGCTGCGCACCATCGCGGGACTCATCCCACCCACAAGCGGAATAATCACGAGTACTCCACCCGTCATGGTGTTGCAGGATCCGCCGCGCTTCCCTCTTTCCCTTGCGGAAAGCAGTCTAAGCGATAACGTCACATTAGAACACCTGTTGGATTCGTATGGTTTGAGCGTGCATGACGATCCGCGTGCTGGATTATCCGGTGGACAATGGCAACGCTTGGCCATCGCTCGCGCACATGCCCATGTCATTGCGGGGCGCCGCGTCATGGTGTTGGATGAACCATTCGCCGCGCTGGACGCCTGCGCAGAGCAACAGATTGCCGCATTATTGCAGGACATACGCATTCAATTCCCCGAGCTCATCATCGTCATGTCCACGCACCGGCTGGGGATTCTCATGGACGCTGATCGCATCATTGTGCTGAACTCCGACCGCATCGAAGCCCTCGGAACACACGATGAACTCATGCAGATAGACGGCATGTACGCCACAGCGTACACCACCCAGCGGAGCACCATCCATGGCACGTAATCAGCCCCTTACCCTTGAAGATATCCGCAGCTTATCGCGCCTATTTCACACCCGGTCAGTGCGCATCATGCTCCTTGTGCGTCTTGCCTGGCGCCGTGCTCCCGGCGCCTGCCTTGGCGTGAGTTTGGAAGTGGCAAGCAGCCTGCTTGTTTTCTTCCAGGCGTAGTTGATTCACAGCATCGTCACCGTGCTGTTGCATCATGATGTGCGAACAGCCAGCCTGGAAGCGGTTGCGTTAGCCCTGCTCACTGGGGCGGTAACTCTGATTAGTGCGTGTGTCACCAGTGCCCGCTTGCGGCTTATCGACGCCCTCACCCAGGTGGTTGATGAAAGTACGATTCGGGCGCTCGGGGCGGTGCACACCATCGAAGAACTAGCACAACCAGCCTGTGCCCACTACCTGACAATACTGAAACACCAGCAAGGTGCGGTGGGGCGTAGCCTCAACGTGTGGATTGTGGCGCTTGTGAATCTGACCAGTGTTTTCAGTCTTTTCGCTGCCGCGTTCCTGGTGAGCCCGTGGTTGTTCCTCGCCCCATTGTTGGCGTTGCCGCAGGTGTACTTGGGTGTGCGGAGTCAACGCATTGCGGAGCGGGCTATAGATGATGCTGCCCCGCATGCGGCTCGCATTGATGCGCTTCTCCAGCCGGTGGTGCATGGCCGCAGTGGTGATGAACTGCGGCTTCTGGGTGGGACTGAGTTTTATCGCGCGAAGATTGCTGGCCTAGGAAAGCAGTGGCTTGCCCCGCAACGCAAAGCTACCCGCCTTATCTTCCTGGTGGAGCTTGCCGGTGCGCTGTTGGCAACTGTGGGGTTGGGGTTGTCCCTGTTTTTGGTGATGCGCATGGCCTCAGTGGCCGCCATGGCTGCGGCTGCATTCGTGTTGGTGCGACTCGCACGTACAGGCGGAATCTTGTACTACACCATGCGCATGGTTGAAGGCACTGATAGGGCAGTGGTGCGGTGGTGTAACCTGATCAGCCTTGATGATTCGGTCATGTTGCCTGATTTAGTGCTGCACAGTGATAAGAACATTAATTTAGATCATGTGTTCTATAGTTTTCTTGATGGGCATACTGTGCTGCATGATGTGTCCTGCACCTTGCCGCTCGGCCAAACCGTCGCCATCGTTGGCGAAAATGGTTCAGGAAAAACCACCCTGGGTGCCCTGCTACTTGGTTTACGTACCCCAACATCCGGCAGCATTCACGTGCCGCCACACGATCAGGCAGCCATGGTGCCGCAAGAAGGCGCACGGCTTCCTGCCACCGTGGCTAATAACATCGGCGTGGGGTTGGTCGTTGCTGACGAAACCATTGCAAAGGCGGAACAAACCCGCGCAGCCCTGGCCAAAGCACATCTCAACCTGGAGCCACTGAGCACCTTCTTGCATCCACAACCCCAGGCACAACAACGGGGGCTATCAGGTGGCCAGTGGAAACGCATCAGCATCGCCCGCGCCCAGTTACGCACTGATGCTGTGATACAGGTTTACGATGAAGCCAATGCAGCCCTGGATCCGGCCAACGCGGCACTAGTCACCGACTCGCTGCTCACCAGCCCAGTGGCACCCGACCATATTCGGTTCGTGATTACGCGCCAACTCGGCACCGCCCGCCAAGCCACCACCATCATGGTGCTTGACCAAGGAAAACTTGTCGGCTTGGGCATTCATGATGACCTCATGCGACCCGGCGTATGCCCGCATTATGTGGCATTGTATGAATCGCAAAGCCGCGGCTATCGCTAATTTTTCTAGCGAATCCCTTGACTTCTATTACCCCAAAAATTATTATCGTATTCACACTAAAAGTGATGGTTTAAGGACACTGAAATGTTAGAACTGCCAATGTAAAAACCAGCGGTGTGATAAGCACCATCGGTAGGGCCTGTCATCGGCCCACATGGTGCTGAACGCTGTCATGACACCCAGGCCCGCCTACAGTATGGCGGTGTTTAAGCCTGGGGGAGTGCACCCTGTTTTATGTTTGCCTTGTTTTGGGCATGGGTGTTTTTACATTGCATCATCTATCAGATGCGCGCGGCCCTATTTTTGCCTGCGCGCATCAGGAGAAACCATCATGCAAAAATCTTTGCGTAAAAACTCTGCGTTTCAACGACTCACCGCAGCTTATTCCTTCAACGAGATGGGTGGCACCATCGCGTACATCCTCATCCCGCTGGTCATCCTGGAACTCACTGGGTCGGCCACCCAAGCGGGCTTGGTTTCCGCCCTCGCCATCACTGCCAGCACCATCGCCAGCATCATGTCCGGCGCCCTTGCCGACCGCATCAATCCCACCTTTTTGCTGCGGCTGAGCTTTGGCCTGGAATTTGTGTGGTGGTGGGGTTTCCTCGCATTCCTCTTGTGGACGCATAACGCCAACGTGGTGCTGATTGCTATCCTGTCGATCATCAGCGCCACAGTTGGTTCCATTGACGGGCCCAGTGAATTTGTGATCCTTAAGCGCATCGTCCCGACGGAACAATTCGGGGAAGCCACCGCCGTCACCGAGGCCCGCGGTTCCGCCACCGGCCTGATTGGCACACCCATCGGCGGCGCGCTCTTCAGCCTGGGCAGCTACATCGCATTTGGCATTTAATCTCTGCTGCACCTCGTGGCGATGTTCCTGGTGCCGAAGGTCCGAGACGCCAAAACTGATGAGAACGAAGAAGCCGAAGAAACCGACTTCCTCCAGGACGTAAAAACCGGATTTGTCCTAGTCTTCAAAGACCTCGGTCTGCGGCACCTCATGTACATCGCCTCCATCGCTAACCTGGGTGTGGTGCCGGTTTCCTTCATCCTGCTGGCCCAGCTAGAGAAGAACGGCACCTCCTCCTGGATGATCGGCGTGATGATGTCTTGCTTTGGGGCTGGTGTGTTGTTGGGTGCGCCGCTCGTCGGCAAGCTGACGCACCGCTTCACCCTCGCCACCTTATTGTAGGCAGCGCTGCTGATTTTCATCCTGACGTATGTGGCGCTGATCTTCAGCATCACGTATTTCTGGCTGACAGCTGTCCTCGTGGTGCTGTCCGGTGTGGCCCTGCCCGCCATGAACTCCGCCATCACCTCATACACCCTGGCAGTCAGCGATGAAGCCCACGTGGGCAAAGTCTTCACCGCATCCGGGGTGCCCGGCATGATCCTCTCACCCGTGGGCATGTGGTTGGCTGGCTTCACCCTGGAACAGTTCGGCTTCACCCCAACCATGGCTTGGGTGATCGCTGCCAGCGCCGTGGCATGCGCCCTGAGCATCCTCAGCCCGGCGCTGCGGGCCATGCCGAAGCTCTCGGAGATGGAAGCGTCGACAAGCGAATAGTCACGGCAGCTTATCGACGATCCTAGCGCGCCGCAGAATGTCCAGGTAGTCATGCCTGCTCAAGCCCACCGGCTGGTGGGCAAGCAAATACTCCTGGTATTCCGGCGTATCCCGCACCAGCGCGATGAGGGGCTTGCGGATGCTTTTTACGAAGGCCGCAAACCCCGGCGGCCGCAGGGTGTTGGCCACTAAAATCCGATCCACCTCCGTGTGGTGCAGGCCGGCGGCCTGACCCAGGTGGCGTAAATCGTGCGGTAAATTCGGGTACTCCTCGTGGCCCGCCCGCATGTGGGCCACGTTCAGTTGGAGGAAATAATCAAACGCCTGGCGCGGCTCCAGGTGCAACGCCGTCAGTTGGGCCTCCCAGTGTAAATGCTTCGCCCCCACCAGATTCAGGGCGCTGAACTCGCTAAACACCTGCATGTGCTGCTCCATGTTGAGGGGAATCCGCTGCGTGACTGCGGTTTCCAAGGCCTCAGCGAAGTACTGGCGGGCATAAAAAGTCGCCCCATCGTGTGCCAAGATGCGGGCCACTTCGGTGAGGAACATTGGCGCCAAATCAGGCAGGTCCATGCGGGTCGCATCAACGTAAGGTTTGATCTGCTCTTGCTGGTACAGGGCGTGGTTGCGCACCCAGTCCAACGCTATGATGATTGTCCGGGCCTGGGGGAGTTGCGTGGCATCCGGCGCCGGGAATGAGGTAGAAAGTTTATTCGCATGACTGATGGGGGTTGCGTTTCCCATTGTGAGGCCTACTGCCCGGAGGAAGAGAACTTCCTCGGGAATCGCAGCCTCACTCATGAGGCGCACAATAGTTCGATTCTGGGTGGTGAATTCCACCGCGTACAATGGGGCGGCATCAGTAGTCATCATTGCTAAGAAAGTCCCTGATCTGGTAGGGGAAGACGTGTGCTATCCACAGTAGGCGCACGTGGCGGCGTCGAAAAGCTAAGCCCCACAACCCCCAGATGACCAGCAGGAATGATAACCCCAACGTATATGTACACCTAGTATCCTCGGCACTATGTCGCCCATGAAAAACCGATTTGCCACCCACATAGTGCACAAAGCGTTGGCAACCAACCCCATCGTGGCAATCCAGGGCGCACCCCAAGTAGGCAAAAGCAATATAGCCCGCCGAGTGGCAGCCACCATCGGCGCCCCCATCCTCAACCTCGAAAACCCCACCACCTACATCACCGCCAAAACCAATCCCACGCAACTAACCCCCGATAGACCCGTGGTGTTCGACGGCATCCACTACGTGCCCGAACTGCTACCCATTTTGCGCACCGCAGCCCGCACCCACCCCGGACAGTTCCTCATCGTGGACTCCGCCGGCCGCGGTAACCTCCCCGCCGACATTCCCAGCATTGTGGTGCGGCCGCTTAGCCAAGGCGAAATTGATGAACAACCCACCCCAGAAGACTTTGCCACCTGGATATGCACCAACCCCACCATCCACATTCAAACCCGAGCCAGAGACATCGCCGGCTACAAATTCGCCATCGCCCTCCGCGCCACCCGCGGCAGCATGCCCGCCCCACTCACCGCCGCCACCACCAAAACCCAAGCCCGCTGGTACCGCAACTACATGTCCACCCTCTGCACCCGCATCAGCCCCGACATCCTCACCCGCATCGTCCGCGAACTCGCCCGCACCCCAGTCACCGAAATCATCCAATCACACCTCGCCCGCAAACTCGGCATCACCGAACGCGAAACCCACGGCGCCCTCCTCATCCTCCGCATCGCACACATACTCATCGACCTCCCCGGCTGGCACAGCGCCGCCAGCAAACGCTCCGTCAGCGCCGCCAAAAGCACCCTCCTCGACACCGGACTTAACACCCACAATATTGGCTTCAGCGCAGGCGAAATCAACCTCCCCACCAGTGAATACTACTTCCAACAACTCCTAGAACAATTCGTCATCCAACAACTACTCATCCAACAAACCTGGAGCACAACCCCCGCACTCCTCAAACACTTCCGCACCCGCGACGGCACCCGAGTCGACATCGTACTAGAGCTTATCGACGGCCGGGTCATCCTCATCGACGTCATCACCACACCCTGGCCCACCAAAGACAAATTCAAAACCATGGAACGCCTCAAACACATCCTCGGCGACCAAGTCATAGCCGGCGTCATTCTGCACACCGGCCTACACATGCGCCAATACCACGGCTGGCAATACCTCCTACCCATCACCATGCTGTGGCAACACCCCAACCTCACCGCACGATAATCCCAGCCACCTGCTCCAACACCGCCAAACTCACCATGCCCGGATGCCGCACCGGCACATGATGAGCCACCACCGACTGTACAAATGGTTCCCACGCCGACACCACCAACCGCGGATCCCGCTCCGCACTCTCTGCATCCGCCGTAAAATGCACCACCTCACCCGAATAAAAATTCGACTCATGAGCCCGCATCAACAACGCATTATGTTTCACCATCGTCCGAATCCCATCCAACGCCGACACCGGCAACTCCGCAAACACCCCACCCCGCGACCGCATCGCCGCCACCACCTCATCCGGACTCAAATCCGCATCAGAAGTAATCCCAGCCATCGCCAAAACCCCCTGCCACAACTGCTTATCATCCGGCGCCGGCAACTTCTGCCACACCTCCGCCGGATACGCATCCAACAAAATCACCTTCCCAACACCCACACCCCGGTCCTGCAACTGCCGCGCCACCTCATGCGCCAACACACCCCCAACAGACCAACCCACCAACACCACCGAATCATGCCCCAAATCGCTCACATGTTCACAAATCCGCGCAGCCGAATCCACAATGCTCGTCGCCCGCCGCTCCACATCAAGAATCCCCGGCGCCTGAAAACCATACACCCCACCCGTAAACCCAACCGCAGCCAACGCCCCCACCAACGTCGAATACGACCAACTCAACCCACCAGCCGGATAAAAACACAACACCGGCGTACCCGACTGATGCGCATGCAACGTCAACACCTCGGCAAACCCATCACCAGCCAACCCCGGCGCATCAATCAACTGCGCCAACGCCTCCACCGTAGAATGAGCGAACACATCAGCGATACTCACCCCTTCCAACGCCAACGCCAACGTCACCGCACTCAACGAACTACCACCCAACGCAAAGAAATTCGCGCCGGGATCTGTGACCGGAGTGCCCAAAACCTCAGTGAAAACCTCCATGACGTGACGCTCCGTCGGCGTGCACTCCACCGTAATCTCAGCCGGCTGCGCCACCGGGGATGGTAGCGCCGGGGCATCCAGTTTTCCATTGCGCGTCATGGGAAGTTCATCAAGAATGAACATGAAGCTCGGCACCATAAACGCAGGCAAAACGGCCTTTGTGGCATTCGTGACCGTTGCGGGTAGTGCTGCCTGGTCGGTGTCTTGGGTGGGTACGCAATACGCCACCAAGGTCTTTTCGCCCCCAACCTCCTTGATGGCCACGGCTGCCTGGGCCACCCCAGGTACGGCACTGACTGCGCTTTCCACTTCGCCCAGTTCCAGGCGTTGCCCCCGCAACTTCACCTGATTATCCAGCCGGCCTAAATAGTACAGCTCACCGTCACGCCAATAAGCCCGATCCCCGGAATCGTACATTTGTTCGCCTTCATGCCAGGGGTCTGGCACAAACCGCTGCGCCGTCAACTCTGGCTGTCCCACATAACCTAAAGCCACCTGGCAACCAGCAATAAACAACGTCCCCGGCACCCCTGGTGGTACTGGATGCCCCAGCCGATCCAACACATAAATGCGGTTATTCCACACCGGCGCCCCAATCGGCACAATGCGATCAGCATCAGTGACCGTATGTGCCGTCACGTCAATAGCGGCCTCTGTCGGGCCGTACAAATTATGCACATCCACCCCAAACATGCTGCGGCACCGATTCGCCACCCCTACATCCAGTGCCTCCCCGGACGTAATAACCGCACGCAAATCCGGCAATTCCACTCCAGCGTAATCCGCATACCCCAGAAACGCCTTCAACGCCGACGGCACGAAATGGCACACCGTAATGCCACCCGCCTGCAACTGCTGCGCCAACTCCTCCGGATTACGGTGTGCCTGCGGCGCTGCAATAGCCGTGGGAACCCCCATGGTGAACGGCAGCAAATATTCCCACACGGACACATCAAACGAACTCGGTGTTTTATGCAACACCCGATCCGTGTGATCAATGCTGTAATACTCACACATCCACAGCAGCCGATTCACAATTCCCTGCTGCGACACCGCCACCGCCTTCGGCGTCCCTGTCGAACCAGAAGTAAACAAAATATAGGCGAACTCCGGATCCCCCGCAGCCGGTAGCTCCGCACGCTGCGACACCACCCAACCAGCATCCGTGGCAGTAACCACCGTGATGTCCGTTTCTATCGGCTCCACCGTTATCACCGCCGCAGCCTGACAACTCGCCAACATCTGCGCCTTACGCTCAGCCGGCAAATCCGGATCAATCGGGCACCATGCAACCCCCAACTGCGCCGCAGCAGCCACCGCCAACAAAAATTCCTCACTACGCGCCACATGCACTGCCACCACGTGCCCAGGTTTCACCCGCACATCCTGCTGCAGCACAGCTATTCGCTTGTCGACGGCATCCGACACCTGTGCCCACAAACGCCACATAAACGCACCATCCGACTCCGACCACACCCCCAGCATGGGTCGACCCAGAACCGGCAGCGATTCTGCGTTAGTGCGCTGTGTAAGGATCATCTCCGGTAGATTATGCAGTTCCACCGGGTGCTCAGTCTCATTAGCAGCAGCAATTTCTGTCAACTCCGCATCCGTAGCAATCGGCAACCGTTTCAATAACGTATGCTCCGGCAACCGCGACAACATATTCGCCAGCCGCCGCGCATGCGTTGAAACATCCCCCTGCAAGTTACTACCCCGCGCCATCACAATGACCTCTAAATCACCATGAGGCAGCGACTGAAACACAAACTCACAATCATTAATCGGCCCGACAGAAATCGTCGTCAAGTAAGCAACCGCCGGCCCAAACGAAAACTTTGGTGTAAATGGCCGAAAATTCACATGCGGACCAAGCACATGCTGCCGCGGATCCCGCACCCCCAACACCTGCCGCAACTGATCCGTACGAATATTCGCGTGCTTCCGCGTCGCATTCACATCAAAATCAATACTATCGCCATACTGCAGCTCCGCCACCAGCGGCAACACCGCAACCTGTGGCGCCAAATCAACCAACTTCTGGCCAATTGGCCGATTCATCAACGGCAATCCCACCGCCCACCGCTCAGCATCTGGCGCATCAAAAGCCAACACATACTGCAGCACCAATTCCGCCAATAAGTTCAGATCACCAAGGTAAAAACTCCGCAGTTGCTCCCGCACCGCAACAGGCACCACAGCACTCGCCATCACCATCACATCATCCGCCGGTGTCTCCGACATGATCGACTCCGGTGCCCGCACCCCAGCCTGCGCCCAATACTCCGCCACCTCTGGCGCCACCGGCTCATCCGGCACACCAGAAAAATCACAATTCAGCGGACATTCCGGCTCTACACCACCAGCCAACCGTGCACTATAAACCCCACCCAACCAATTCAACAGCGCGTTAATCGCAAAACCATCACCCGTAATGTGATGGAACCGCGCTAACCACACCGCCTTGCCGCTCGGGGTGGTCATGATCCAATGCTTCGTCAGCGTTTCACCACGCAACGCCGGATCCGTCACCTCAATAATCTGCTGCGCCGCCCACTGCTGCAGATCTACATCATCCGCAAGCTCCGCGAACGTTACAGACACAGTCTGCGGCCAATCCGCAGCATGGTACGGATCATCATAATCCACCTGAAACACCCGCAAGCCACCCAAACAATCCCGAATCACCGCAGCTAACAGCTCTGTATCCACGTCGGATCCCTCGAATGTGAGCAGCTCGGCGCACTGATATTCCGTGCTGGTGGGGTTGGTTTGCTGCGCAAACCAGATGGCGCGTTGGCCGGGGCTCAACACAAACGGCGACGTTGTGGTGTTGGAGGGGGTGGTAGTGGTCATGGTGGCTAATCCTTAGTTGTAATTGACATTTGCAGGGGGCAACGTGCGAAGCGCTTGACCTAATCGGACGGTGAGAGCCTCCCGCCACCAGGCAAAATCATGCCCGCCATCATAAACATCGAAATGATGTTCCCAGGCGCGTTGCTCCATGGCTAAACACAAACCATGCATGTGCGCCACCGACATGCCTTCCCGCACACCCACATCCATAAACGTCGGTGGCAAAGCATCCGCCGGTGCATCATGGTGCAAAATTTGATCCACCAACCACGGCACATTGAGCATATGCAAATCGCCCGGATTGCACCCAGCTTCCGGCCGCCACCACAACGATGGCGAACTTGCCACCACAGCATGCACATCATGCGGATGCTGCAGGGCAGTCCACAAGGCAGTAAACGCACCAAGGCTTTGACCCGCAATAACCAAGGCATCATCAGCGATGCTATGCCCCAAGGTGCGGGCCTGCTGCTTGGCGTATTCCGGAATGGTCGTAATCAACGTGCGTGATAATTCATCGTTGGCGCCCAACGTGGTGCGCCGCTCAGCGGGGTCGGCAAACCCAACACCCAGTACCGCGCATGCGGGAATGTGGCCCTGAACAATCAAATAATCCAACACCTGATCCAGTTTCAATCGCGGGAACCACACGTCAGCATCAATGAGAATCACCAGCGGCAAATCTTTGTGCGGAATCGCTGGCGTATACAGAGCAGTTGGCATGCCCGCTACCGAATCGGTGGTTACTCGGCTGGGGCGGGTCAGATCGACCCGCTGCCATATGGACTCCGCGGCCACACCCTTGCCTTGCAGCAGTGATAACCCCCGGGTGCCCTCCAGAACCAGGTGACCACTGCGGGAATGCGGATCATGCTGGTGCGGGTACTTGTTATAGCCCGGCGGCCGGTGCGCGCCGGCGTTGATTCGGAAGCAATAGGCAGCCCGCAAACTCGGCGGAACTTCAATCGTCCGAACCCAAAAAGTGGTGTTCGGGATGTTCGTCATAAATCCCTGCTCCACGCGCTCTTTGTCGGTGAGTCGATTGATCCACACATGCACGGATTCCACATCGTCAGTGGTAGTGATGTGGCCGGCGTCGAAGAGGAACGTCATGCGTATGGATGTTTCATCCACCAGCGGGGTGCCTTGTTTCCGAATGCTTTCCCAAGTATGTTCGGGATTATCACTATCGGAAACTAGCTGTATAACCTGCTCATCAGTATAAAATATAGTCATATTAGCTCTTGAGCAATTCGAACCATTCTTCTAATGTTGCGTGGGTGAGGATCTGCTGAAAATCCACATCCGCGCCCTCGGCACGCCATTTCTCCACCAGCATGATTAACCGCAGGGAATCCAAACCCAGGTCTGCCAGGTTCGCCTTCGGATCCAGGGCATCAGGCGTAGTGCCTAGGGTTTCTGCTACGTCCGCTAGAATTTTGGTTTCCGTCATTATTGCTCCTTAGCGTTTTTCGACGATACATACTGCTGCACAATTCGGCGCAGCTCTTTACGATTTGTTTTACCCACACCCGTCGTCGGGAAGGCTTCCGCAAATTCAAAATAGTCGGGAATTTTGTATTCGGCTACCCCACGATCACGTAAATAATTCCGCAAAGTCGCAGCATCAAGACCAGCGCCATTATCGGGGGAGCTGGGGGCATCGACAAGCGAATCAGACTCAGCCGAATCGCTGCCGGTAGCGCGCACCACAAAAGCATAACTGCGCTCGCCTTGAACAGCATCGGGCACTGCGATGATGGCTGCGTCATAAACCAAGGGGTGCGAGATCAATTGATCCTCAATCTCTTCCGCAGAAATCTTCTCCCCGCCGCGGTTGATCTGGTCTTTATCGCGGCCCTCCACGATGAGATGCCCGGACGGTAGCTGTCGCACGAGATCACCGCTGGCATAGAAACCATCCTCGGTGAAAGAAGCCTGGTCAGCGCCGTGGAAATACCCGCGGATGGTGTAGGGGCCGCGGGTGAGCAGCCGGCCGCGTTCCCCCGACGGCACATCATTATTATCCTCATCAACCACCCGAACCTCATCAAAAGGCGACATGGGGCGGCCCTGCGTGATCACCACCAATTCTTCGCTGTCCTCGGGCCGGGTGTAATTGACCAACCCCTCAGCCATGCCAAAGACCTGCTGCAAGCGGCAGCCCAATTCAGGCTGCACCCGCTTGGCCGATTCCGGCGTGAACTTTGCACCACCCACCTGCAACACTTCCAAGGTGCTGAGGTCGGGTTTGAGCACTTGGTTCAACGCCAACCACGCCAATGCCAACGGTGGCACCAACGCGCACAGGGTGATTTTTTCTTCCTTAACCAGTTTGAAGGCCGACGAAGGGGTGGGGTCCGTGCACAACACAATGGTGCCGCCCGCCCACAACACCCCCAAAATGCCTGGTGAACTCATGGTGAAGTTATGCGACACCGGCAGCACTACGAGGAACCGCGTCGCCTCCGAGAGTTCGCAAATACGTGCGGATTCACGCACTGAATAGAGGTAGTCGGCGTGACTGCGGGGAATCAACTTCGGCGTGCCCGTGGTGCCGCCCGACACCTGCAAAAAGGCTATATCGGTGGGGTCTGTGGCTTGTGTCTGCGGGGTGCTTGGTGTTGTGGCTGCCCATGCGCCCAGCGCGAAATCCGAAAATTCTTGCGGATCATCGCCCACAATAAACACCGTAAGACCTGCAAAATCGTGGCTGAGCTCCCAGGCTAATTTACAGTGATCAAAACCATTCCACACGCCCGTAGTAATCAAAGCCTTCGCCTCTGACTGCCCAATGAAATGCGTGAGCTCCGTCTTCCTATGCGCCGGCAAGGCAAATACCGGCCGCGCACCCAGGCTAAACACAGCCCCAATCGCCACCACATATTCCACGATATTGGGCAGCTGCACCACCACGTAATCCGCCCGATCAATACCGCGACCAGCTAAAACGTGTGCAGCCTGCGAAATCTTGGCCTGTAACTCTTGGTAAGTGAATCGGTGCTGCGTGCCGGCGTAATCCGGGCCAACCACTGCCTCATTATCTGGATACTTCTCCGCCAGATCAGCGAAAAACGTGGTGAAGGTGTCGGCGGTCCACAAGCCTTCCCGCTGGTAGTGCTCCACAAAATCTGCTGGGTACAAACTCATTATGACTTCCTCGTTATAGCTGGATTAAAGATTGATACGTTTCCCATGGCTGCATGTTGCTTGCTTTCTCGCTTGTCGACGACCACAGTAGCCATGCCCAATGTTCGGAGGCCTGAGGCTGTTGATGAGCGTGGTTGGGGTACTGGTGGGTGCTGCGGGAGGCTGGGGTAGGGCTGGTTGGGAGGCATCAATCGGTTTTCTAACGGAATAAGAAGCAGAAATGCATCTTTTAGCTGGCGAAATACCACCACCAATAATGCCCGCATATATGGCAAACAATCAAGTCTTAAGTAGCGCTAATAAAAATACAACAGTGCAATGAGCCACGCGGATTTTAGGGCCGGGGAATCCCGCAAAGGAGTGATTATGTAACGGCGCTTTTGTTCCAGAAGTTTCCTTGCCAGAATTGCCAGATTTTCCAGTTTGCAAGCATCATATTGCCTTTTAAACGTGTAGGTCGTGGGTGAACTCATTCGGTAATGGTTTTGACTGATGTGGGCTTGGAAGCGGCGGTTTCACCTTCACCGGAACCATTTGATGGTTTGGGG
The DNA here is from genome assembly GCA_030527885.1 of Corynebacterium sp. GTDB lineage: Bacteria > Actinomycetota > Actinomycetes > Mycobacteriales > Mycobacteriaceae > Corynebacterium. The sequence goes on from JAUMZY010000005.1 coordinate 101,185, forward strand.
ATAGAAAACCAATCTGATTCCGGGATGTTGGGCGTGATGCCCTAACGTTTAGCCTGGTTGGCACGCTTGCTATGGCATTCCGGTCAATTGGTTGTCGCTACAACTGCGTTGATGGGCTGATGGCTTGACGACACAGCAACTTTTGGGCGTTTACGGTAATTGGAATGTGTGGTTACGCACGAAAATTACTGTAGACTTTCCTGCGGATAGCATCGTTGTTTTTAGTATTTTTAGTGTTTTTAGTGGGGAATTAGCTTAATACCCATCGGGGTTGGGGGCTGATGTGGGCCCAGTTTGGCTATAGCTGTTCAGTGTTTTTGATCACCGCAAAAGCTAATGATTAAGCCCGGTAGCACATATGCAAACAATATCATTCTTTTATATTTAGATGATTTTTGATGTATTAGAGTGGCTGGCCCTATGAGAAATATGACTAATTATAACTTTTTGTGCTGTGTGGTGGGGTTGAATTTTGATTCTTGGGGCACCTGTCCGTGTTTTGATGGGATACATCCGCAGGTTGGGTATACCTATTTCTTAGTCTTAATGCGTCCATATGGGGGTAAAAAGTAAACCTGCTGCTAATTTTATGCACTGTTAAATCTCAGAAATATAATGGTTTCACCATTGTCTAATTGTTATCCATTCTTTGGCTATTACCATATGAAATAGGCATAATGATAGCGGCTATAAAAATACATTTGTTGTAAATAGCACCTGGTCTACCAGGTGCTTTATAGCATGAAGTGCTAATGCTTTATATTGCACTTCGCTTTGCATTGTTTTAGGCTCATGTTGTAGAGCCAGTGAGGTTCTAGGCAATGCGCTAATTTGTTAGCAATTGTTATTAGTTTCTCCGAGGCTTTCTTGTTGAAATACTTAAAACTACAACTAAACACCTTGTAGTTTTATTGTTCATTGTCTGTAGAGAAAGTTATATGAACATGAAGAAAAATTTGACCAGTGGAAAAGCAGTCAAACTTTCCATCGCTAGCTTGACTTCAGCGGCTCTCGTCGCTAGTGGTTTGACTTTGGTTCCATCTGCTGTTGCGCAAGACGCATCAACTACATCGGAATCTTCCACCGAATCAGCTGAGGGCACCACAACACCACCAGCTGAAAGCA
>JAUMZY010000006.1 GCA_030527885.1 Corynebacterium sp.
GGGGCTGGGTAAGGGACCGTTAACGGGGTGGTGCAAGGGACCGTAAGAAAAGCGCAAATACCCGCCCGCATTTTAGTTAGACTTGACGTTATTATGCTGTCTTTCGAACAACTAAAAGAACTCATCACCAGCCACACTGCCGGCGATAACGACCAATTCAATGCTGTTGTCATGGCGGCAACCGCAGAGGCTGATCACGTGGGTGGCGTAGAAAACGCCCGCGAGTTGCGTAGTCTGCTTGATGGGCAACCCCGACACTCCAAGGCCAACATCGCCACCACCACCAAGAATGAGCTCAGCACCGACCCGCATTTCTACACCAGCAGCTCCAAAGTCACCTTTGATTCCTTGGTGCTTAGCCCCCAAGTGATGGAACAATTGGCCAACATTGTCACGGAATACCACCAGTGGGACAAATTAGAGGAACTCGGTTTAACACCCACACACCGGCTGCTGTTCACCGGCCCTTCCGGCACTGGTAAAACCCTGGCGGCCAAGGCTCTGGCGGGGGAGTTGAATCTGCCATTCTGCCAGCTCTTTTTGAACCCCAACCCGGATACCGCCATCAAGGAGATACAGGCGGCCTTCACATTGATTGCCCACACCCCGGCGGTGGTGGTGTTCCGCATGTTGGGGAAGCAGGACCATACATTATTGGATGAGTTGCTAACCCTGCCGGAAGTGGAAGCCAGCGACAATATTATCATTGGGGAAACCACTGATTGGATTCCGCAATCTGATACCACTTGGCGGTATGACATGTTGGTGAAATTTACGTGCCCGGGCCATGAAGAAACAATTGAATTGGTACAAAAACAATTAGCTGCTTTTAATATTATGGATGGCGATTGGGCGCAGGTGGCCAGCCGCATCAACGGCATGTCCCACGCGGAAGTGCTGCATGGTTTACAAGGCATCGTTAAAGAAGTAGCGCTTAAGAGTGAAAAAGGTATTGACTCGGAAAAAGTGTTGGAGATCCTCCAGCCTCAAGCCTCGGAAATCCCCGAATAACACTGCGGTGAGGGCTGGAACCACATACGCTAATCACCCACCCAAACCACCCCATAGGTGCTCCAACCACCGCCCGCAGTTGTGCATATTATGAATAAGTTTGGGTTGTGCGGTTGCGGTCATACCGCAATAACCTTGGCTTTTAGGTCTAGACGTCACCTAACACAACCGGTATTATGTGCCGCATGGAAAATCCCGTCATGCTTGCCATAGAGAACTTTGTCACCGAAACCATCAACAATAATCTCTGGTTATTCATCCCATGGCTGTTGATCGCAGCAGGGCTGTATTTCGCAATCAGAACCATCGTCGTTCAGATTCGCATGCTGCCAGAAATGTTCCGAACCGTGGCGGAACGCCCGCCACAAACCGACCTCAATGATGACCAAGGCATTTCCTCATTCAAAGCCTTCACCATCTCTGCAGCCTCCCGGGTTGGAACCGGCAATGTGGCCGGGGTTGCCGTGGCGATTACCACCGGCGGCCCCGGCGCTGTTTTTTGGATGTGGATGGTGGCCATCCTTGGTGGCGCCACCGCGTTTGTGGAGGCCACCCTGGCCCAGTTGTGGAAAACCCGGGATGAAGAAACCGGCACGTACCGGGGCGGCCCGGCCTACTATCTCACCCGTGGCCTGAAGGCACCCTGGTTGGCGTATGTTTTCGCGGTGGCTATCACCATCACGTTTGGGTTTGTATATAACGCAATTCAGGCGAATTCCATTGCGGAATCCATCGCCACATCCGTGGGCAGCGACAGCAGACAGTTGAAATTTGCGGTGGGGTTGGTGCTGGTGGTTATCACGGGGCTGATTATTTTCGGTGGAGTGCGGCGCATCGCCAACGTGACGCAGGTGATGGTGCCGTTCATGGCGGTGTTGTACCTGGTGGTGGGTGTTTATGTGGTGATTATTAATATTTCTGCAGTGCCAGAGATGTTTGCCACGATTGTGACGCATGCGCTGGGGGTGCGGGAGATCGCCGGTGCCACCGTGGGCATGGCGTTCATGAATGGGATGCGCCGCGGGTTGTTTTCCAATGAGGCGGGTGAGGGGTCGGCGCCGAATGCGGCGGCCACGGCGACGGTGTCGCACCCGGTGAAGCAGGGGTTGGTGCAAACCTTGGGCGTGTATTTTGATACGCTGCTGGTGTGTTCCATCACGGCGTTTATTATTTTGTTGGGGAATCCCACCCTCGGGGAGGGCATCAGTGGTGCGTCCATGACGCAGTCGGCGTTGGCCCATCAGGTGGGGGATTGGGGCATTCACTTTGTCACGGTGATTTTGTTCTTCTTGGCGTTTAGTTCGGTGATTGGTAATTACTATTTGGCGCAGGCGAATGTGGAGTTCATCAGTCAGAATAAGGCTGTGCTCACGGGGTATCGGATCATTGTGCTGTTGTTTGTGCTGGGCGGCAGCATGGGCAGCATTGGCTTGGTGTGGTCGTTGGGGGATACGTTCGCGGCAACCATGGTGTTCATTAATCTCATTGGTATTATCCCGCTGGGTGGGATTGCGGTGAAGTTATTGGCTAATTATGAAATCCAGAAGGCGAAGGGGCTGGATCCCATTTTCCACCGCGATATGCTGCCAGAGGTGCAGAATGTAGAGGTGTGGGATGGTTCCGATGCGGTGTGCCACCGGGGCGGAAAAGTAATACGGGAGGTTTAGATCATGAGCGATGCGGTGCGGTTGACGGCGTGGGTGCATGGGCATGTGCAAGGCGTGGGGTTCCGCTGGTGGGTGTACAGTCAGGCCACTGAGCTGCGGCTTGCTGGTAGCGCCACGAATCTGAATGATGGCCGGGTGTGCGTTGTTGCCGAAGGCCCCCGCGAGGTGTGCGAACAGTTGCTGCACCGGTTGCGCATTCCTGATGCGGTGCGCACGTATCGGCGGCCGGGCAGCGTGGATACGGTGATTGAGTGGTGGTCTGAGCCCAAGGGCGCCACGAGTTTCCAGATGCGCTAGCTTTTCGACGCCTGCCGTCCTAGGTTTTTCGCCGGGGCGGCTGTCAGCAGCGCGGTGATGGAATTATCCACAGTGGTATTAATCTCGTGGAGGATTTCTTGGGTGGCGCGTAATTCCTTGACCGCATTCATGATGTACCACTGTTTATCGCGGGGCAGCTGGGGGATATACACCTGGGAGGTTTTGGTGGCCCGGCGATTATTGTTGATGCAAAATAACAGGAACTCTGGGGCTAGGTCCGGGGTGTTGACCTGCAAGAAGCTGGCGTGCTGATGCAGCGTGTACGCCTGCCCGGGTTGTATGGTGATGAGCCGGGCTGGGGCGCGTAGGTTGTTATCACACACAACGTACGTTCCGGGTTGCATGAGCACGGTGGTTTCCGGTGCGTCGACCAGGTTGTACATGTTTTCGTCGGGTAGGAACAAGCGTGCTGATAGTTGGGGCGCATCGGATGTGTGGGTGCCGAACTGGCCGGGGATCCGCGTGATGGTTCCCACCTCAATCAGGTGCGCCAAGGTGGTGCTCGTGTAATTCGGCATGGGCTTGCCGATCAGCGCGGTGAGGTCATGCCTGATGGAGCGTGTTGCCTGCAGCAGGGGATGCTGCTCCGCAATTTTGCCCTGCACTCGATCAAGCACCTGGCTGGGGATGAGGCTGCCACCACAGTCGGCAACAATGGCTGGTGTTACTGCTTTATGCGGTATGTCAATGTCCTGATCAGCACGAATGTTCTGCAACCAGATGCCAATATTATTCTGCGGTTGTGGTTGCTTCCGCGCATCAATCAGTGTTGCTGACGCATGTTCTGTGGGTTGCCGCAACACCCACAGCAGCGTGCCAACAGGGGAGTAGCTCAGTAGCTTCTCCGGTAGTTCCACCACTGCTTCCACCACCCCTAATTCCAGCAACGCCCGCCGGAAATCCGTGGCTTTCTTATTCGCCCCCAGGTTATTACTAGTCAATACATACGCATGCCCATCCGGGGCCAAATGATGCAAGGCGCATAAAATAAACGCCTCATTCGACTGCTTCGGAAACGTCACATTCCGGTCAAAAACCGACGACAACCGTGCACAACACTCCGGATCCACATGCTGCGTCATGGGGGCCTCAATGATCACAGTCTGCGCTTTAACCGGCGACGTGGGGGCGTCGATAAGCGAATCAGCGCACCAAAATTCCGCCGACCGCCCCAGCACAAACGCATACAGCTGCGCCACAATCACCGCATCGTGGGAAATATCCGCACCCAAAATCGGCACATCCTGGTGCATGCGCACGATCTTCAACAACGTGCCACCAATACCACACGCCGGGTCGAAAACCGCACCCGGCATGGTGGTGCTCGCAGCCTGGGCCAACAATTCCGACGACACCGATTGGGGGGTACCAAACTGACTATGCACCCCGCGGCCGCCCGTACCCAACAACTTCGTGATGAGCAACGGCGCCAACACATCTATATCCACCGGGGACAAATCATCAAAACTCGCCACCAAGCTCGCCAATTGCTCCGCATCCAACTGTGCTACCGGTAACTCATCATGCGCAACCGGAATCTCGATGCGCCGCAGTTGCTGCAGCGTGGGCGTGTCCATGATCTGCGGCCAGGCCGCAGCCCGGCGGGCCGCCAGGAGGAATAACCCCACCTGGGCCGCCCGCAACGGATTGCCAAACGTATCAGTTAACGCATTTGCGATAACCGAAGTGGTTAATCCACGGGACGGCTCAGCAGAAAGCTGACCTTTTTCGCCCAACCATGCCACGACTTCATCAATGAGGAACACCGGTCGACGATCTGACCGGTCGCTGACCGAGCTGGGGAAGTCTGTGTAGCGGCTGCGCCAGTTGCTGACGGCCGCACGGGTGACTCCAGCGAGATGTGCGATGTCTTTGAGCGTGAGGTAACCAGCGGGTGATGACATGATGGCGGAGTGGTCTTTCGAATATGGGCAGGTACTTGAACTGTAGCAGGCTTGATAGGGGTTGCTTTGTGGTTTGCCGCAGCCATGGTACGAAGAAATTCTAGCGGAGTAGCCGGAACAGCAGTTGGCACAGGAGCCGACACCGCAGCCGACACGACAGCCGGCACGACAACCGGGCGGCTCCATACGGACGTCACAACCACATCAGCCACCGCAGCTAGCATTTTGTTGAGGGCCTGCTCATGGGAATACACAGTCACCGAGATTCCCTGTGACTGCAATTGCAGCACAGACTCAATAAAATCACCATCGCCAGAAACAATGCACACACGACTGAACCGCTGCGTAATATTCTCCTCTGCAATGATCTTCTTCAACTGGTTATCCGCCCCGGACTTGCCCTTACCGATCACAACGCGACAATGCTTAGCCCACATGCCCAGGTGCTGAAGCGCAGTGCAATCAGTAGCCACCACGACATGATCTTGGGGCTGAGGTTTGACCCAGTTCATAATGAACTGATAACCCCAATTGGCTTCTTCAATGCTTTTGACTGGGCCGCAGTTGGTATTCTCCAAATCTACGACAATAAACTGACGATCTAACATGAGAACTCCTGACTCTGGAAGGGGAGGTATTTTTGTGTACTTCAATTTTGATAATTACAATGCTACCTAAGTTCACAACGGCGGTGCAGAAGTTTTGCGTGTATTTTGATGATTTTTATAAAATAGCTGTTCAAAGGCATTAAAATACGGCTCTCTTTGTGAGGATTTCTCCCCAGATCTTTATTTTTAGATCTTGTGTACATTGGTTAAAGGGGGTGGTGGGGGTGTGAATCAAATAATCTAAAAATCTTTAAAGTCTGCTTCACGGGTCGCCGGGGTAGTGCATCTCATACATTGGGGTGTGGTGGGGTAGGGCCCAAGCCTGTCACTCTGGCGTGTCACCCGCCCATACCGCCCCCAACACCCAAAACCAGGAAAAGCACACCTGCATCCCCACGATCGACACGCCCCTCACCAGCACATTGTCACGCTCTGCTAAGGTGGCTCTGGTGTATTTGAAGTCGTTGACACTCCGCGGATTTAAGTCCTTCGCGTCAGCAACCACCCTCAAATTCGAACCCGGCATCTGCGTCGTCGTCGGCCCCAACGGCTCCGGCAAATCCAACGTCGTCGACGCCCTCGCCTGGGTCATGGGCGAACAAGGCGCAAAAACCCTACGCGGCGGCAAAATGGAAGACGTCATCTTCGCCGGCGCCGGCGACCGCAAACCTCTCGGCCGCGCCGAAGTCACCCTCACCATCGACAACTCCGACGGTGCCCTCAACATCGACTACACCGAAGTATCCGTCACCCGCCGCATGTTCCGCGACGGCGCCTCCGAATACGAAATCAACGGCACCAAAGCCCGGCTCATGGACATCCAAGAGCTGCTCTCCGACTCTGGCATCGGCCGCGAAATGCACGTCATCGTCGGTCAAGGCCGCCTCTCCCAAATACTCGAATCCCGCCCCGAAGAACGCCGCGCCTTCATCGAAGAAGCCGCCGGCGTCCTCAAACACCGACGTCGCAAAGAAAAAGCCCAACGCAAACTCGTCAGCATGCAGGCCAACCTCGACCGACTCACCGACCTCACCGGCGAACTCAGCCGCCAACTCAAACCCCTAGCCCGCCAAGCCGAAGCCGCGCGCCGGGCTGCAACGGTGCAGGCGGATCTGCGGGACGCCCGGCTGAAACTCGCCGGCCATGAGTTGGTGCAGTTGCAAGAAAAACTCGGCAGCGCCGCGGAACACGCCGCCATGCTCGCCGGGCAAGTCGAGGAAGCCACCGAGCAGTTAGAAACAGTGACAGAGACGCAAGCGGCGCTGGAGGAGGAACTCGCTACCGTTGCGCCCGCCGCCGAAACGGCGCAGCAACTATGGTTTAACCTTTCCTCCCTGGTTGAGCGCATTTCCGCCACCAAGCGGATTGCTGACGACCGGGTGGGTAGCTTCCAGGAAACCGCCTATGCGGGGCAGGACCCAGAGCAATTAGAGCGGCGCGCCCAGCAGGCCGCCACCGAATACGAGGAATTGGCCACCCAGGTAGATATAGCCGCCGAGCGGCTAGAAAACCTCCGGGACGAAGTGGTGGCGCGGCAGGAGGAAGCCGACCGGGCGGACGAAGAACACCTCGCCCAAGTGCGGGCCATCGCGGACCGCCGGGAAGGCATAGTGCGGCTGCTGGCGCAACAAGAATCCCAGCGGGCACAGGTCACAGCGATGGAATCCGAAATCACCCGCCACGAAGAATCAGTGGCGGAAACGCTAGAGCGCGTGCAGGACGCGGAAGCCCAACACCAGGAAAACACCGAAAAACTCGCAGCATTAACGCTCGACATTGCGCCGCTGCGGGAAGCCCACGCGCAAGCCGTCGCGGCGGCGGAAGCAACCGAAAACCGCCTGGAACAGGTGCGATCCCAACGCCAAGAACTAGAACGGCACGTGTCCCGGCTGGAATCCCGCATTGAAACATTGCGGGCAACCGCGCCGGCGACGGGGGAGCTGGGCGACTCCCTGGCGGGGGAGTACACCCCACTGGCGGAACACATCAGCATCGCCGTGACCGCCCCCTCCGGCACAGACTCCGCCCTGGCGTTGGCGTTAGGCTCACTCAGCGAAGCCCTGGCCAGCACCGCCATGCTTGACGACGCCACCCGCGCCGCCCTCAACAACCTGCCAGAATCCACCCCGCGCACTGCCGTGGTTCTACCAGCCGGCGGCACCACCTGGCACCTCGAAGCAAAACTGCCGCCCGATGCCACGTGGTTACTCGATCACATCAGCATCGCCCCACCCTACGTGGAAGGGGTATCCCGCGCACTCGCAGACGTGGTGCTTGTCCCTGACCTTGATGCAGCCTGGGCTGTTGTGGAGGCGGATCCCCGGCTCAAAGCCGTCACCCCCAGCGGCATTCTGGTGGGACACGGCTGGTTCATCGCCGGCCGGGGTGCCCGCAGCATGGTGGAAATCACCACCCAAATCACCGCCGCCCAGGAAGAACTCGCCACCGCCCAAGCGGAATTAGCGCAACTAGCAGGCACATTCGCCGGCGCGAAACAAGCCGCCGAAGACTCCCGCGTGCAAGCCGCCGGCGCCACCAGTGCGCTACAAGAACAAGAAGCCCGCAGTGCCGAACTGACCCGGGAACTCAAAAGGTGGGAATCCCAAATCGCCGTCAACCGGAAGGAATACGAACGCACCACCAACCACGCCATGCAGGCAGAAACCCGCCTGGCGGAACTCAAACAACAACTAGAAGAAACCACCGATCGACTCGCCCGGGTAGAAGACGACACGGATATAAAAGAACCCACCACCCAAGCCCGCGACGCTGCTGCACAAGCCCTATCGCAGATCCGGTCCATGGAAATGGAAGCCCGCCTGAGTCTGCGCACCGCAGAGGAACGAGCCGAAGCGGCCCACGGCAAAAGCGCCAACCTCCTACGCCAGGCGGAACACGAACGCCAAGCCAAAGCCCGACACGAGCAAGCCATGGTGCGGCGGCGTCGACAAGCAGCCTTAGCGCAGGTCGTGGCTAATTCTGCCCGGGACCTCCTGGCCCGCACCACCGACGCCACAGAGCGGGCCACCGCAGAACGCGACCGCAAAATCGAACACCGCAACCAACTGCAAACCCGCCTGGCCACCGTCAAGGACCAAGTGAACGCACTGCGCACGCAACTCAACCGGCTCACGGATAATGCCCACAACATGGAGATCACCCGCAGCCAAGCCCAAGTGCGCATGGAAGAAGCCCAAGCCAAACTGGTGGCACAACTCGGCATGCCCATATCCGACCTGATCCGCGACTACACGCCAGGGCCGGACTTCGACCTCAAAGCAGAGACTGCCCGCCTCAAGCAAGCAGAGAAAGACTTATCCTCCCTAGGTAAGGTTAACCCCCTAGCGCTGGAAGAATACAAAGCATTAGAAGAACGTTATGAATTCCTTTCCACCCAATTAGACGATGTGGAACAGGCGCGCAAAGACCTAACTGACGTCATCGAAGACGTCGACGCCAAAATCCTGCAGCTCTTCACCGACGCCTGGTTGGACGTGCAAGCGGAATTCCCCAAAGTCTTCACCACCCTCTTCCCCGGCGGCGACGGACGCCTCATACTCACCGAACCAGAAAGCATGCTGAGCACCGGCATCGAAGTAGAAGCCCGACCGCCGGGGAAGAAAGTAAAACGCCTGTCACTCCTATCCGGTGGGGAAAAATCCCTCACCGCCCTGGCCATGCTGGTGGCCATTTTCCGGGCCCGACCCTCACCGTTCTACGTGATGGATGAGGTAGAAGCCGCCCTGGACGACGTCAACCTCCGCCGGTTGATTGCCCTATTCACGGAATTGCGTAAGGATTCCCAATTGATCGTGATTACTCACCAGAAACCCACGATGGATATCGCAAACGTCCTGTACGGCGTGACGATGCGCGGCGACGGCATCACGCGGGTAATTTCCCAGCGTATGAACCCCAGCGAGGAAACAACCACCCAAAACTGAGATGAAACTGGTACAAATAATAAGTTCAAAGCACTACAGTTGCTAGGTGAGTTACTAGCGACAACTCACAGTGATCTTATGTATTTAGCGGCTTTCGTTAGGAAGGATCCCCCAGTTCATGACAGAGTTTGAGCACCCCATTAAGGATGTCACTGATTCCCTTTTGGGGTGGGCCACCCAGACCGAATTAGAACTGGCCCAACGGCTCAATCATCCAGGAGTCACCATCATCGGTGACCTGGATCTTGCTGCTGATGAGCTGGAAAGAATCGAAAAACTATACGGCATTTTCCTCGCCCGACAGCTCACCGCTGGCGCCAACCTCACCGCTCTCACCAACCTAAGCCCCGCCCTCTTCCTCATCACCTTGACCGCCCGCGCCCGCAAACTCGTGGCAGCCGACACCTTCAACCAGGAATACCTAGGCGGCCTGGGCCTCAACACCGAACTAGCCCCTGAGCTAGCTACCATCATGGCGGACAGAATCGCCGAATACTGCACCAACATGCAGGTCAGTTCGTTCACAACCGACCCCATCACAGCCCTGTGCTGGCACGCCGGCCTGATTCACACCGAAGTACCCACGCTGCTCGAAGCCCTCGACACTGACCCCGATACCGCCCCCGGCGAGCCACAAGACCCACAGGGCCTACAGCCAGAAAACCTGGAGCTGCCGCACTACTTCGCTGGCTTCTACCACGCCAGCCCCCACGCCGCACTCCTCTTCGCCGGCATCATTGCCCTGCGGAAATTCACCACCACCCACCCCCAATCCTGGTTCGACCGCGACCGCAAACACCTCGAACCACAACTACCCACCGCCATCGCCGACGCCATCGCCGCAGAACTCCGCGAACGCCCCGTCGGCACCGAAGACCGCGCTGCCGCCGTCGGCATCGCCAACAGAGAACTACGCCCCCGCCTCATCCTCGATTCCGTACGCAAGAAAGTCTGCCTGCGCCTACCCGAACAACAAGTACCCGCACGCGGCGAAATCACCTGGCGAGTCAGCCTCGAAGGCTCCACCACCGTATACCGCACCGGCCGCGCCTGGGGCGACATCACCGGCTACTCCGAATCCCTCGACATCACCTTGCCACGTGCCGTCCGCGAAGTAACCGTCGAAGACCTATCCAACGGCATCACCTGGAACGTCCCCGTGGTCAACACCAACGACCCGGTACTACTCTTCAACAAACGCGGCGGCTCCATCACCGACAAAAAATCCCTCCATCACCAGCGCATCCGCGCCCTCACCCCAGCTGAAAACCACCTCGTAGACGTGGTCCACGACAGAGCCATCCAACCCGTCAGCTCCTTCAACATCGACGGCTGGGACGGCTGGGTATGCCACAACATGATCCTGACCGGCGTGGATTCCCTCGCCAGCCTCGATGCCGCCGGCCAACCAGACTTCAACCTCCTGCGCGTGGTCGACCCCCGCCAACGAGTTACCTTCCGCACCCCCGACGAAGCCATCGCCCACGTATCCACACCCGGCGGCCTGAAAGTCCACTCCCAATCCCTCGTTGCCGAATTTCCCCCCACCCCCTCCGGGCACACAGAAATGTGGCACCTATCCATCTCCGCCTTCGGCGGAGTAGGCGCAGCCGGGGAAGAAATCACCCAACCAGAACCCCTAGAAGTACCACCCGAAGGCGGCGTATTCCACGTCCTCGACCCCGATATCTACGACGCCCCCTGGGTAGGCGAATACCTCGTACGCATGCGCGGCCCCCGCAACGAATCCTTCCGCCACGAATTCGCCATCGTGGAAGGCATGCGCGCAGTCACCACCTGCGCTGGCCCCAGCGGCTCCTTCCGCATCCCCGCACACGGCGGCCTCAGCGAAGCAACACTCCTAGTCAAACCCGGCGCCAAACCATTCAGCGTCGACCCCAAAAAAATACACGTCGCACCACAAGAAGCCGGCGCAGACTTCGTCATCAGCACCGACGAAGGCGACTCCCTGCCGCTGCGGTTCAACCCGCCCCGCCTCAACTTCGAATTACCGCTGCTCACCGAACCACCCATGTGGCGCGCCAGCCGCATGGTGCTCCACCCCCGCATGTTCGACACGAGCGGCATCATCCGGGTGCGCGGCGCAGGCACACTCATCGACCCCAAACTGGCGGTGCGCAACCACCACGGGCAACCCGTGAAAACCACCGCGCTCACCAGCCCTGACGACGGCATGACGTACGTGGTGCCGGCGAAAAAAATCATGTCCACCGGCGCCGTCCTCACCAAAGGCCGAATGGACCTGGAATGGACAGACCCCGGCACCAAGAACCGCATCTCCGTGACCCTGGCCGATGTGGAAACCACGGAACCCGCAACGCTCGCGCTCACAGATGACGGCACCATCACAGTCACCGGCGGCCAACAGCAAAACCTCGGGGTATGGGTGTGGCCGGAAACCGCACCGTGGCACCCCGCCGATACCTTCCCGGTGCATAATGACCGCGTGACACTGCCGCCCGAACTGGTCAACGCCGGTAACCTCATCGCCCAGGTGCATGTGCGCGACCCCTTCACGGTGTTGCGCACCCCGGTCGCGCCGGGTCCGGAGGTCACCCTGTTAGAGCAGCCGGGTTTCTTCGGTGAGGATGATGGTGCGCTGGGCACGTTGTCGGCATTTATGTCTGGTGAGCAGGATGAGATTCCGACGGATCCGCAGGTCATGCCGGTTTTGTGGGATATGTTTGCTGGTGGGGGTCGTCGGCAGGAGGCGATCAATGCGGTGCGTACTGTTTTCCGCGCTAATCCTGATGCGGCGTTGCGGGGGTTGTCGCAATCGTTGGTGAAGTCTGAGCTGCAGCCGGGTCGGTTTATTGAAACGGGTTTGGTGCGGTGCAAGTTCTCTACGGTTTCTGCGACTGATGCGAATCTGCACCTTGCTGCCTGGATTGGCACTTTGGAATTATTGGGGGTGCTGGATGAACTATTCGGGGCAGAGGGCTACCCAGATGCGGTGAAAGCCCAAGTTCAGGAGAAGAAGAACCAGCTGGTGGCGTTGGCTGGCAATAACATCCTAGAGACTCTCAAGACGGCTCGGGATACCACGTTGGATTCCGCCTGTATTGATAAGTCCACGGTGATGCTGGCGGGTATGGATCCGGCACAGCAGCGGTTTTTGCTCAATCAGGTGTTTGGGGAGCATATTGTGCCGGGGGCGGTGTTGGATGATTCCAGCCGGTTGTTGGCGGTGTTTGAAACGTTCCAGCAGCGGGAGAAACTGCGGGAATTATTGGGGGAAGAAAACCTGATTGCTTCTGCGGTGACGTTACTGCGGACGCTGCGTAGCAGCAATAAGTCCTTGTATGCGCTGGCCCGCATCCGGTTTGACAAGCTGGATGGCCTGGATACTGATGCCAAGGAAAATTTGTGGGCGTTGGCGCCGGTGGTGTCGCTGGTGTTGGCGTTGGCGTCGCGGATTTCGGCGCATGGGTTGATCACGTCGAATAAGACGTTGGATGCGGTTACGCCGGCGTGGGCGAAGTTGGCGGATATTGTGCCGGATTTGGTTATTTCGGATATTGTGGCGGCGGATGCGATTGCGTTGGCGATATCTAAGCCAGGTATCGCCTGACGTTGCGTGAGGGGATTAGCATGGTAAGCAGAGATAGAAAAGGTGCTTACCATGCGAAAATTTTGGAAGATTCTCTTGCGCTGTTTAGGCGTGATTGTGGTGCTGGGGTTGGTGTGGGGTGGTATTTTCGCCTACAACAGTAACCGCTATAAATTATCCGGTTACCCTATGGACCCGGCGGCGGTGGCGCAGCGCGGCGACGTGGAGCAAGTCTCAGGTAACTACTTGCAGGGATTCTACTACCCAGCCAAGCAGGAGGCGCACAAGGGCATCGTGGTGGTGTTCGGGGGTTCCGACGGTGGTAATAATGACATTCGGGCCCGGGAGCTGCGGGAACAGGGCTATAACGTGCTGGGATTGTATTTCTTCGGCCAGCCCGGCCAGCCGGAAGGGTTGGCGGATGTGCCGTTGGATTTCTTTGCAGAGGCGTTGGATTGGATTCGTCAGCATGGGGATATCAATGCCCCGATCACGGTTTTTGGGGGCGTCGAAAGGCGCGGAATTGGTGGCTAATCTGGCGGTACGCTACCCAGAGATTGATAACATTGTGCTTTATACCCCGGCTGAATATACCTACCAGGGGTTGGATTACACGCGGCCGCCGTCGACAAGCTTTACCTGACAAGGTAAACCGCTTGAGTACATCCCCTTCCGGCTGAGCGGAACCGATACGATGCGGATGATGTTCGGCCTGCCTGTGTCATTTCGCAGCACGTACGAAACCGGTGTGGAGCAGGCGACGAACCGGGACGCTGCCCGCATTCCCATTGAGAAATTCGGGGGCAAGGGGTTCCTGTTTGCCGGCACGCAGGACGCCATGTGGCAAGGCAACGTTGCGGCGCAACATCTCGCTGAGCGCAACAAGGGGTTGCGGGCTGTGCTTTACGACGATGCCGGCCACGTGTTCTTCGAAAACATGGATGAACTCGGTCGTAGTTGGCCCATCATGTGCGGCGGCACCCTGGGGAAGGCAACCGGGACGCCAAGATTGAGTCCGACAAGGTGCTGTATGCGCAGCTAGCCACGTGGCATTCCTGACGACGTGCCCGCTGCCAACCAAAACATCTGACGATCCGCCAGTTGGGTGATTAGCGCTGGTCTGCCAGCTGACGGGCAGCCACGACTGGTAACCTTAGGAAAAACCCGTCCGCACCCCATGGTTTTCCTGGTATAGGCTTATTTTTGCACCGGCAATTATGCCCAAATTGTTAATAACTACCAGTGGCGACTGGCGTACGATATAGGTATGCATACTAGACGGTTAAGTGCAATAACAATGGCATTATCTGCGGCGGGTGTAATTCCGATAATTGGGGGTGCGAAAATAATTAAGCAGAGTCATAAACAACTAGAACGCTATCAAGTAAAAACAGCCAACTTAAGCTACGGCACCATGACGTATGTGGACCAGGGGAGTGGCGAAACCCTCCTGCCCCTCCACGGGCTCTTCGGCGGCTACGACCAAGGCTACGAAGTGGGCGTGGGCTGTGGTTTCCCCGGCCGGGTGTTAGCGCCCTCTAGGTTCGGCTACCTCGGCAGTGATGTTTCCGGTCGGGGTACACCAAAAGAGCAGGCCCGGGCGTTAGTGGAATTGCTGGACTATTCGGGGATAGATAAAACCTTCGTGCTGGGCTGCTCCGCGGGTGGCACGCATGCTTTGCGGTTGGCGTTGGATTTTCCCGAGCGGGTCAAAGGGGTGATTCTGTACAGTTCTAGGATGCCGCTGGTGCAGAAACCCGCCAAACCCGCACAGTATTTAGGGCCACCAAAATTTATTTGTAATGACATTGTTATGTACCTATTTAGTCCCCTTTTTGCGGCATTAAGTTCCATGCCGCTGCACGCTATCATAGGAACATTTCCCATGGAAAAACGTCGGGCCGGGGTGCATATTGATTCAGCTATTTCTAATCCGGATATGGAGAAAAACTTTGACGATTATCCGATTGAATCACTCACCATGCCGGTACTCATTTTCAGCGCCATGGACGATCGGTTAATCAAATTCGCAGACGTAGAAAATGTGATTCATAGGTTTCCGACTCGGGTATTCGTCCCCTTCGAAAACGGGGGACATTTAATCGTCGGCCACGACATAGAAATTCACAAAACGGTTAATGAATTTACCGCTAAATACCGTTAAACCCTGCTGGTTAATCACGGGTTGTGGCGACCGGTAGCACTGCGCTAAACACTGCCCGTGATATAACTGCAATCATCGCACCAATGACAGTGGCAACCCACCCCACCCCTTGTAAACTGGGATTATCCCAAGCCCAAGCAAAAACCTGGCCGACTGCAACCAACCCCAAGCCCAGCATAATCCATACGATTTGCCCTGAATATTCGTGTGATTCCGTCATTAATAAATAATCCTCACTGCTGGTTTGTAAAGCCATATTTATGTTACCTGTAAGTAGCTGGGGCCTCAAGGACCAAAACGACCAAGGCTCATCCATAATGTTAGTAGGATTTTCTCACAATAGTGGGTTTTAGGCAGCGAAAATATAACATTCTCAGCCGGAGAAATGCTACTGCCCTGGGTGTTATCAGATTCCCAGGAAGCTACCAGTCATTTTCATAACTCCGGTGATAGCATCTAGTCTATGACTCCAGTTAGCCCTAAAACCCTCACCAATAAAATAGCGATCTCCCTGGCACTTCTCGTCGGCATAGCCATTATTCTCTTCCCATTTACAACACACGTACAATTCTCCGCGTACACACCATTTTGCTTCTTCAGCGGCTCATTAATCGCCTTGGGCGGCATGGCGCTGCAATCCAAATCAGTTATTGGCCTAGGTTTCGGCATTGTGCTGTGGACTATTATTGTTCCCTTCTTTTTCCTCATGGCGTCACCCGCGTCGTTTTAAAAAAGCGAAAAATTCAACAATTCTTATGAAGCTTTTTTGATACTCCCGAATTGATGCCAAAGCACTATTTCTATAGACATGTGTGAGGGTTGGGTACTTTTCGACGATTATTACTTGAGATTGCCCCCGTGATAGTTGTGTATCCTGCATAATTAGAATTCGACGTGTGTCGATCGGCGATTTTTGCCAAGATAGAAACCATGGAAACCCCAATTATCATTCTTTTGGTCGTCGTCTTTGCCATTTTGATTGGTATGGCAATTGTTGCTTTTGGTCTACTTCGAAAAGGATCAAAGACCGTGAGCTTTGAGCCCAAAGTGACTGAGGAACCAAAGCAACTGACACAACAAGAGAAATCGGGTAACTACCAAGCTCAAGGTGGTTTTAATTTCGCCCCCGCGAAGCAAGCTGATAAAGAAGCAGCGGTTCTGCCAGGCCAGGAAATCAAAGGCACCACCGCCCCCGCATCACAATCACCCCAGGGCAGCCAGCCAGCAACTCAGAAATCCGCTCAGGAACCAGCAGCAGCCGCACAACAGCAGACCACTGCACAACAGCAGACCAAGCCAGCTGCCAACGCACAAGCTGAATTGAAACAAGCAGCAACAGCAGAAACCACAGCCGTAACCGCCGCTGCGTCGAAAGAACAACCAGCAGCCGAAGCAAAAGACACCAAACCTTCTGCAGGGCAGAAAACTTCTGTAGAGCAGAAGGATTCTGCGGGTCAGAAGTCTGTAGAGCAAAAGTCTGAAAACCAGAAACCTTCTGAAGGCCAGAAAGCTTCTGTAGAGCAGAAGCAAGCCGCACCAGCCGATGCGGAAAAACCCACTGACACTCCAGCGGACAAAAACAATAACACCGGCAAAACCGCCGCGGCCGCAGCTACAGCAGCCACGGCAGCTGCCGCAGCAACCGCCGCCGCTGCAGCCTCCGAAACCAAAAACAAAGACAAGCAGGAAGCAGCCGACACTACCACAAACACGGAAGAAACTCCAGAAGAAACCACAGAACTGGAAGGCTCCTTCGAAAAACTCGATGAATTCCACGAACTCGTAGAAGAACTACCAGGCTCCGAAGAAGTCCCAGAAGTAGAAGCCGTGGAAGCGGAAAACGTCGAAAAGCAAACCGATGAACAAACCGCCGAAACCCCAGACGACTCCGAAACCGAAGCCCTCGAAGCTGCGGCGGCAGCCACCGCCACTGCCGAAGCCGCAGAGAAAGCCCGCGCCGAAACCCCCGCACCTGCGCAACCGCAACAACCAACCGCCAAGAGCGAACCGCAGGAAGAAATCGCGCCCGCCAGCGGCCGCATCGGCAAACTGCGGGGCCGCCTGTCGCGCTCCCAAAACGTGTTCGGCAAGTCAGTGCTGGGCATGCTCTCTGCAGGTGATCTAGACGAAGAAGCTTGGGAGGACATCGAAGACCAACTCATCCAAGCAGACCTCGGTGTGAAAATCACCACCAGCGTGGTGGATGAACTGCGGGAAATGATCGCCGAACGCGGCGTATCCAGCGAAGCCGAAGCCCGCGCCATGCTGCGGGAATGCCTCATCAAAGCCTGCAAACCGGAACTTGACCGCGCCATCAAAGCCATGCCCTACGACGGCAAACCCGCAGTTGTGCTGGTTGTTGGCGTGAACGGCACCGGCAAAACCACCACCACTGGCAAACTCGCCCGCGTGCTGGTATCCATGGGGCACAAAGTCCTCCTCGGCGCAGCCGATACCTTCCGCGCCGCCGCCGCCGACCAGCTGGAAGCCTGGGGCCGCCGAGTCGGGGCCACTACCGTGCGCGGCGCCGAAGCTGCCGACCCCGCATCAGTCGCATTCGACGCCGTGAGCAAAGGCGTGGAAACCCAAGCAGACGTGGTACTCATCGACACCGCCGGCCGGCTGCACAACTCCGCCAACCTCATGGACCAACTCGGCAAAGTCAAGCGCGTCGTAGAAAAGAAAGCCGTTGTCGACGAAGTCCTGCTGGTGCTCGACGCCACCACCGGCCAAAACGGCATGATGCAAGCCAAAACCTTCGGCGAAGTGGTGAACATCACCGGCGTGGTCTTGACCAAACTGGACGGCACCGCCAAGGGTGGCATCGTCTTCCAAGTCCAAGAAGACTTGGGCGTACCAGTGAAACTCGTTGGTCTGGGCGAAGGCGCCGACGACCTCGCCCCCTTTGAAGTGGAAGGATTCGTTGACGCCCTCCTCGGCTAACGAAAACCACACCCACCCACAACCCCCATCAGTGGTACGTACGACCAATGGTGGGGGTTTGCTTAGCTTAAGAAGCAACTACACTAAAAACGTCAGTGCCATTGCGCATGCCACCCAACCGGCAGTAACAGACAGGAACCACGGATGAAACTTGTGACCGCAATCGTCAAACCATTCACCCTGAGCGACATCAAAGACGCATTAGAACAAGTAGGCGTCCACGCCATGACCGTCACCGAAGCCCAAGGCTTCGGCCAACAAAAAGGCCACAACGAAGTCTACCGCGGCGCCGAATACGCCATCGACTTCGTACCCAAACTCAAAATAGAAATCGTCGTCGACGACCCCATAGTAGAAGACACCATCACCGCCATCGTGGACGCCGCCCACACCGGCAAAATCGGCGACGGCAAAGTCTGGGTCACAGACATCCACGACCTCGTACGAGTTCGCACAGGCGAGCGAGGCACAGCCGCCATCTAACCACACCCAACCACGATGAAACACAACCCATAAGGAATCATTGATGCAATTGGTTTTCCTCGGCACCGGCTCCGGCGCCCCCACCCTGCTACGCAATGTATCAGGCCTGGTCCTCGACATGTCGAACGAAATCGGCGAACTATGGCTCTTCGACTGCGGCGAGGCAACACAACACCAAATGATGAACTCCTACATATCACCCGCACGCATCAGCAACGTATTCATCACCCACATGCACGGCGATCATGTGTTCGGACTACCCGGATTCCTAGGCAGCCGATCCCTCCACGGCGTCGCCAACCCACTCACGGTATACGGCCCACCAGGCATCAAAAAATTCATCACCACAACCATCGAATGCTCCAGCTCCTACCTCACCTACCCCCTGGAAATCATAGAGCTCGACACAGCCGGCGATGCCCTCACAACCGACCACATCAACGTGCGCTACACCACCCTAGAACACGGCGTACAGTCCTACGCCTACCGCATCACCGAAGCCGACAGACCCGGCGAATTACTCGTGGACCAGCTCAAAATCCACGGCATCACCCCCGGACCCATCTACGGGCAACTGAAAAATGGGGGACAGGTCACCCTAGAAGATGGCACCATACTCAACGGTGTCGATTTCGTCGGCCCACCCAAACCCGGGCACGACATCGTCATTTTCGGCGACACCCGCTTCGTGCCAGCACATGCCAATTTCGCCGCCGGCGCCCAAGTCATGGTGCACGAAGCCACCTACGGGCCCGAAAACGCCGACAAAGCCCACGAGCATTTCCACTCCACCAGCGTCCAAACCGCCGAACTTGCCCGCCGCGCCGGGGTGTCGCAGTTAATCCTGACGCATTTCAGCGCCCGCTACACGTCTGATGAGCAACTAGATGAACTACTAGACGCGGCTCAGGAAATTTTCCCCAACACCATGACCACATACGACGGAAAACGGGTGTCTCTCTGACATGACAGAATCTGCAGCAGATATTCGTCGCATAGCTTTTCGACGTGCAACCGACGTCCTAGAATCCCTCAACATTCCGGAACACACCGCCTTGGCCGTCACCGGGTCCTACGCCCGGCAGGAACTTACCGCGCATTCCGACCTTGATGCCATCCTGATTTACGACCTGGCTAAGGTGGACGTCGAAAAGCTAAAACCCCAGGTGGAAGACCTGTGGTACCCGGTGTGGGATGCCAAAATCCGCCTAGATTATTCCACCCGCCGCCCGCAAGAATGCGCCGCGATTATCAGCGAAAATACTGTTGCCGGCCTGTCGCTTCTCGACCTCACGCACGTGGCCGGGGATGCTGAGCTCACCGCCCATACTCGAAACCTTGTGCTACGCGCCTGGCGCATTGAACTGTCGAAAAACTTCAACAACATCATCGACACCGCCATCACCCGGTGGCGCCGCTCCGGGCCGGTGGTCAGCATGACCAAACCGGATTTGAAGCACGGCCGCGGTGGCCTGCGTGATCATGAACTACTCAAAGCTCTAGCACTGGGTAACCTGTGTGACGCCCCGGATCTTGGTGCCGAACGCACCCTGCTGCTGGACGTGCGCACCATGCTGCACGAACACGCCCGCCGCCCCCGGGATGTTCTGGATCCGGAATTTGCCGCAGACATCGCCCTGGATCTTGGTTTCGCCGACCGTTACGAACTATCGCGCACCATCGCCGAAGCGGCCCGCACCATTGATAATGCCCTGACCAACGGCCTCACCACCGCCCGTAACCTGCTGCAACCCCGAACCCGCCGGTGGGGTCGCACCCGCATTCCCCGCCGCCCCCTGGATGTTGATGTGGTCGACGTGGGTGGCGAAATATCTCTCTCCCGCAAACCCAACCTCGAAGACCCAGCCCTGGTGCTGCGGGTCGCCGCCGCCAGCGCCCGCACTGGCCTGCCCATTCACGATGCCGTGTGGTCTCGTCTGAAAGCCCTCCCACCCATGGGCGACCATTGGCCCACGCCTGCAACCAGCGACTTTCTGGCGTTGCTTTCCTCCCCGGACCACACCGGGCGCGTCATCACCGAGCTTGATAACCACGGATTATGGTCCCCCCTCGTCCCAGCCTGGGATAACATTCGCGGCCTCATGCCCCGCGAACCCGTTCACACCCAAACCATTGATCAACACAGCGTGGAAGTCACCCAAAACTGTGCCGCTCACAGCGTCACCGTCGCCCGACCCGACCTGCTCTACCTGGCGGCACTATTCCACGACATTGGCAAAGGCCAAGGCCGACCGCACGCCGAAGTAGGCGCCGAACTCGTGGCCGACATGGCCGATAGGCTGCGGTTAGGCTACCGCGATAAATCCGTTGTCACTGCGCTCGTGCTGCATCACACGCTCATTCCCAACCTCGTCGCCCACCGCGATATCGAATCCGATGAAGTAGTGGAGGAGCTTCTCGACGCCCTCGGCTACGACCTCCTCACCATTGACCTCATGCATGTCCTTGTGCATGCTGATGCCCTCGCCGCCGGCATGTGGACCTCCACCCTCCAAATCGGCACGAACATGCTGTGCCACCGCGCCCGCACCCGCCTGACCAGCACTAAACCAGAACCCCCGGTGTTGGACTTCCCACCCCACCCCCTCGACCTCATCCCCACACCAGCCGGCAGCAATTCCACGGCAACAGTCCGATGGGTGGGCAATTACCTGCGTGAAAGCGTCCGCATCCTCGCGCTCATCGCCGCCAAGGACTGGAATATCAACTCCGCAGAGTTCATCGTTGAACCCGACCACACTCGCGCCGAACTTCAGGTGTATAACACTCTCGGCACCGGCTTCGATAAGGCTGAATTCATCCAAGCCTATAAATCCGGTGTTTACTCTGCCCTGCCGCATGTTGCACCAGCTGGCACCACCGCCACCTTCTGGTTCGATGACGTCCTAGAGGTACGCACCACCGACCGGCAAGCCGCATTGGGTACACTGATGGGGGTACTGCCGGAGATTTCTTGGCTGAAAATGAGTAACCCCGGGGCAACAATGATCATGCAATGCGGACTGAAACCCGGCTTCGACCGCGCTACTGTAGAACGTGACGTGACCCAAGTATTAACAACCGGCTAATATTGATGCGTTAACCAGCTTAAATTTTTTCAAGGAGTGACCCACCATGTTCGAATCCCTATCAGACCGCCTAGGTGCAGCATTATCCGGCTTACGATCCAAAGGCAAAGTTACCGAAGCCGACGTTAATACCGTCTCCCGCGACATACGCTTAGCCCTCCTCGAAGCCGACGTCTCCTTACCGGTGGTCCGGGGATTTATCAAACGCATCAAAGAACGCGCCCTCGGCGTAGAAGTATCCAAAGCCCTTAACCCGGCTGAACAAGTCATCAAAATCGTCAACGAGGAATTAACCACCATCCTCGGCGGCGAAACCCGCCGCATGAACGTGGCCAAAAAACCACCAACAATCATCATGCTCGCAGGCCTCCAAGGTGCTGGTAAAACCACCCTCGCCGGCAAATTAGCCCACTACCTTAAAGAGCAAGGCCACACCCCCATGCTGGTTGCCTGCGACCTCCAGCGGCCGGGCGCCGTCCAGCAGTTGCAAATCGTTGGTGAACGCGCTGGTGTTCCCACCTTCGCACCCGACCCCGGTACCTCGCTGGACACATTAGAACACGAAATGGGTACTTCCCATGGGGATCCCGTGGCCGTGGCGGAAGCCGGCATTGCGGAAGCGCATTCCAAGAAGCATGACTTCGTCATTGTAGATACCGCCGGCCGGTTGGGCATTGATGAAACCCTCATGACGCAGGCCCGCAACATTCGGAATGCCATCAATCCGGATGAGGTATTCTTCGTGATTGATGCCATGATCGGCCAAGACGCCGTGGTCACCGCTGAGGCGTTCCGCGACGGCGTGGACTTCACCGGCGTGGTGCTCACCAAGTTGGACGGTGACGCCCGTGGTGGTGCTGCTTTGTCCATTCGGGAAGTCACTGGCAAGCCCATCATGTTTGCCTCCACCGGTGAGAAGATGACCGATTTCGACGTCTTCCACCCTGACCGCATGGCCAACCGCATCCTGGGCATGGGTGACGTTCTCACCCTGATTGAGCAGGCCGAAAAATCCCTGGACCAGGAACAGGCCATGAAAACCGCGTCGAAACTCTCCACCGGGGAGCTCACGCTCGACGACTTCCTCAACCAAATGCTCATGGTGCGCAAAATGGGCCCCATTGCCAACCTGTTGAAAATGCTGCCTGGCGGTTCGCAAATGTCAGCGATGGCGGACATGGTTGATGAGAAGCAGCTCGACCGGATTCAGGCCATCATCCGTGGCATGACGCCGCAGGAACGGCAGGACCCGAAGATTCTCAATGCTTCTCGACGCAAGCGCATCGCCAATGGTTCGGGCGTGACCGTGATGGACGTTAACCAATTAATTGAACGGTTCTTCGAAGCCAAGAAGATGATGGGGCAGATGGCCAACCAAATGGGCATGGGTGGCGGCCGCAGCGCCACGAAGAAGAAGCCCAAGGGCCGCAAAGGCAAGAACGGCAAGCGGCGGCCAGCGAAGCAGCGTCGCGGCGGGATGCCCGGGGGGATGCCAGGCGGCGGCATGCCCGGCATGCCGAACATGGCGGAGTTGCAGAAGATGCAGGAGGGTAGTGCTGGTATGCCAAATCTGCCCAAAGGTATGGAGAATATTGATCTGAACAACCTGGATTTCAGCCAGGCGAAGAAGAAAAAGAAGTAATCAGATACTGAGTGCCCCGACGAGTGATACAAGACCCACGGCGAAGGATACAAGGAACCCGAGCAAAAACGTTCGGGTTCCTGCCTGTTTGATATTGCCCCAGGTCACGGCTAGGCCTTGAGCGAACATGGCTGTAGCGAAGAATATGGTTCGCATCACATCGGTGGTGTGTAAGACGAAGGGCGGGACGTTGACAAGCGAACGCACAATCACCAGTATGATGAACACTATGATGAAGCTGGGGATCAGCGGCGGTAAGTGCGTGTCCTCGCTGTCTGAGGTCCGGTTGCGCTCAAGGATAGATAGGATCATCGCCGTGGGCGCCAACAGTAGCACTCGACCTAATTTGGTTGCCACTGCGACGGGTAACGCAGTTGCACCCACGATGCCGCCTGCGGCTACCACCTGACTAACCTCATGCGTGGCTGCCCCGATGAAAACCCCAGCGGCGGCTGGCTGCCAACTATGCACAATTGCTGGCCCTACAACAATCATGGCGGTGCCGAATGCGGTGACGATGGCAATGGCTGCTAAAAATTCATGCTCATTTTTATGCCGGACCACTCCATAGGTTGCCCCAAGGGCCGCTGCGCCACAAATGGAACAACCAGCCCCAATGAGCAACGCTTGACTATCACTTAATTTCAGCAATTTACCAAACATAATGGTGACGAGAAACCCTGTGACGATGGTACCAACAATGGTGAGTAAAACCTTCCACCCCAAATTCATAATCGCGTCGACGGAAATGGATAAACCTAATAATGCCACCCCGCATTTCAGCACCGTGAGGGCACTGACCCGAACCCCCGGATTCAACCGCGCCGGCCACCGACATACATTGCCCACAATCGCACCCAAGACAATTGCCATCAACATGATGGAACTAAAACCAGTCAATATGAATACTGCACGGTCCAGGCAATAAGCAATAAGTGCACCCAGTAGGCAGAATAATAAGCCAGGTGTGGCTGCGGAAATTTTATTCATGGGGCTAGTGTAACACCACGGAAACCACGCAGCCCCGAGAGCTAGAAAAACAAACGCCACATCCCAAGACGGGCGCAATAAAACCCGTGCCAAAAGCAGAAATAATGGTACCCTTATTGAAAAAATTCCCACTCAACACCATGCGCAGCAACGAAAATACATTTGCACCCCAACACAGTCGGATACCCGCATAAGTGAGGTACCCTGAACGTATTAACAAGAATCTGCACTACTAAAACACAAATGAAGCCACAATAAACAACAGACAAGCTTCCACCCCAGGGCAGAAAGGTTTTAGATGACCACACACCTATCTGGACTCAGCTCCGCCGAAGCAGCAAACCGCCTAGAACGATACGGTCCCAACGAACTCCAAGCCCAAAAAACCGAACCCGCATGGCGCAAATTCCTCAAACAATTCCAAGACCCCCTGGTCTACCTACTGTTTATCGCCATGGGTATCTCCTACGGCGCCTGGCTCGTCGAAGGCGCCCACGGCGTCCCCATTGACGTCATCGTCATCGCACTCATCGTCATCACCAACGCCATCCTCGGCTACACCCAAGAAGCCAAAGCAGCCGACGCCGTCGCAGCCCTAGCCAAAATGACCGCCGCCAACTCCACCGTACTGCGCGACGGCAAACAACAAACCATCCCCTCCCACAACCTCGTACCCGGCGACATCATCCTACTCGCCGAAGGTGACGCCGTCGGCGCCGACGCCCTGCTTATCGACGCCACCGACCTCTACATCCAAGAAGCCGCCCTCACCGGCGAATCCGAAGCAGTACACAAAACCACCGACCCCATCGCCGACGACGTCCCCCTAGCCGAACGCAGCAACACCGTGTTCAAAGGCACCGCCGTTGTCCGCGGCGTCGGCGTCGCCGAAGTCCAACACACCGGCATGGAAACCCAAATGGGATCCATCGCCACCATGCTCGAAGCCACCAAACAAGACGAAACCCCACTCAGCAAAGAAATCACCGAAGTATCCAAAATGCTCGGCCTGCTGGTGGTGGGCATAGCCATCGTCGTTATGGCCGCCCTCATCCTCATCAACGGCGCCCACTCCGCCGAAGACATGGTGCAAATCTTGCTGCTCGGGGTGTCCCTCGCGGTAGCCGCCGTGCCGGAAGGCCTACCAGCCATCCTCTCCCTGGTACTCGCCATCGGCGTGCAAAAACTCGCCCGGCATAACGCCGTGATGAAAAACCTGCCCTCCGTGGAAACCCTCGGCTCCGCCAGCGTCATCTGCTCCGACAAAACCGGCACCCTGACCAAAAACGAAATGACATTACAGCAGGTCATCACCGCTTCCGGCACGACCGTGCTGGGTGGTGCAGGGTACGACCCCGCCGGTGACGTCACCTCCACTACGAGCGAGGCGGCTAGGGAGGAAGCCTACCAAGCCGTCATCGCCGGCACCATCGCCAACAACGCGCAACTGGACCAAGGGGCAGAAGGCACCTGGGAGATCGTCGGCGATCCCACCGAAGCAGCGTTCCTGGTGGCGTTGCCGAAATTCCAAGCTGGGGGTGTTGCGGGTCCTGGTGCTGTCGGCGCTGGTGTCGAACGGGTAAGCGAAAACCCCTTCTCCTCCGAACGCAAAATGATGTCCGTCACCACCGCCGACAACCACCTCTACGCCAAAGGCGCACCCGACATCCTCCTCGAACACTGCACCAACGAACTCCACGGCGACACCGAAGTACCGCTCACCGAGGAACGTCGACAAGCCATACTCGACAGCATCACCGACCTCTCCGCCCAAGGCTTCCGCACCCTCGGCGTCGCCCGGCGCGCCGGGTCCGATCCTACGGAAGAAAACCTGACATTCCTAGGGGTCGCGGGCATCATGGACCCGCCCCGCAGCGAAGCGCGGGAAGCCATCGCCCAAGCCCACCAGGCGGGCATCCGCACCATCATGATCACCGGCGACCATCCTGTTACCGCAGCTAGCATCGCTAAAAGCCTCGGCATTGAAACGGAACGCGCCATCACTGGTAGGGAAATTGATGCCATGGATGAGGAGGAATTCACCGCAGCCGTGGCTAGTGTTAACGTGTACGCGCGGGTGGCGCCGGCGCATAAACTTAGGATCGTGGATGCCCTGCAAGCCGCTGGCAACATCGTGTCCATGACCGGCGACGGCGTCAACGACGCACCCGCCCTGAAAAGTGCTGACATTGGGGTAGCCATGGGTATCACCGGCACAGAGGTGACGAAGGAAGCCGCCACCATGATCCTGGCGGATGATAATTACTCCACCATCGTTGCCGCGGTGAAACAAGGGCGGGCTACTTTCGATAACATTCGCAAATTCTTGCGGTACCTGCTGAGCTCCAACATGGGTGAAGTCGCCACAGTTTTCGGCGGCGTGGTGTTTGCCGTTGCGCTGGGCTTAGTCACCGGCGACGGGGGAGTAGCGTTACCACTGCTAGCCACCCAAATTCTGTGGATCAACCTGATCACCGACTCCGGGCCGGCCCTCGCCATGGGTGTGGACCCCACCGATGATTCCGTGATGCAACGCCCACCGCGCAACATCAAAGACCGCATCATCAACAAAGACATGTGGATGCGCGTGCTTTTCATCGGCATAATCATGGGTGCAGTCACGCTGCTCAGCATTGACATGTTCTACCAAGGCGGCCTGATCCCCGGCACCCACAGTCTCGAAGAGGCCCGCACTGTCGGGTTCACCACCCTTGTGTTTTCCCAGCTGTTCAACGCCCTGAACTCCCGCGACGAGATCCAAAGCGCCTTCCACCACCTCACCGCAAACCGGTGGCTGTCCATTGGGCTCGGCGTGGTGCTGCAGATTTTGGTGGTGAACGTACCATTCCTGCAGGCCGCGTTCGGCACAGCCCACCTGAGCCTGACGCAGTGGTTCGTTGCCATCGGCATGGCTTCCATTGTGCTGTGGGCGGAAGAACTGTCGAAGCTGGTGCGGCGCATGCGGCAGAGCTAAGCTTTTCGACGCTGCACCGCCTCACTACTCAACAGCATGTGCATAGCGCGGGCCATACAAGGCTCGCGCCTGGGCGGTTGTTTCCCTTGGGAATGCGGCTAATCCTGTGGGGAAGTTGCAACAACCTCGGTAACCCCGCCGCCCTGCACCTGCAGGATGCGATCAGCCTTCTGCGCCACATTCAGATCATGCGTGCTGAACAGTACGGTGGCTGGGGTTTGCAGTAGGTAATCAATGGCAAGGTTGCCGGATTCGGAATCTAACGCTGAGGTGGGTTCGTCCACCAACACGATGGGGGCTTGGCGCAAGATGGCGCGGGCGATGGCGATGCGTTGCCGCTCCCCGCCGGATACGCCACTGTTGGCGCGGCCCACCACAGTAGCTAATCCTGTTGTGCTGGCGAAGGCGGTCAACCCGACTGCTGCGAGTAGGTTGATGAGCTGCTCGTCTTCTGCATCATCATTGCTGCCGACTAGTAGGTTATCTTTCAACGTGCCGGGCAGCAGCGTGGGCTCCTGTTCCACGTAGGCAATCAGGGAGCGTAACTCTGCCAACCGCAAGTCCTTGATGTCGTGATTATTGATGAGAATGTGCCCGCTGTCGATCTCATAAAACCGCTGAATGAGCGACAAAATAGACGTTTTACCACTCCCAGATTCGCCCATCAGTGCGACCTTCTCACCGGGCTTGATGGAGAACGAAACCCCAGCTAAAACATCCCGGTAATTGACGTCATAGAAGGAAACCGGTAACGCCGCCGGGACGTTTGCGGTAGCTGGGGCAGGGGAGTCATCCAGCACGTCCTCCTGTGGTAATTCAAGCAAATTGTTGATGCGCCGAAGCGCACCCCGCGCCTCCCGGAACGCCGTGATGGACTCCGCAATGTGCGTCAGCGGCGCCACCACCAGGAACAACGCAGTGGCAAATGTGATGAGTCCTTCCATATTCAGCGCGCCGCTGCTCACCCGCATCGCCCCAACCATCAGCACCGCAATCATGGCAATGTACGCCGTCACAGAAGCTAGCGGCGATAAACATGCCTCCACCAGGCTCATCTTCCGGCGGGCCTGGTATCCCTGCGTGATTTCATGATTCAGGATGCGCTGAATTTTACGTTCCGCACCGAAAGACTTAATCGTCCGGATGGCGGAAAGCAGCGTCTGAAACTCCGAACCAAAATGCGATAAATGGTCCTGTACTTTTTCGGATAAAAATTCGATTCGGGTGGACGCAATCGTAATCGCCAGAAGCGCAACCAACACCACCAGAATCACCACACCAAACAGGTATACATCCAGCAGCGCCATGTACACGGTGGCGCCGACAATAACAGTGACGCCGCCGATAGCGGCCACCAGGGCCGTCGAAAAGCTCGTGCTCACAATGGACGTATCAGCAGTCAGGCGCGTAACAAACTGCCCGGATTCTTTGCGATCATACTCGGACATGGGCAGGGCAATGAGATGCCGCGTCAAAGCCCGGCGAATGTACAGCACACAGCGGTCAGCGGCTACCGCCGTGGCGTACATATGTGCGCCTGTCAAGATGGATTCGACCATGATGAGGCCAATGAGCAGGACCAACGGCCGGGTGTAAGCACCAGTGCTTATGTTGCTCATTACCGAGCCCACCAAATGTGGTTGCAGCAACGTGACACCGGCTGCAAGCAGGGACAAGACAGAAGCCACCGCCAGCAGCGGGGCATGGGTACGAAGAAGAAATGCGAAACTCAAAGCGACTCTATTCTTAGGGGAAAAGGTCCGCGCCAAAAATAGTCACCACTCACACGAGCGGGGGCGAACCGTGATTACTGTGCTGCGGAATTCGTCGCATTGATCATGAATACGGATGATACCGGCGGCGACGGAATGCCGCAAGGCTTTAGCTTGTCGACGCTCCCCGCCGCCAACCCTGGTATACACTCGCAGTCATTAAAGAGGGCTCAAATTTTGATTTTTAGCAGGATTATTTATGGCAGGAGAGGCTAAATATGGTTCACATTATCCTTGGGTTTGGGCTAGGGTCTATATGCTATTTTATTTTGTATTTTGGCTATAAAAAATTGAGGATAAAACCGCAATCACTTACCTTTTACTTGCTTTTTACCCTCGTCGGCATGACCGTCGGATATTTTCACATCATGATCCCAACCTACGAGATAGGAACGGGCACAAACACGATGGTGAATCAGCAGGTCATAGGGTTCTTAATAGCGAGCGTCATCCTCACCCTGCAACAGGAAATCCGCACACGCCAGGGGAGTGGGGCTGACGAATGCTGATGCATATTGTGGGCATCATCGCCTATTCCTCACCCGCAATACTCGCGGTGGTGATACTGTACAGCCTGCTGGTTATTATGCCCGCCGTTGCCCAAAAAGTAGTGAAGACACATATCACCATCAGCCCCTATTATTGGTTGTGTTTTTTAGTGACCGCGTCGCTGCTTTTTACCATTTTGATGCTGAATGCTGGCAACGATGCTGGGGCCGGCCCCAGCCTCATACTCCACGGATTCTTACTGGCCAGCATGGTGCTCACCCTCGGGCGGAAACTACGGGAAGACCGGCAGCACAACAAAGCCACGAGTGCCTAGGAATAGTATTGATCTGCCACAGCGATGATGAATGGCTCATGTCGAACGTCATATCTCGCCAACTCAAGCAATTCCTCGCCATGACCATGCTGCTGACACTAGGAAAGAAGCTCATCGAAACCCGACAATCATTCTGAACCAACCCGGCCTTTTGCCACCGCGCCGACCGGGGGAGTAGGCGTCTAATAAAGTGGGTGCTGATTCCAGTCACGTTTCCCGGAGCAACGCCAAAATCTTCTCGGCGGTCTTCCCATTACGAACAGTCACCTGCTTGTAAAAAGCCTCCTTGAGTAGCTTTTTATGGTAGGTGGTTTTCAAAAATTCCGTCTCGGTTTTCTTGCCCCAATAAATCCCCAACTCCCCAAAATGCACAATCTCATCATGCAGCGGGAAAGTTTTCACCCGCTCTATCGTTGCGGCTTTATCAAGCTTCTCCGTAAAAAAGAGAACATCTTTTCGGGCTAAATCCGTAAACCACCAATCCGGCAGACTACCGTAATCCCGTTCATACTCCGCCGCAGAAAACAACGAAAAATTCTGCACAAACGGATAATGAGTGGCGAATAAATCTTCGAACTTTTGGCACACATCCGCGCTCGGCAGATCAGTGTCAAAAAAGAGATTCCCACTGTTGATATAAGTCTGCACCCCCTGAAAACCCACATCCGCCACCAGCCGCCGCAAATCCGCCATGGCAACCTTATTTTTACCCCCAATATTAATTCCCCGCAGCAGGAGGGCATATTTTTCCATGCTTCTTAATTCCTTAACGCTAAGCAGACTGAGAACTCAATGCTACCGAAGCCAAACCTGTGTTCGCACGCATCACCCACCCCGCCGCATGTGAAATACTTACAACCGTGCCCCACGTAAAACCCCACACCAACTATACACCACAATGCCGCTAGCATTCGCCTACCTGCTCAGCGCCCTCTGCGGCTCCATGACCGCCGTCGCCATATCCGTACACTTCGCCGAAAGCGGACACGGGGCATTCATCATCACCGGCACCCTCCTCGCCGGGGCCTGCGCCCACATCTTCCTCACCCCACTGCCCGCACCCCTTTTCGATCGCCACTCTGCTAAACGCCTCGGCATCAGCGCCGCGCTTATCGACGTCACCATGCTCGTCATCCTCATCGTGTGGCCACACCCCTGGGTGCTCATACTCGGCACCTTCATCAGCTCTGCCACCGCCGGCATCATCATGCCCGCACTCTTCACCCTGGCAGAACACCACGAAACTACCAACCCCGCCGCAGCCTTCTTCCGGCTGGACACCGCCCGCCTCATCGGCAGTTTCACCGGCCCCATGCTCGGCGGCCTACTCGTACAAGTAGCCTCCCTGCGCAGCGCCTTCGCCACCGAAATCCTCGCCAGCCTCATCATGCTCCTGGTGCTCAGCCGGTCTACAGCGCCACCACCAGCGCCAACCACCGCCGCGCCGGGTTTTATCGCCCGCATTATCCAAGCCCCAAAGCTCCTGTTCCAAAACCGGCAAACCCGAACCGCCCTGCAAGGCATGTGGGGCGCCATCATCTTCACATCCATCTACAACATCGCCCTGGTGTTCTACGCGGTGGATGTTCTGCACATCGGTGGCCTGGGCTATGCCATCCTCACCCAGGCCTTCATCGTTGGCCGCATCGTGGGTGCGAAACTCGCTGCCCGCTGCACCACCGATCGCGCGTACCGCACAGTGATTATCGGCGGAGCAATCATGGGTGCCGCCATTGCTCTCGCGGGGTTTGTACCCAACGTCGTGGTGGCGGTTGCCAGTTTCACCGTGGCCGGCATCTGCAACGCCGCCCAAGTCGCCGCGTTGCGCCTGCTCATCGTGTTCGCCGTCCCCGAGGCCGTGCGCCCCAAAGCGCTATCCACCATGGGCACCGTCAATACCTCCGCCATGCTGGTCGGCTACCTCCTGGGCGCGCCCGTTGTTAACCTGCTCGGTCCGGCCATGGCGCTCATTATTGCTGGTGTTGGCACGCTCACCGTCACGATGTTGCCCACCGTGGGGCGTCGATAAGCTCGTTGAAAAGCAGCAGCGTAACGAATTGACTATCGTACGTATTCTGCATTACAGTGTTCGAGGTTATCTTCATTGATACCAACCTCCTGTGATTACACCGCCACCGACCACGGTCGGCCGGTCTGTCGCATCGCAGGTAAAACCCAAAAGGGCTGAACCGGCCGCGTAACCCGCGCGGCGACCGTACTGCCCAGTGACACAAGGAGCCAACAATGGCAGTCAAAATCAAATTGCAGCGGTTGGGCAAAATCCGCACCCCGCAATACCGCGTCGTCATCGCCGACGCCCGCACCCGCCGCGACGGCAAAGTGATCGAAAACATTGGCATCTACCAGCCAAAAGAAAACCCCTCGCTCATCCGCATCGACTCCGAGCGGGCACAGTACTGGCTGGGCGTGGGCGCACAACCCACCGACCCCGTATTGGCACTGCTGAAGATCACCGGCGACTGGCAGAAGTTCAAGGGCCTGCCCGGTGCTGAAGGCAAGCTCAAGGTTGCGGAAGAAAAGCCCTCCAAGCTGGAACTCTTCAACAAAGCACTTGCTGAGGCTAACGAAGGCCCCAGCGCTGAAGCTGTGGTAGAGAAGGCCCGCAAAGCGCGGGAAGAAAAGGAAGTTCAAGCCGCCGTTGCCGAAGAAGCAGCAGCGGAAGAAGCTGCCGAGTAAAACCCGCACAAACCGCCCCGTGCTCACCCTCATGTGAGCAGGGGCTTTTTGGCGTTTACACCCCGGTCAGCATGGTGACCAGCAAAACATTACCGTCCGCATCCGCCCCGTTAGGGCAATCCACCCGGTGCCGCACATGCTGATCCAGGTGCAGAATCACCCCAGGGGTCAAATCCGCCACCTCATCACCCACCGTGAACTGCAAGTGCCCCTTGAGCGACTGCACGAAAATCGGGTGCGCCGCCTCATGGTCTTGCAGCGCCTGACCCGGCAGGAAAGTGAAAACTACCAGGTTAGCGCGGTTGCCTTGCAGAATCCGCTTGACAGCTGGGGTGGCTTTGTCCGGTTGCGCCGCCGGGGCGTCATCAAGGAGATTCAGTACAGCTTTGGTGGTGGCAACTTGCTCCGGGTTGCCGAAGGTTTCGGGGGAATTCACAGGAATTTCGGTCATGCTGACCAGTGTAATGAGTTTTATTGTGCACTGGCCATTGCTAAACTCAACCCTCATGGAATTAATGATCGGGCGTGTGATCAAAGCCCATGGCATCCATGGGGAAGTAGTGGTGGACGTTACCACCGATGAACCAGACATTCGCTACGCTGACGGCGCAACCCTGCACGGCAAGCAAGGCAAAAAAGAACACACCCTCACCATTAACCACACCCGACCCCACCAGGGCCGCCTGCTGGTCACCTTCGACGAAATCCCCGACCGCACCGCCGCCGAATCCCTCCGCGGCACCCAATTCTGGGCGGAACAACTCGACATCGACGATGACGAAGAAGGCTTCTACGACCACGACCTCGAAGGCCTCACCGTCATCCACGACGGTGCCGCCATCGGGGAAGTCACCGGCGTGATGTCCGGCCCGGCCGGCACCATCCTGGAGGTACGCCTCGAATCCGGCAGAGAAGCCCTCATTCCTTTCGTCTTCGACATTGTCCCCGAGGTGGATCTCGAAGCCGGCACCTGCACCATTACCCCACCTGATGGCCTGTTGGAACTGTAAATGCGCATCGACGTCATCACCATTTTCCCCGAATACCTCGACCCCCTCCGGCACGCCCTTCTTGGCAAAGCCATTGAACAAAACATCCTGGACGTCCACGTGCATGACCTCCGCGATTGGGCTTCTGACGTGCACCAATCCGTCGATGATACTCCCTGCGGTGGCGGCCCCGGCATGGTCATGAAACCCACCGTGTGGGGTCCCGCGCTTGACGACGTCGCCACCGGCGCCGCCACCGGGCAGGAACTAGAATCTGCCGTGCCACACCGCACCACACCCAGCCCCCACGATGCCGAGCCCGGGAATAATTCCGGTGAATTACCGTTACTCCTAGTGCCCACCCCAGCCGGCAAACCCTTCACCCAGGCTGATGCGCAAGCCTGGTCGAAGGAAGAACACATCGTGTTCGCCTGCGGCCGGTACGAGGGCATCGACCAGCGGGTTATCGACGACGCCCGCAACCGCTACCGCGTGCAGGAGGTGTCCATTGGTGATTACGTACTCATCGGTGGGGAAGTGGCCGTCCTCGTCATCGCCGAAGCAGTCGTGCGGCTCATTCCCGGTGTGCTGGGAAACAAACGCAGCCACCAGGAAGACAGCTTCTCCGACGGCCTGCTGGAAGGCCCCAGCTACACGCGCCCCCGCGTGTGGCGCAACCTAGAAGTACCAGAAGTACTGTTCTCTGGGAATCATAAAAAGATAGCCCGGTGGCGACGCGACCAAGCACTCCGGCGCACCAAAACGGTACGCCCGGAACTCTTAGAACACATCGACCTCAGCAAAGAAGACACCATGGTTCTCGACCAACGCCCCATCAGCACCGACCTGAATATCCTGGTCACTCCCGCAGAGTGGCAAAAAATCATGGCCAACCTTGCCACCTACCTAGCCACTCGCGACTATCACGTTACCACCATCCACGCCGAAGAAATCAACTTGAGCTGCGAACCCGACAACATGTTGGTGACCGAATACCAGCAAACCCAAGGCCGCCCACCTGTCAGCGAAGCCCTGCACCGCATCATCATCCACGGCGAAACCAGCCTCAGCCTTGTGGCCGCCACCAAGGCCGTATCCGAGTCTCTACCAGCAGGAACCTACTGGTATGGCACCTCAGTGGAAGGCACCCGCGACCCCGAAGTTAATGCCTTCTGCGCCTGGCAAAGCTAGTGCAAAAGTAGGGGAGGGGTCATATCTCCCACGGTGTCACAGTTACATCATCCGGCAGTTCCGAACGCTCATACTGCTCCGGATCTGCATACCGCACCACCCGGGCCGGTACACCCCGTACAATGGCAAACGGTGGTACATCCTTCGTCACCACACTGCCAGCCCCCACGACAGCACATTTGCCAATGGTAACGCCGGGCAGCACAATCACCCCAGCGCCCAACCATACGCTTTCCTCCAACACCACGGGGTGCGCAATCTCCCAATGATCCCGCCGCATCTCGTAATCATCCACCGGGTGCCCCACTGTGATGATTTGACAGTTCGGCCCAATCTGCACGTTCTCCTCAATGGTCACTTCAGCGGTATCCAAAATGGTGACGCCGAAATTAATGAACGTGCCCTCCCCAATGGTGGTGTTAATTCCATACTCAATCATCATGGGTTGCTGAATCATGCACCAACCACTGTTGGGGTTGAGGATTTCCCGCAGCATCCGATCGCGGGATTCCATATCTGACGGCCGCAGCTTATTGTATTCATGCACCTTGTCAATGTTTGCAGCAGCCTGCTGTAAACAGCCATCCAAGGTGGGAATATGCCACTTGCCGGCTCGTAGGTTGTTCAAACTATCATTACTCATGGTTATTTAGTGTACCTATGGGTCGCTGGGGGATCCGAAAAGCAAACCATGCAATCTAATTTGCAGCCTTGCTGAAATCAATCCGCGAAATCGATGATCGGCCCCGTACCTGCCCCAACTCATCCGGTGACTCATCATAGCTGACCACCACCGTATTACCCACATAGCGGCTTAGTGTCTGAATCAACTTCAACGGCGTCGCCAAAATCATGTGGAACCCAAACGCATCAAACACGTTCATCGCCCGCTGCGTATAAGTGGGATCCGCCCGATCGAACGCCTCATCTAATACCACCGTGGCGTAACTCGGGTATTGGGCATCGGGCTTGGCCAACTGGTATCGCAATGCCGCCGCCAGACAGAAGAACACCAGCTTCTGCGCCTGACCACCAGACAGCACCGACGAATCTACGTACGTGTTGAGCACTGTACCGGAATTATCGACCTCAATGCCCACGAAACTCACGTGCCGACGAGTGTCCAAAACCGCCTTCTGCCAGCGCACATCGCCAGCTTCTTTCGAACCCAGGCGTTTAATCAGCGTCGCAATATTGTGGTAGCGCTGCTCCGCCTCAGCATCGTTTTGGTCGTTCATGCCGCCGCTCACAGCCTCATCCAACTGGCGTTGGAACGTGGTAACCACCTCGCCACGGGTGTCGCGCACATCAATGCGCAAGAACCGGCCCTCGGAAAATTCCGAACTAGCGAGTGAATGATTCACCGGGGCAATCCGTTCCTTGATCTCATTCTGTGACTGTCGCAACCGTTGGGAAATATCCGCCAAATTCCGGGTGGACATGTCATTAATCAACGCCCTAAACTGCTGCATAAAATCAGCCAACCGCTCACCCTTAAGCTGCTGCAACTTCGCCAACGCCTCGGTGATGAAATCCGGAGTGGCCTCCAAATCCGCCCGCTCCGCCGGCCACCGTTCAATATATGACGTCAACCGAATAGTAATCTTATTATTCGCCGCATTGAGCGTTTCATTATTCTTCTTTAAATTAGCCGAAAACTCATTCGTTAGAATGGTCATCAACTTATCCACATTCTTCGATGTCACCCGGCGCGTATGCTGCAAAAACAACTTATGAACCGTCGTGAACGTCTCATCATCCACATCAATGGTGGCCTCCGAATGGGCTTCCACCAACGCAGCCTGAATTCCCTCCAACGTATGCTGCGCCGCACCCACATTACGGTTGCACTCCTGCATGTGCGCCTGGGCTTCCTGGAGCTTCTGCTCCGCCTTCTCGGCATTCTCCGTCAGCACCCGCACATCCGGGTTTTCCGCCAACTGCTCCAACTGCTGCTGCAACGCCTGAATGTGCTCATCAATGGCCGTGGTGTCTAAATTCTCCCACTCTTCATCAACAATGCTCAATGCGAACTGCACTTGGGCATTCTCCTGATCAATGCGGGAATGAATCAGTTGGTTTTCATTCTGCCGGGCCTTCAACGTGGTTTGTGCCTCGGACAAATGCTTCCGCAACAACTCCACCTTCGCCTGATTGTTCGAACCCAGGCGGTAGTGCACCCGGTCACCCAACGCATGCAAATCATTCTTCTGCAACCGACTCGTCGGATCCGAACGCCGATACGCCTGCCGCACCAACCCGCTGCGCGTCACACCCTTCTCATGATGATCCAGCCGATCCAAATCACCCGGATTATTCACACACACATAGTTATACTGCGTCGCCAACTCATGACTCACCCACGCACTAAACTCATGCTCAACCACATCAACCTTACGGGCCAAACTCTGCGGATGCACCCGCGGATTCGGATAATTATGGGCCGAATCAATACTGCTAAACCGCAGGCGAACACCCCAATGCGTCCGGTTAATATAATTCTGAACCGCCGGATAATACCGCACCGGCACCAACAACTCATGGGCAAAATCCGCCAGCAACCGCTGAATAATCGGCTCCCACTCCGCCTCACCCGGCACAATATCAATCAACTCACCAGCGAACGGGAGTTCGGATTCCTTAATATTAAACTCATCGCAAATCGCCTCCCGGCGCGCCAAAAACCTCGCATCAATATTGCTGTTATTGGCGGCAACAACCTCCAACTCCTGCTGCAACGTCGCCACCTCATTGGTGGACTGATCCAAATTCACAAACGACGTCGCCAAATCCTGATTCAGGCGCTCCATATTCGCCGGATGCTCCGCAATACTCACCTTCGCCGAGTTAATCAGATCATTAAACTCCGCCACGGAATGCGGCATCACACCCCCATGCGACTCAATCCGCTGCTGCAAATTCGCAAACGCCTTCTGGCGTTCCGCCAACTGCTGCCGATGATGCCCCAACAATATCTGTACATTCTCCACCCGGCCACCATCGGTATTATCCATGGCCTGATGCATCTGGGAAAACTCCTCCAACGCATACCGGTGCCGCTCCTGCGCCTTCGTATTAGCCAGCTGCGCCTGCTCCAACGTAATCTCCGCCGCAACCTTCGCATCCTCAAGCTCCCCAATCTTGAGCTTATTAGCCACCGACGGCAACGCCTCCTGCAGCGCCGTCGTTGACGCAATCTCCGACTGCGCAGTAAGCACCTGCTTATGCAGCTTCTCCAACGGGCTCAGCGCATCCACCTGCGCTTTCACATCCTGCACCCGCTCATACGCCGATTCCAAATCCGCAAACTGCTCCACCGCCGTCTTCGCATACGCAAACGTATCCGGCTCCACCAACATGAACTCCCGGAACAAATGATCCAGATTATCCAATGACTTCGCCGACTGCGTCCGCTGCAACAACAACTGCGCCTCCATGCTGGAAATCCCCAACAACGGCCGGAATCTTTCCGCAAACGGCGCATGATCCTCAAAGAAACTCGCCGCCTGAAACTCCTTCTTCAACCCCCGCTTATCCAAACCCTTGGCCAAAAACGGAATAAACGCCTGCGCCTCCACCGACTGCTCCGGAAAAATCCCAAACAACCGCACCACATTCGCCGGATTATTATCCCCCGACTTCACATAAAACAACCCCACCAAACTCCGGCACAAACCCGCACCATTGGCATACGTCAACACAATGATCGAAAACGTTGCCTTCGGCCGCAAATACTGCGCCACCACCATGCCCAAATCCGGGTCCTCCGTGGTCCGCCACGCCCCCCGAATATACGACACCAAATCTCTACCCTTACCCCGCCGCGCCTCATGCTGCGCCGCCGCATTAAACCGCAACCGATCCGACGGTACCAACACCGCCGAAATCGCATCAATCAGCGTCGACTTACCACTACCAGAACCACCAGTGACTAAAAACCCCCGGCGGGACACCGGGATATCCACAATGCCATCAAACGTCCCCCAGTTCACCAACTGAATCCGCGACAACCGCCACTGATCCGCCGGCATGCTTTCCCACTCATGGGTTGACTGCTTCATCACTTGGATTCCTCCCTTGCCAAAAGTTCCTCGAACTCGGCCTTAATTCCTGCTACTGTCTGGGCATCGAAAATGTGTTTGAGCGCTGGGGATACTTCAAACCGGCCCTCGGTCTCCGTATCACCAAGCAAACTATAGTCCCGCCGCATCCGCTCCATGGACGCATCAAACCGCCGATTAAACGTCGCCTCATCCTTATCATCCAACGCCCTAAACTGCGATGCATTATCCCGCAGCTCCTCCTGATCCACGATCACCCGCTCACCCGGCACCGCCAACCCCAACCGGGTCCGCAAATCCAACAACACCACTGTGTCAATGATCGTCAACGTCTTCACCCGCAACACCTGCGGCATATCAACATACTGCTCTTTGCCCATCCGAATCGGATTACCAGCATTGGCAATGCGCGTGAATGCGATACCCGCATCCTCATCCACCACCAAATCCAAAAACATGTCCGACAACCGCTGCCGCAACGCAGCCTCATCGCTCAAAATTGCCTTCCAAATCGGCGGGTGCTGCTCCGCCCGCACCAACGGGCCCTGCAGCAACTGCACCAAGGCGCGCCGGGAGTCAAAACTCAAGGTGCCGGCGTCGGCTTCCCACAGGCCGCTGATATCAAGACCATCGTGGGCGTAATCGTCTTCCAGCCAGTCCAATTCTTCATCATTGTCGATGGTTGCTTCCGGTTGCTTTTCGACGCCCTCCGGTGCGGGTTCCGCAGATTCCGGTGCGGTAGCACGTCGATAAGCTCCCGGCTCGGTAGCGTCAGGGTCGGGGACAGGGACAGCTTCGTCTTGTGTGTCGTCCTGCGGCTCGGGCTTGGGCGTGGGTTCCGGTTCTGCCTCTGGTTCTGGTTCGGGTTCTGCCGCAGGCGCAGCACCATGAATCGCATGGGGTGCATTACCGCCAGCCCCATGATGCTGGGCGTCGTTTTGATCATTATCGTCATCGAATTTCACGTCAAGCACCTCTGCATCAATGATCTCGGCCTCCATGATGTCAGCCTTGATGATGTTTGCATTGCCTACCCCAGCATTAGTTCTACTGGTGAAGTAGCGTTCAGTGTAGGCCAATTCTGCTTGGTGCCGAGTCGGCGACTCGATTTCGCGCTGCGGAACAACCGGGAAAGAAGCATTCTCGCCAGCATTGTGGTGCTTCCCCTCTAGATTCTGATCATTGTGGTTCATCGGGACGTTATTAGTCATGGTGCTGTATTTCTATGATTGGGTGGCGGATTCAAAACGATGGCAGGTAACTGAAATAATCAAAGGCTATTGTCATGGGTAAATAACCAACCAGTGATCACCGCCTGCATGGGAGTGCCATTATCATCCCACGTGACAGTCTCCAAAGATTCCAGCGCAGTACCATTGGCCATAGCAAAATACAATAGTCCAACCACACTGGCTAAACCCTGGGTTGCGGGATAATCTTGCAAAACATCACCAATGGTCGCCTGCCCCCGATCAGCAACACTCCCAGTGATATGACCCCGCAACTCCTCAAAATCAATCTCACTAGCCCGCACAGACTCAAACAGCGCATCCGTATCAATATGCGCCTCAGCCAACGGCGCCGGCAACGTCTCCACCATCTCCTGGCCCAGATTCTTCATCTCCAGGGAATTAATCGAATGAATATTCATACCAATCTGCGTCAACGGTGTCTGCAACTGCACCAACGGGCCCAAATGCTGATGCTCAATAGCCCGACCAGCCAACGCCTGGGTTTCCCGCAGCAACTCCAACATGCGGCGATTCTCCGTAAAATCCTGAGTCCGCACATAATCCCGCAACGACCGTGACAACTCCGTCATCAGCATATTCACCTGATAACCCTCAGACTCCAACTCCTGGAATAACTGACGCAACTGCTCCGTAAGCTCCGGATTGAGATACCGCGCATTATCCCGCTTGAGAATACTCGTCACCCAATCATCAATCGGCGTCGACTTCTTATGCTCCAACAACGCCCCATAAAAATCCCGGAACCGCCGGCCCGCATCCGACTCGGCAATCACATCAACACCCCGGAAAATATCATCAAGCACCTGGCCGCGACTATCCTCCGGCTCCAACAACTGCCGCCGCAAACTTCTATTTATGTCCTCCAACTCAGTACGCACCTGGGCAAAATCCGCCGGCATGGTCCCCGCCAACTCCAAAACGTCGATGATACGTTCGGATATCTGGGTGGCAGACAATACCTCAAAATACCCCCGCTCCGTATCAGCTATAAGCTGCTCCAACGCTTCCTTCTGCTCCTCCAAATGCGCCAACCTGGTATTAATATCCGGATCTGACTCCCGCGACAAATTCTCCAACGACTCTGCTATAGAATTAATCCGCGCCGCCGAAATCGCCGAATGGGGGTGCTGCCACCGCTCAATGGCATCCAACGCATTCAACGTCGTCACACTAGGTTCTATAGTTTCGCCAGTCAGTGCGGTTCCTGGCCGCCGCAATAACCATCCAACCTTCACCCAATCTGTGATGTAAGTTTGGGGATCATGGGGCAAATCAAAGCCTTCAGCCCGGAGCATTTTCAGGTCAGCATCAAGCAGATCATAAATCTCCGTCGCCAACCGCGCCTTCGTACTTGGCGGAAAATGCTCAGCGACAAACCCCAGTACAACAGGCATAAGAGGACTACGCAGCAGCCCCAAAATTGCTGATTTTTCTTCCAACCGTCGATTGCTGATAGCACGCGCAACAATGCTCATGGTTTACATAGTGCCATGACCAAGGGGATTTTTGTCTTAAAATCCCCCCAATTGAATGTGAAAGCACCCGCATGAACAACTGTGATTCAGCACCAATGACAACCCCACCGCACACCCGCACACCCGCGGGCATCGACAAGCTCACATGCGAGCAACTTTTCGACGCCGCACCCACCCCAGCCCACAACCATCCACTAAACTTTGAGCAATGACTTCAGTGAGTATCGCGCACCACATTGCCGCCGAATTACACGTACCCGAAACCAGCATCACCGCAGCCCTTAGCCTCCTTGGTGACGGAAACACCGTCCCCTTCATCGCCCGCTACCGCAAAGAAGCCACCGGCGGCCTCGACGACACCCAACTCCGCACCATCGAAGAACTCGCCACCTACCTCACCGAACTTGGCGACAGAAAACAAAGCATCCTCGCCGCCATCGAAGAACAAGGCAAACTCACTGACACCCTCCGCACCCAAATCCTCGAATGCGACACCAAAGCCCGCCTCGAAGATCTCTACCTCCCCTACAAAAAACGCCGCAAAACCAAAGCCGACACCGCCCGCGAAGCCGGGCTCGAACCCCTACTCGAACAACTCATCGACAACCCCACCGCCGACCCCACCCAACTCGCAACCCCCTACACATGTGACGGCTTCGACGACCCCAAAAAAGCCCTCGACGGAGCCCGCGCCATCCTCATCGACCGCTTCGCCCTCGACGCCGACCTCGTCGGCGAACTCCGCGAAACCATGTACACAACCGGCACCATGGAAAGCCAGGTCATAGAAGGCAAAGAACAAGAAGGAGCCAAATTCGCCGACTACTTCAACTTCGCCGAACCCTTCACCAGTCTGCCCTCCCACCGCATCCTCGCACTTCTTCGCGGCGAAAACGAAGGCATCCTCCACCTCAACCTCAACCCCGGCGACGAACAAACTTACTGCGGCATGATCGCCAGCCAATTCCACCTCGACACCACCTCCACATGGCTAGCCGACGCCATCCGCTGGGGCTGGAAAACCAAACTCTACATCTCCTCCGGACTCGACGTCCGCATGCGACTCAAAGAAACCGCAGAAGAAGGCGCCCTCGACGTCTTCGCCCGCAACCTCCGCGACGTCCTCCTCGCCGCCCCCGCCGGCCAACGCGCCACCCTCGGCCTCGACCCCGGCTACCGCAACGGCGTGAAATGCGCCGCCGTCGACGGCACCGGCAAAGTACTCACCACCGTCATCGTCTACCCCCACCAACCCCAAAACCAATGGTCTAAAGCGGTTCAAACCCTCGCACACGTCTGCGCAACCCACAGCGTCGACCTCATCGCCATCGGCAACGGCACCGCCAGCCGCGAAACCGAAAAACTAGCAGGTGAAGTAGCCAACCTCATCGCCAAAGCCGGCGGCACCCGACCCACCCCCGTCGTTGTCAGCGAATCCGGTGCCTCTGTCTACTCCGCCTCCGAAATCGCCGCCGCAGAATTCCCCGACATGGATGTTTCACTCCGCGGTGCCGTCTCCATCGCCCGCCGCCTCCAAGACCCCCTTGCCGAACTCGTCAAAATCGACCCCAAAGCCATCGGCGTCGGCCAATACCAACACGACGTCAACCAAACCGCCCTCGCCAAAACCCTCGACGCCGTCGTAGAAGACGCCGTCAACGCCGTCGGCGTCGACCTCAACACCGCCTCCGTTCCACTCCTCGCACGAGTCGCCGGCGTCAACACCACCATCGCCGAAAACATCGTCACCTACCGCGACGAACACGGCGTCTTCGCCTCCCGCGCCGGCCTGAAGAAAGTACCCCGCCTAGGGCCCAAAGCATTCGAACAATGCG
This sequence comes from Corynebacterium sp., assembly GCA_030527885.1. Classification (GTDB taxonomy): domain Bacteria; phylum Actinomycetota; class Actinomycetes; order Mycobacteriales; family Mycobacteriaceae; genus Corynebacterium. The sequence continues at coordinate 43,405 of JAUMZY010000006.1, forward strand.
CCGGCTTCCTCCGCATCACCGGCGGCAGCGACCCCCTCGACGCCTCCGCAGTCCACCCCGAGGCCTACCCAGTGGTGCGGCGCATCGCCGACGCCACCGGCCTAGGTGTTAAAGACCTGATCGGCAACACCGCCGTACTCACCAAACTCAAACCCGCCGACTTCGCCGACGACACCTTCGGCATTCCCACCGTCACCGACATCCTCGCCGAACTCGACAAACCCGGACGCGACCCCCGCCCCGAATTCAAAACCGCCACCTTCAAAGAAGGCGTAGAAAAAATCTCCGACCTCACCCCCGGCATGATCCTCGAAGGCACCGTCACCAACGTGGCAGCCTTCGGCGCATTCGTCGACGTCGGAGTACACCAAGACGGCCTCGTCCACGTCTCCGCCCTCGCACACAAATACGTATCCAACCCCCACGACATCGTACGCTCCGGGCAAGTGGTGAAAGTCAAAGTCATGGAAGTCGACGTAGCCCGCAACCGCATCGGGCTGTCCATGCGGCTTGACGACGAACCAGGGAAAGATTCCGCGGGACGGAAGTCGTCTGCGGGACAGACGGGTTCAGACCTGCGGAAGCGGGGGAGTAGCGGACAGCGCCGGGGACGTGGTGAACAACGCGGCGACCGGCGGGGCCGCGACACCGCACCACAAGGCTCCATGGCCGAAGCCTTGAAGAAAGCCGGCTTCGGGCGGTAACTTCCGGGTCTGTGCCCGTGGGCCTGTGCGGGGCCGCCAGTGTGACCCACCTCCTCTTAATACTTTTGGTGGAGAAGACTATACTTCCTAAGTGTGAGTTCTCGCCGCGGTTCCCATAACATCGTTAAGAATGGTTGGGTCACTGACCAGCACGGATCATGGGCAATGGGCTTCATGCCCTTGCTCATCGGCTTATGGTTCGCACCCCAATTCACCTGGCTGCACCTCATGCTCTTCGGCGCCTGGACAAGCGGATTCTTTTTCTTCGCTGTGGCAGAAAAATGGTTGAAATACCGCTTCAAACCCAGGTACCAGCCAGCACTCATCACCTATGGCAGCATCTCTGCAGTCTTCTGCATCATCCTGCTCATCGGCGCTCCACACCTACTGTGGTGGGGGCTGCTCTACGCACCGCTGATACTCATCTCGTTCTATCTCTCCTGGGCGAAAAAAGAACGCTCCCTTCTTGCCCGCCTCGATGCCATCGCCGCCGCCTGCCTCGTGCTGCCTGTTGCCCTCAGCGTTTCTGTACCCCAACCCTGGTTCAGTCCCGGTGCCATTTCCCTGCACGGTTGGTACTTATGCGCCCTGTTGGCAACGTACTTTTCCAGCACTGTGCCGTTTGTTAAAACCGTCATTCGGGAGCGGAAATCCACCGGCTGGTTCATCGGTTCCATCGCCACCCATGTTGTGATCATCGTGGTCATGGCGGTGCTGGCCGCACGGGGATACCTCTATTGGTTGCATGTGGCGGTGTGGGTTGTGCTGCTGGTGCGGGCGATTGCCATGCCGGTGTGGGCGAAGAAGCGCGGTGTGCCGTGGAAACCCCGGAACATTGGGGTGCCGGAAATTGGTTATAGCATTTTGGTGTTTGTGACCTTGCCGTATGGGATTAGTGTTCCCTGATGGTGGCGCCGGTGGGGCGTCGAAAAGCGTAGCTTGAATGTGCACTGGAACCTGTGTCATAATTGGCCAGTTGTCTGGTTTTGCCAGCCTTCATGCATATGTCCTGGATACGAATCGGTTGAGCCTCCTTAATTTGTGCGGCATGGCCGCCAGGTTCCTCTGTCCAATATAAAGAAAAGGGATTTCTTTAATGAACATTCTTGATAAAGTCGATGCAGCTTTCTTGCGGGACGACATTCCACATTTCCAACCCGGTGATACCCTCAACGTGCACGTAAAGGTTATCGAAGGCTCCAAGTCCCGTGTTCAGGTTTTCAAGGGCGTTGTGATTCGTCGTCAAGGCGGCGGCATCCGGGAAACCTTCACCGTCCGCAAGATTTCCTTCGGCATTGGTGTGGAACGTACCTTCCCGGTACACACCCCCAATATCGAAAAGATCGAAGTTGTATCCCGCGGTAAGGTCCGTCGGGCCAAGCTATACTACCTGCGCAACCTGCGCGGCAAGGCTGCCAAGATCAAGGAAAAGCGCTAAGCTCTTTTTCCCGCATAAACACCCTGACCAACATATGTGGCCAGGGTGTTTTGTTATTGCGTGGTTGGCGCCGGGGTTAGCGGGGTGCGTTGGGGCACCCCTAAGCTGCCTTGAGTGAGCCTTGGTTGGCCCAGGTTAGCCCAGCGACCAATACAATTTAGTGATAAATGGGGCTTCCGGGTTCTCCGGGGTGGGGGAACTGATGTATTCCTCCCACGTCATCATTTCCGCCGCACCTTCGGAACGCGCATCAGGAAGCTTTTGTACCGCTTCAGAGAAATCCACCCATGCTTGGGCCAACGAGTCGTACGACTCGTTGTGCGTGGTGGTCACTGCGCTGCTGGGTGGGAAGTGGTGAATGGCCAAGCCGTGCTCGTTGGCGGCGGCTTGAACTTGGTCGAGCCGGTCGGCGTCGAACTCAAAGCCGGCGAACAAATCAAAGTTGGGGCCGGGGGAGAAGTAGTAGCAACAACACGTGCCGGGTGGGGTTTGTGCCTGCCCTAACGCCTGCGCAGTTTTGCTGTACGCATGTTCTAATGTCTGCTGAATTTCTGCTTGGGTTGCGGTGCCGCGCAACCCCACAACATAACGCTGTGGAACGTCGGTAATATCCAGCATACGGTGGCCTTTCATGGTGTGCGAAAAAGTGTGATTAGCTTTGAGCTTTTCCCATTTTAGCATACTCAAAACGGCCATGATGTGGCTGTGTGTTCTATTAGCGTTCGGTGATAATTGCTGCTGCGGAACATACACGCACAAGGGGAGTGAGGGGGTCGGACAAGTCGCAGCATAATGCGGAATACTGCTAAGCTCTGTCCTTGTGAATCAGCAGGATAGTTCCGACACCAACGAAGAAATCACTACCGCTACCGATGCTGCCGGTAAGGCTGATAAGGAAGCTGGTGAAACCAGTGATGATCAAGAGCGCAACACTGACACTAAAAAGAAACCCTCCCCGTGGTACATCGAAATTCCGGTGGTTGTGCTCATCACAATTATCTTTATGTCCTTGCTGCAAACCTTTGTGGGCCGGTTGTATCTCATTCCCAGCCAGTCCATGGAACCAACCCTGGTAGGATGTAGCGGCTGCGTTGGTGACCGCATCGTGGTGGAGAAAATTACCTATCTGTTCAGCGACCCCAAGCCCGGCGACGTGATCGTTTTTGAAGGCACCCCCTCCTGGAATGCTGGGTTCGTTTCGCACCGCTCCAACAACCCCATCATGCGGGGGGTGGAGAACGTCACTTCCTGGTTGGGTTTCACCGCCCCCGATGAGAACAATTTGGTGAAGCGCGTGATTGCCACCGGCGGCCAAACTGTCCAATGCCTCCAGGGGGATCCGGGTGTCATGGTGAACGGGAAGAAAGTGGATGATTCCTTCACGCGGCAGCCTCCGGAGCATCCGGTGAGCGACACCGCCAATAGCTCGCAGGCTTGCGGCGGTGCGTTCTTCGGCCCCATAACTGTGCCCGAAGGCCGGCTGTTCATGATGGGCGATAACCGCACCAATTCTGCTGACTCCCGGTATCATCTGGGCGACGAATACCAGGGCACCATTCCGTTGGAAAACGTGAAAGGCAAAGTCCAGTGGATCATCCTGCCATTCAGCCGCATCGGTGCCGTTGATGACCCCAACATCCAAGGCTAAGCTTTTCGACGCCGCCACGGGCAGGAATAATGCGCACACTCACCCAACAACGCACCTTTGAGGTGAACCTGCACCGAGCGGGCCTGGGGCCTGTTGCCGGGGTTGATGAAGCCGGCCGTGGGGCCTGCGCCGGCCCCATCACCATTGCGGCATGTATTCTGCCACCCCAACCACTAGCGGACTTGGCGCCGCTGACTGATTCTAAAAAACTAAGCGCCACCCAGCGGGCCACACTCTTCCCACTCATTCAACAGCACACAGTGGCCTGGTCCATCCTGCACATTTGTGCCGAAGATATTGACAGGTACGGGATTCAACACGCCAACGTGTCGGGCATGCGGCGGGCAGTTGCCCTGTTGGATACTCAACCCGGGTATGTTCTCACGGACGCGCTGCGCATACCGGGGTTTGCGTGTGGTTCGTTGCCCATCATTGGTGGGGATGCAGCAGCCCGGTGCATATCGGCGGCGTCAGTGTTGGCGAAGCACGCGCGTGACACGGAATTGCTGGCGTTGGATGAGCAGTACCCCCAGTATGAATTTGCCAAACATAAAGGATATGGCACGAAGGTGCACATGACTGCGGTGCGCCGTTACGGGGCAAGCCCGGTTCATCGTTATAGTTATGCAAATGTAGCCGCTGCACATTCTGAATGGTGTGCGGCGCAACAACCAAACCGACAACAAAAACAAGAGGTGAAACCTGCTGATACCGTGGTGAAAGACGCAGCAGGTGAGGAACAGTTTTTATTCTAAAAACAAGGTGGGATGAACGTCAATGAGTGCTGAGGAACTCGAAAACTACGAAGCAGAAGTAGAGTTGGCGCTTTACCGCGAGTACCGCGATGTTGTCAGCCAATTCTCCTATGTAGTCGAAACAGAACGGCGCTTCTATCTAGCAAACGCCGTGGAACTCATTCCCCACACCCAAGGCAGCGATGTGTACTACGAAGTTCGCATGTCCGACGCCTGGGTGTGGGACATGTACCGGTCGGTGCGCTTCGTGCGCTACGTGCGAGTGATCACCTACAAGGACGTCAACATTGAAGAGTTAGACAAACCCGAACTCGTCATTCCGGAGTAACCACACAAACCAGGCTGCGAATCTGCTTGTGGATAACTTTGTGCCGGCCCCTACCGGGCGGCGATTCTGGACTATAATAGATACCCGGTATTATTCAATCCGCGCACAAAACCCCAGGTGAGAACATGTGCTGAAAAAAGTTTTCCACAGGGGTGAAGTTTATGCGCGGTTTCCTCGACTCCGGTGAACATTCTGGGCATCGTTGGGATTAACCCCATCCCAACTACCCCCGCGGCTGGTCGCGGGGGAAAGAAAGCCCCGCAACCATGCCGCAACTCCACACCACCCGCAGCCGCCGCGTTAACCAAGCCCGCTCCTTAGGCAACATCGGTGAAGAACTCACCGCCCACCACTATCGCAACGCCGGTTACCAACTTTTAGGCCGCAACGTTCACTACCGCGTGGGCGAGCTCGACCTCGTGGCCCAAGCCCTGGACGGCACAATCACATTCATTGAGGTAAAAACCCGCACCACCAGCAGATTTGGGGTGGCGGAGTCTGTTACGCCCACCAAATTCCGCCGCATTCGCCGGGCTGCTTGCTGTTGGCTGCAAACCCACCCGCAGTACCACGGGGATGTGCGTTTCGACGTCGTCACCGTATGCCTGGCTGCAGACGGTACGCCGCAAATCCACCAATACATTGGGGTGGATCATGGCGCTCGCTAAAACCCTCAGCATGACCCTCCAGGGAGTTACCGCACACATCGTTGAAGTCGAAGCCAACATCGGTGCCGGCCTTCCCGGCACCTACATCGTGGGGTTGGCCTCTGCCGCTGTGACTCAGGCCCGGGACCGCATTAAAACTGCCGCCCAAAACTCCCACCTGGCGTGGCCCAAAACCAAAATAATGGTGAGCCTGCTGCCTAGCGACGTCCCCAAATCCGGTTCCCACTTTGACGCGGCCATCGCGGTGGCCATCCTTGCCGCCACCCACCCCAACCCACGCGTACGCGACAGCCTCGCCAACACCATGATCCTCGGGGAGATTGGCCTTGATGGGCAATTGCGGGCAGTACCGGGCGTTTTACCTGCCATCCTGGCGGCCAGTGCTGCCGGCATCGAAACCGTCATCATCCCTGAAGGCAACACCACCGAGGCCCTGCTGAACCCGGGCATTGATGTGCTCAGCGCCCACTCGATCGCCCACATCATGGAGTGGATACACGGCCAAGCCGAGTTGCACCGCCTAACCCACAACCCGGAGCCACCCAAAACTGCCCACCCCTTGGACATGAACCAGGTGGCGGGCCAAGACGAAGCAAAGTTTGCTGCCGAAGTAGCCGCTGCTGGTGGGCATAACCTGCTGCTCATCGGACCCCGGGGCTCCGGGAAATCCATGATTGCCGAACGCATCCCCACCCTATTGCCGCCACTTACCCCCACAGAGCAGGTGGAATCCACCGTGGTGCATTCCGTCACCAACAGCACCACCGATGGGATTGTCACCACCGCGCCGTTCATCGCCCCACATCATTCCATCACGCCCGCCGCCCTGTTCGGGGGTGGCGCTGGCAACCCCCGCCCCGGCGCTGTCAGTCTCGCGCACAATGGTGTGCTGTTCCTGGATGAAGTTTCCGAAATCCCCGCGCGCATCCTCGACACCCTGCGCATCCCCATGGAGAGCGGCCGTGTGCAGCTGCAACGCGCACACCGTACCGTCACTTTTCCGGCCCGGTTTCAATTGATCATGGCCGCTAATCCTTGTCATTGTGCCGCTGAGCTGCCCGAAAACTGCACCTGCCCTGCGGTTGTCCGTGCCCGGTATCTGTCTAATCTTTCTGGGCCGTTGCGCGACCGCATTGATATTTTCAGCCGCACCTACAACAAAGGCCCACTCACCACCGGGCAACGATGTGAATCCTCTAGAAGCATCGCTGAACGAGTGGCCCAGGCTCGTGCCCGTGCCCGTTGGCGGTGGGACAAAGCTGGTTTCGGGCCTATCACTACCGCAGCCTTGGATCCCTGTGTGCTCCGCAATCAATTTCCCGCCGATGAGGCCGGCATGGCCATGCTCAGCAGCTACCTAGCCATGGGGGAGATCACCCAGCGGGGTGTGGATCGAGTTTTGAAACTCGCCTGGACGCTAGCCGACCTTAACGAACAACCAACCCCCACCCTGGAACACGTAGCCCAAGCCCTAGATTTACGAGGAGAAAACCTGTCATGAACAGCAACGACGAGCGTCGACAAGCGTGGGCGTATTTATCACGAGTGTTTGAAGGTCCCAGCAAGGAACTCACTGCGCTACTCGCCGAAGGGCACGAGCCCGAAGCCATCGCCTGTGGCATCAAACGACGGGAGGCCTGGATCGGCGACCTTCTCAAACACACGCAAAGCCGCTACAGCCATGATTGTGCGGCCCAAGACTTAGCCACCGCGGCGGCACTCGGCGGCCGGCTCATCTGCCCCGACGATTCCGAATGGCCCGCTGAGGTCCTGGATGCTGCTTTCGGCTTCGCCGCCAGTGGCCAAAGTGAGCACCTCCGCAGCTACCAAAACGATGCCGCACCGCCGCATGCGCTTTGGGTGCGGGGCGCCAACGTTCGATCGCTCTGTGCCCAGGTTGTTGCCATCGTTGGTACCCGCGCAGCCAGCACCTATGGCATTCAGGCCACGCGCCTCATTAGTGCTGGTTTGGCCGATCAGCACTGGACTCTCATCTCTGGGGGTGCCATGGGTATTGATAGTGTTGTGCATCAAGAGGCGCTGCACCGCGGCGGCGCAACCCTCGTTGTACAAGCCTGTGGGCTTGACCAAACGTATCCACGGCGCAACCGTGACCTATTCCACACCATTGCCCAACGCAATAACTGCGCCCTCGTCAGCGAATACCCACCCGGCGCCACCCCGCACCGGCACCGCTTCCTCACCCGGAACCGCCTCGTCGCAGCCCTGAGTCACGGCACCGTTGTGGTGGAAGCCGCATGGCGTTCCGGTGCCCTCAACACCCTGAGCTGGGCCGCCGCACTAGGGAAAGTGGCCATGGCGGTACCCGGGCCCATTACCACCGTCAATTCCCTTGGCTGCCACGAACGCATCCGCAACGGCGATGCAGTCATGGTGTGCTCCGCTGAAGAAGTGCGGCAACTGCTATCGAAAATCGGGGAAGTAGACGTGGGCGCCCAATACGAAATGCAATTCGCCGCCACCACCGTGCAGAAACTTTCCCAGAACGAAATGCGCGTATTCGATGCAACTGGATCCCACCCGCTCACAACCGAAAAACTAGCAGAAGAAGCCGGCCTCACCGTTGGCCTAACTGTGCATTTACTATTGACGCTTTCTAAGCAAGGCCTTGTCAGTCGGGTGGGGAATACCTGGTGCCGAAACCCGCCGGCAACAAAGCAAGCGGGGTAAAAAATTCACCCAATTTGACAGAAATCCACATTTAATATCCGCTTGTGAGGCAAGTCATATTGAATGTTTGTGCTGGCCACACGGCATTTTGATGGGCCTGCATTGTTCGGTGGAGAAAAAATCCATAAAAAGTTTGACTCAGGGCTTGCGGAATTTTAAGACGCACTTTAAAGTGGGGTAGGCAAGCCTAAGTAAAACTCTCCTTAAAGTTCAGGGCTGGTTCTTTAAGAAGAGAAAAGCCACGGTGATCCTTTCTTTTAGGTGTCCAAGGCGCTAGGGTTATGCACTATGGGTGAGTCAGATACGAAAGCGGAGCAACCACAACTGGATGCTCCGCTTTCGTCATGCCAACTAGCAGAAGCCATCGCCGACTTCGCCGACCACCTCCTCATGGTCGTCGGCCGATCACCAGCAACCGTCACCAGCTACCGCAGCGACCTCACCGACTTCTGCCGCTACGCACAAACATTCGATGACTTCACAATAGAAAACCTCCGCGCCTGGCTCGGCGAAGCCGTCGCAGCCGGCAAATCCCGCTCCACCATCGCCCGCCGCGGCGCAGCCGCCCGCACCTTCAGCCTCTGGTGCGTCAGACAAGGCCACCTCACCACCAACGTGGCAGCCCGCCTAGCCGTCCCCAAAGCAAACCGCTCCCTCCCCAAAGTCATCAGCGCCACCACCGCCGACGACCTCATGGAAGCATCAACAGCACAAACCCAACCGGAATACCTCCGCGACGCCGCCATCCTCGAACTCCTCTACGCCACCGGCATCCGCGTATCCGAACTATGCGGCATCAACCTCGCCGACATCGACTACTCCCGCCGCCTCGTCAAAGTAACCGGCAAAGGCAACAAACAACGAGTCGTCCCCTTCGGCGCCCACGCCGCCACCGCACTCATCACCTGGCGCGACACCGGCCGCCCCCACCTCCTCAACCCCAAAAAACCCGCCACAGGCGCCCTCTTCCTCGGTGTCCAAGGCGGCCGAATCGACCCCCGTGTCGTCCGCAACATTGTATCCCGCGCCGGGCAGCAGGTCGGCGTGGAGGGGCTGGGCCCGCATTCACTACGCCACAGCGCCGCCACCCACATGCTTGACGGTGGGGCAAACCTGCGGGTGGTGCAGGAACTATTGGGGCATTCGTCGCTGCAAACCACCCAGATTTATACGCATGTGAGCACCAACCGCCTGAAGCAGGTGTACAACCAGGCGCATCCGCGGGCTTGACGGCTTGGCGCGGGCCGGTCACTCCGGCGTGGGCTTCAACCGGATGACTGGGGTGGGCAGAAGCGTGAGCGGGTTGATGTAATCATCTTCCCCAAATTTTGCACCCCACTGCAGCCCCGGATAACCACGGGTGCCGCCCGGCGCGAGCGTACCAATTTTCTGTTGCCCCTCCACCTGATCACCGGGTTTCACCAGCGGAAACACCGGATGGTAGGTGGTGCGCAACCCGCCAGCATGTTCGATGGAAATGGTGGGTACGCCAGCTAACACCCCGGCGTACAATACCGTGCCGGGCCCAGCCGCATAGATGGGTGAGGCCACCTCTGCGGCTAAATCCACGCCGCGGTGCCCAGGCAGCCAATTCTTCGCCGGTTTGTCGAAAGCCCGCAGCACTCGGCTGGGTTTCGGCTTGCCCGTGACGGGGTTGCTAAACCCCGTTGGTGGCTCGGCGTGGGCTAGGGGAGTGGCGCACAGTACCCACAGGCAGCTGGCAGCCATGATTCTTCCTAAGGATGACATGTTCATGCTTCCAGGCTTATCGACGATCCCCACCTCGCGGCGGGCGGGCACAAACCCCCTGTGGAATTCGGTACAGGTGGGGCAAAACAAGACGCATGTGGCTGGTTGGGTTTGGGCTTGTGGATAACCAACAACAGTGCCACGAGGGTTCCTGGGAGCGTCGAAAAGCAGCAGCCGCCCATGAATGTTTGTTTTTGCCGGTGAGACGGGCTAATATAGCACGCTGGCAGCGTGTCTATTTCGCATTTAGCAAATACGATGTACTGACCGTAAAAATACGCGCAATCACGAACCGAAGCACTGGGGCAAAACCAGCAGCTGACGTGCCGAATCCGACAACGTGGTCCACGCTTCTTGCCTAAAGTTGGGTGGTGTTGCCGGCGGTGTTGATTGCTAGGGTGTGGGCAAAACCCGCATGAGTCAAACCGAAAACCTCTGTACAGAAAGGAAGCAACACCATGGCAGTTGTTACCATGCGAGAGCTTCTCGATTCTGGTGTGCACTTTGGGCACCAGACTCGCCGTTGGAACCCCAAAATGCGTCGGTTCATCTTCACCGAACGCAACGGCATTTACATCATTGATCTGCAACAAACTCTGACCTACATTGACGAAGCGTACGAGTTTATTAAAGAAACCGTCGCCCACGGCGGCACCATCTTGTACGTTGGCACCAAGAAGCAAGCTCAAGAACCCATCCAGGTGGAAGCAGAGCGCATTGGTATGCCCTACGTGAACCACCGCTGGTTGGGTGGCATGCTCACCAACTTCCAAACCGTTTCCAAGCGACTGCACCGCATGAAGGAACTGCAGGAAATGGAAGCAGCCGAAGGTGGCTACGAGGGTCGCACCAAGAAGGAAATCCTCATGCTCACCCGGGAACGCACCAAGCTGGAGCGCGTTCTTGGCGGCATCGCCGACATGCAGAAAGTGCCCTCCGCATTGTGGGTGGTTGACACCAACAAAGAACACATTGCGGTGAACGAAGCCCACAAGCTCAACATTCCAGTGGTTGCCATTTTGGACACCAACTGCGATCCCGATGTGGTGAACTACCCAGTTCCGGGCAACGACGACGCCATTCGTTCCATTGCGGTTCTCACTCGCGTCATTTCCTCCGCTGTGATTGAAGGCAAGAAGGCTCGGGAAGAACGCGCCCTCGCTGCCGCCAAGGATGCAGCCGGTGATTCCCAGCGGGAAGAAACCGTTGAGGTTGCCGCCAAGGTCGAGGCACCCACCGAAGTAGCAGCTAAGGTGGAAGCTCCTGCCGAGGTTGCCGCCGAAGCAGCCCCAGAGGCACAAGCGGAAGAGGCTAAGGCACCAACCGCCGAATAATACTTGGTTGGACATCACGCCCTCACCACTTCTGTTGCTCGTTATGATACGCACACGCAAAAAGTGGCTGAGGGCTTATGTGCGGCATACACGCCACGACACATAAGCAGACCTAAAAAAATTTTTTATACCCCCAATACCGAGGAGGATCGCCCCACCATGGCGAATTTCACCGCAGCAGACGTTAAAAAGCTCCGGGAGCTGACCGGCGCCGGCATGATCGATTGTAAAAAAGCCCTAGCAGAAACCGACGGCGACTTTGACAAGGCCGTCGAAATCCTGCGCATCAAAGGCGCCAAGGATGTGGGCAAGCGTGCAGAACGCAACGCCCTCGAAGGCCTCGTTGCCGTGTCCGGCGCCACCATGGTCGAAATCAATGCCGAAACCGACTTCGTGGCGAAGAACACAGAATTCAAAGAATTCGCCCAGAAGGTTGCCGACGCCGCTGCTGCTGCCAAAGCCAACTCTGAAGAAGAACTGGCCGCCGTTGTTGTCGATGGCAAGCCTGCCGGCGAAGCCATCCTAGAACTGTCCGCCAAGATAGGCGAGAAGCTGCAACTGCGCCGCGCCGTCACCCTGGATGGCGACAACATTTCCGTGTACCTGCACCAGCGTTCCGCCGACCTGCCCCCAGCAGTGGGCGTGCTCATCGCCTACACCGGCACCGGCGAAGCAGCGGAATCCGCAGCCCACAACGCCGCAATGCAAGTTGCTGCCCTCAAGGCCCGCTACCTGACCCGCGAAGACGTTCCCGCCGACATTCTCGAAAAAGAACGTTCCATTGCGGAAGAAATCACCCGCGAAGAAGGCAAGCCAGAACAAGCCATCCCGAAGATCGTGGAAGGCCGCCTCAACGGCTTCTACAAGGATGTTGTGCTGCTGGAACAACCCTCCGTTGCTGACAACAAGAAGAACGTGAAGCAACTCATGGATGAAGCCGGTGTGACCATCACCAGCTTCGCCCGCTTCGAAGTTGGCCAGCGCTAACACAACCCCGAAAACTGCTTCCTGGTCTGACCGTGGGAGCAGTTTTTTGCTTTTCGACGCTCCACCTCCGCGTGATTCAGTGGGTATTACACGCATCTAGGGGGTAGAATCTGTTCCGCAAGCCCGACCGCCATCAGATGATCGGGGGTGGGGCCCGTCGATAAGCAACCATAAGCGGGAAAGGCACACCTCACCAATGACCGAAAACCTCACCAAGCGCTCTGGCTACAAACGAGTAATGCTTAAGCTTGGGGGTGAAATGTTCGGCGGAGGATCTGTCGGCATTGATCCTGACGTAGTCGCCAACGTGGCAAAACAAATAGCCAGCGTAGCCCGCGACGGCATACAAGTAGCAGTTGTCATCGGCGGCGGCAACTTCTTCCGCGGCGCCCAACTCCAACAACGCGGCCTCGACCGCAACCGCTCCGACTACATGGGCATGCTCGGCACCGTCATGAACTGCCTCGCCCTCCAAGACTTCCTCGAACGCGAAGGAATCGACTGCCGCGTCCAAACCGCCATCAACATGGCCCAAGTCGCCGAACCCTACCTACCCCTACGAGCCAAACGCCACCTTGACAAAGGACGTGTCGTCATCTTCGGCGCCGGCATGGGTATGCCATACTTCTCCACCGACACCACCGCCGCCCAACGCGCCCTCGAAATCGACTGCGAAGTACTCCTCATGGCCAAAGGCGTCGACGGCATATACTCCGACGACCCCCGCACCAACCCCAACGCCGAACTCTTCCACGACATCACCCCCCGCGAAGTCATCGAAAAAGGCCTCAAAGTCGCCGACGCCACCGCCTTCTCCCTCTGCATGGACAACAACATGCCCATCCTCGTCTTCAACCTACTCGTAGAAGGCAACATCGCCCGCGCCTGCTCCGGCATCCAAATCGGCACCCTCGTCCAGTCATAACACCCCAACAACCAGTACAAAAAGCTGCTGCTAAAATTCGCATGTAGTTTCTCTAACCTGCCGCTTATTGCTAGCCTAAGAGAGAAGCGTATGTAAACCTGCCAGCTCACGTTTACTGCACACACAACCCCTATGGTGTGGCCCCACGCCTGACTAAAAATCAAACACAAAGGAATACCCCATGATCGACGAGATTTTGCTGGAATGCGAAGAACACATGAGCACCACCGTGGACCGCACCCGCGAAGACCTCACCACCATTCGCACCGGCCGGGCCAACCCCGCCATGTTCAATGGCGTCGTCGCCGATTACTACGGTGTGCCCACCCCCATTACCCAAATGGCCACCGTCTCCGTACCAGAAGCACGCATGCTGCTGATTAAGCCGTACGAAATGTCCGTCATGAACGAAATCGAAAACGCCATCCGCAACTCCGACCTAGGCGTTAACCCCACCAACGACGGCCAAGTACTCCGCGTCACCATCCCCCAACTCACCGAAGAACGACGCAAAGACATGGTCAAACTCGCCAAATCCAAAGGCGAAGACGGCAAAATCGCCATCCGCAACGTACGCCGCAAAGGCATGGACCAACTAAAGAAAATCCAAAAAGACGGCGACGCCGGCGAAGACGAAGTCCAAGCAGCAGAAAAAGAACTCGACAAAGTCACCCAAAAATACGTCGCCGCCATCGACGAAGTCGTCAGCAAGAAAGAAGCAGAATTACTGGAGGTTTAACCGGTTTCCCACCACAACCTAAACACCGTAATCCCCAGGGACAACTACCACCATCCTTGGGGGCTTTTTCAAGGGCCAACAACAAAGCTTGAACAGCTCCGCACGAGCTACAGAAAGACTTGAGCACAATGAAGAAACATCCACCACATATGCCCAAGCCAAAAAACTCCGCCGGGCGAGACCTCAAAATCGCCATCCCGGTAGGATTCGGGCTCTTTGCCATCGTGCTCCTCGCAGTCTTCATCATCCCCTTCGGCTGGTACCCACTCGTAGCCATAGCCATATTCATGGCCCAATGGGAAGTCATCACCCGCATCAGCGAAACTGGCTACGTCGTACAACGCTGGTGGCTCCTCTTCGGCGGCCAACTCATGCTCTGGCTATCCTGGCCCTTCGGCACCAAAGGCCTCGTATCCGGCTACGTCGCCGCAGTACTACTACTAATGTTCTCCCGGTTGTTCTACATCACCCCAACCGACGCCTCCGCCAGCCACCTACAGCACGGACCCAAAAACTACGTCCGCGACACCTCCATGGGCATCTTCGTTCTCACCTGGATACCCCTCTTCGGCAGTTTCGCCGCCATGATGAGCCTCCTCCGCGGCCACCACGACGTACCTGGTTCCATGTTCATCATCACCTTCATGCTCTGCGTCATCGCCTCCGACACCGGTGGCTACATAGCCGGCGTCATGTTCGGCTCTCACGCTATGGCTCCCACCGTTAGTCCCAAAAAATCCTGGGAAGGCTTCGCAGGCTCTATACTCTTCGGCGCAGTCACAGGCGCACTCGCCGTCCAATACCTCCTCTACTACGACTGGTGGTGGGGTGTTCTTCTCGGAATCGGACTCGTCGTCTGCGCCACCCTAGGTGACCTCCTCGAATCACAATTTAAACGAGAACTTGGCATCAAAGACATGTCCAACATGATCCCCGGCCATGGTGGTGTCATGGACCGCCTTGACGGAATGCTCCCCTCCGCAATGGTTACTTGGCTAGTGCTTTCTTTCATCGCCGTATAACCCCACACCAACAACACCCCACCAAAAAGCGGATTAAAAAGCCAACAAGCAATAACAAAACTCGGCACCAATAACCATCGGCGCCGGGATTATCTCATACAACAGGACTACTTCTTAGTGATCTGGCGGCGCAACTGGAACATACGCACCCCGCCAACCAACGCCATGATGAGCGCCCCACCAATAGCAGCCAACAAGAAACCAATACCAGCTGGGAACGTAAAATTCCATGCAAACAACACCAATTCCACCGGCTCCTGATTCTGCATAATAAAAACCAACAGCACAATCAACAGCAACGCACCAGCAATCAACGCCACCCACGTACCACCCGCAAACGAGCCTTTTACCAACTGCTTTTCCGGTTTAGCAGGCTTGGTTGATTTGGTAGGCTTCGCAGGTTTCCCAGCCTGTGCCTCATCTTGCGGCACCACCGCAGCAGAATCTGTGGCAGAAGAATCCGCGCTTATATCATCAGCAATCACAGGCTCCGCGCCGGCCAGGTCTTCTGATGTGGCAACAGCAGACAAATCATCAGAGGTGACAGGCTCGGCTGGTGATGATGCCAACCGCGCATTGTCCTGTGTACCGCTAGCAGGAGTTTCCGATGCCATGTCAGCATCCTTAGAGTTTTTAGCCATGATTATCATTCAACTTCAGTTCAAGCTGGAACACAATTAATGGGGGTAGAGTTTATAAAAAAGTAATCCACCACGAACCTGTAACCCGGGCAGACCGGGGCGTCGAAAAGCATGAAGCAGCACGCGACAACCCGCACCCACCAATGTCAGCTCACGCCAAATCGACGTGGGAATAAAAACATGACATGATTACTACACTATGGCTACCACCATCCCCCTCAACTTCTCCACCCCCCGCCGCGCAATGCCACCCAAGCATTTCGCCGACCTCACACCAGACGAGCGCATCACGGCACTGGGGGAACTAGGCTTACCCAAATTCCGCGTCAACCAACTAGCCAAACACTACTACGGCCGGCTGGAAGCAGACCCCAACACCATGACGGACCTCCCAGCCGCCGCCCGCACCCAAGTAGCAGACGCACTGTTTCCCACGCTGATGACACCCGTGCGCCAAGTCGCCGCCGACGACGGCGAAACCCAAAAAACCCTGTGGCGCCTCCACGACGGCACCCTCCTAGAATCCGTCCTCATGCGCTACACCAACCGCGCCACCCTGTGCATATCCTCCCAAGCCGGCTGCGGCATGGCCTGCCCCTTCTGCGCCACCGGCCAAGCCGGGTTGGACCGCAACCTATCCACCGGCGAAATCGTTGACCAAGTCCGTGCCGCAGCCGTCACCATGGCCGCCGAAGGTAGCCGACTCACCAACATCGTCTTCATGGGCATGGGCGAACCCCTCGCCAACTACAAACGAGTGGTATCCGCAGTACGCCAAATCACTGCTCCTGTGCCCAATGGTTTCGGCATTTCCCAACGCAACGTCACCGTATCCACCGTGGGCGTCGCCCCTGCCATCCGCAAACTTGCCGACGAAGACCTATCCGTCACTCTCGCCGTCTCCCTACACACTCCCGATGACGAACTACGCGACACCCTCGTACCAGTCAATAACCGCTGGTCCGTTGCAGAAGTACTCGACGCCGCCGCCTACTATGCCGACCGCTCCAACCGGCGCGTATCCATCGAATACGCCCTCATCCGCGACATCAACGACCACGGATGGCGCGCCGACATGCTGGGCAAAAAACTCCGCAAAGCCCTAGGCAGCAAAGCCCACGTCAACCTCATCCCGCTCAACCCCACACCCGGGTCCAAATGGGACGCCTCACCACGAGAACGACAAGAAGAATTTGTACGCCGCGTCATAGCCCAAGGCGTCACCTGCACTGTACGCGACACCAAGGGACAAGAAATAGCCGCTGCCTGCGGACAGTTAGCGGCAGAAAACCGCGTAACTGCCTAACAATAGGGCAGCGGCTAAAAAGGGGGAGACTATTCCGGTGGGGTGCTTTGCGGAGCTTTCCCGGGGCTGGGGAGCCCAACCTCAGCGTTTTGCGTCGAAAAGCCCCGCGCCGGGGATGGCCGGGGGCGGGGCTAGCTGGGTCGGTTAGCTCTGGGGAATGATCGCAGCAACACCGAAATAGTTATTGTGCTGCGCCAAGGCCACGCCGACCTTGGTGGCGGTGGGGGAGAACAGCACGTTTTTGCTTTCTTCCTTCGCCAACCAGGCATCCACTGCGGCGATGGGGTCTTCTTCCAGCGCAAAGATTTCCTGCACCGGCAAGGTGTACCACACCTGCTGGCTGCGGCTGAAGGCATCAGCCTTGGATTGCATGCGTTCCTGCAGGCTGGTGTCGAAGATGAGTGGCTTCAGGCTCTTCTTGGCGCGTTCCGCATTGACCTTCTTCACGATCGCATCAATGCGCTGCTGGTTATTGTTGAGCGCCACGCCTTCGGTCAGTGGGCGGGCCGAAACAATCCACCGGTTGCCGTCTTGCACCAGGCCGATGGCCATGTGGGTGTATTGCTTTCCGGTGAGGATGAAGCGGAAGCCCTCGTTGTTTTGCCATTGGCTCACCACATCCAAGGGGTCTTCGCTGGCACCAACAGCCCGACGAATACCCTGGTAGTAGAGCTTATGGCTGGCTTTCATGTGTTGCGCCCACTGTTGCTCTTCTGGGTTGAAGGCTGGGGCCAGTTGCAGTGGTGCTGCGCCTTGGGCTGCGCGTGCGGCGTTGATTTTTTCCACGAGTTTTGCCATGCGCTGTTCATTGGTGGACAGTGCGCGGCCTTCGGTTTGGAAGCGAATGAAACCGCCCCACCAATCCCCGTTGGTGGCCAGCCCGATGCCCACCTTGGTCACATCGGCGCGTTCCGCCAGCTTCTGGAAGTACGAATTGCTGGCCAGCACTTCTTTGTAGGCTGCGACTGGTTCGGCACCGCTGATGATAACCACCTGGCCGGAACTGTCGGAAACCGTGCCGCCGGCTTTGATGAATTCTTCTGCACGCACCTGCTCCGGCACGCTCAGTGCGGTGTCCAAGGTTACTGGTTTGAGACCTTTGGCTTGCCGGTTGCGGTTGATTTCATCCAAGAGGCGTTGGATTTGCTGCTTGGTGTTTTTCGGGGTTTCCGCTGGCTTGGTGGTGGCCGTGGGCTTCGGTGTTTGGGGGTTGCTGCTATTGCTTGTTGACGCACTCCCGGTGCCAGATTCTTGGTTATCTTTGCCGTTGGTCTGGGTTGGGGGAGCAGGGTTGGCTGTCGCGGTTGACTGCTCTGAGGTGGTGGGGAACGGAACCTCCGTTGAGGGGGTAGCCGATGGGGTTTGGCGTGATGACAGTTGATTTGCCGAACTTGCCGAACCGGACTTAGATAAAGTAGCGGCTGCGGCAAACACTGCTGCCAGCAAGGAGATCACGGGAATCGCCGGGCCCAAGATCCGCAGAATGTTATCGGGGATTCCGGGGATTGCCAGATTATCGGAGCTTAATTGTGCCTGGTGTGATTGTGCCTGCTGCGGGGTGGCGGAAGCGGTCACGGTGTGGCTGCCGCACATGATGCTGGGCACCAGGATGAACACGAGGCTGCGGTGCTTCCAGTTACGGGTGGTCGGGTTGTGGGACATCAATACTCTCCTTAAATAATCCGAAGTATTCTTTGGATTTATATAAGTATATCCCTAGATTATTCTGAAATTCATATTTCGCTTTTCGACGAATACCCCCAGACCACCACGCATAAAAAACTACCCACCATTTGGTGGGTAGTAATAAAACAAAAAGTACGTTGTGGTTGTTACTTCTGATCCAACGACCGTAGATGCGACACCCGCGACGGCTCAATATTCAAAGCCCGCAATTCCTTATCGCTCAACTCCGCATACGGGCCAGTGCAGGTAGCCTGCAAATACGTCCACTCAGGTTCCACATGGCCCAATGGCTTATTATGCGCGGTCAACGTGCGGGCCTGCTTACCTTTAGGCTCAAACAGCTGAATGAGCAGACCAACAACAATCAACGCAGTAAACGTGAACAAGAAAATAGTCTCCACGTGGCCCTTGTGGTTACCGAAGTTGTACCCCAGCAATACAAACACACTGATCCACCCGGAAATTTGTACTGCATTACGACCAATATGATGCCAACCCCATGCTGCCGAAGGCTCATTTAAGGTAGAAACACCATTATGAACTTCAGGGGCAATCTCATGATGAGAACCGGCCACGTTCTTCTCCTTATCTCAAACCCACACGGCCCAGGGGCATGGGGTAACACTACTGGTAAGAAACACAAACCACACGCATGTGTGATGAACTAAATATCACCCTCATTTTGGCACAACTACCCGCATAAAGCGACATCAGGACAATAAAAACCATAATTGTGGCGCTCTTCACAACAAGGATGACCAGTGTAAACCCAAAAACCCACCCCCGTATAAAAATAATCAATCTAAAGTAGGTACACGTTAGGGGGTAGCCCATGGGCTAATTACCTGCATATAGAGATATAAATAAAAACCGTAAATAAAGCAAAGATGAAACAATAAGATATATGGTTAAACACATCATTATTCTCGGCAGCACCGGCTCCATAGGCACCCAGGCACTAGAAGTCATCACCGCCAACCCCGATAAATTCCAGGTCGTAGGCATCGCCGCAGCCGGCAGCAACCCCCAGCTCATCATTAACCAAGCGCAAGCCCTCGGCCTAAGCCCCGACCGCATTGCTATAGCCGACCCCCACGCCGCCGAAACCGTCGCAACTGCTCTCGGGGGATACCCCGTCAGATCCGGCCGCAATGCCGCCGCCGATCTCGTCCACAGCATCCCCTGCGATACCGTCCTAAACGCCCTCGTTGGTTCCTTAGGGCTCACCGCCACCATGGCCACCATCGAAGTCGGCGCCACCCTGGCCTTAGCCAATAAAGAATCCCTCGTCGCCGGCGGCACCCTCGTCACCGAATCCGCCGCCCCCGGCCAAATAGTGCCCGTGGATTCCGAACATTCCGCCATGGCCCAATGCCTCCGCGCCGGCGCCAGAACCGAAGTGGCACGCCTAGTCCTCACTGCCTCCGGCGGCCCATTCCGCGGCTGGACCCGGCAACAAATGTGGGACGTCACCCCCGAACAAGCGGCAGCCCACCCCACATGGTCCATGGGCCAAATGAACACCCTGAACTCCGCCACCCTTATTAATAAAGGCCTCGAACTCATCGAAGCCAGCCTGCTGTTCGACATCCCAGCCGACCGAATCGACGTCACCGTGCACCCCCAATCCATCGTGCATTCCATGGTGACCTTCACCGACGGCGCCACCATCGCCCAGGCCTCACCCCCCTCCATGAAACTCCCCATCTCCCTGGCACTCCACTGGCCCTACCGTGTACCCGAAGCCCAGCCTGCGCTTGACTTCAGCACCGCCGCCACCTGGGATTTCCTACCGCTTGATGATCAATCATTCCCCGCAGTACACTTGGCACGCCAAGCGGCAACCTATGGCGGCATGCTCCCCGCGGTGTACAATGCAGCAAATGAACAGGCAGCAGCACAATTCTTAGCAGGACGCATCGCATTCCCCCAGATCGTCGACACCGTAACAGAGATACTCAACCACGCCGGCGATTTCACCCGAACACCAGAATCCATCACGGATGTTCTAGAGTGCGAACAAGAAGCACGCAGCCGTGCCGACCGATATTTAGCCACCATCATCAACTAACTACAAGGATTAAGCACTACCCGATATGTTGTCATACCTAACTGGTGTCCTCCTCTTTGCCCTAGGCATCGCCCTCACCATCGGCCTGCACGAATGGGGGCACTTCACCGCCGCCCGCCACTACGGCATGAAAGTCCGCCGCTTCTACGTCGGCTTCGGCCCCGAAGTATTCTCCTGGCGCCGGGGCGAAACCACCTACGGGCTCAAAGCAATCCCCCTCGGCGGATTCTGCGACATCGCAGGCATGACCAACCAAGACGAAATCGAACCCGAAGACGAACACCGCGCCATGCGCAACAAACCCTGGTGGCAGCGCATCATCGTACTGCTTGGTGGCATCGTCATGAACATCCTCATCGCGCTTGTCATCCTTTACGGGCTTGCCGTCACGTCCGGGCTGCCGAACCAAAACGTAGACACCACCGCAGTTGTCGGCGAATTAGGGTGCGTTGCCCCTAAACAAATCGACGCCGAAAATCTCGCCCCCTGTTCCGGAACCGGCCCGGCAGCAGCCGGCGGCGTCAAAGTGGGCGACCGCATCACCGGCGTCGACAACACCAACCTGGAATCCTTCGTCCAATTGCGCGACTACGTGATGACCAAACCCGGCGAAAGTATCACGCTCCACGTTGACCGCAACGGCCAAACCGTCGACATCCCGGTCACTGTCGAATCCGCTAAACGCCTTGATGCTGAAGGCAACGAAAAAACCGTGGGCGCCATCGGCATCACCAGCAAAGCCCCAGAACTCTTCATTTCCTACGGGCCTATCGCATCCATCGGCGGCACCTTCAACTTCGCCGGCTCCCTCGTCACCGCCACCATTGATGGTCTTGCTTCATTCCCCGGCAAAATCCCCGGCGTGGTCGCTGCTATCTTCGGTGCCGAACGCGAAGTTGACGGCCCCATCAGCGTCGTCGGCGCCTCCCACATGGGCGGTGTCCTGGTGGAACGCTCAGCCTGGCCCATGTTCTTCCTCCTGCTCGCCAGCCTGAACTTCTTCCTGGCCTTCTTCAACCTCGTGCCGCTCCCACCCCTCGACGGCGGACACATTGCCGTTGTACTGTACGAACGCATCCGCGACTTCATTCGCAAACTCCGCGGCCTGGCCCCCGCCGGCTCCGTGGATTACGAAAAACTCTTCCCCCTCACCGTGGCAGTAGCAACACTCCTGGCTGGTGTTGGCATCATAGTCATCATCGCTGACATTGTCAGCCCCATCCAATTATTTGGCTGACGCTTTTCGACGGCCCACGGTGGGGCGTCGAAAAGCTAGCTAGCGGCGGGTCTTCCGCAAATCCAGATTCGTGTCCGTAGCCAAAGCCGACGCCACCCCCAGTAACACCAGCAACACGGTGGGCGCAATCATCATCCACGGCGCCCGCCCCACATAATGAATCGACTCGGATAAAATCTTGCCCCAGTTTGGTGAATCATGCGCCGCACCCAAGCCCAAAAAGCCCAAACTCACCAGCGCTAACGCATTATGCGCAATCCGGGACGCTGCATGCCGAGTCACCGCCGGCCACAAAGTCGGCCACGTATGTATCCACAACAATCGACGCTGGGACGCACCCTGCAACTCCGCCCACCGATAAAACCCAGTGGTCTTCGCCTCCTCGACTACAGTTGCCGTGTGCGCCGCCAGCGGAATCCACCCAACACACATCACAGCAATGGCCGCAGTCGTCTGCGAAGAACCAAAAACACCAGCCAAAATCACACCAATAAACACAGCCGGCAGGGCATTAAGCGCATCACCCAACTTGCTCACCCACGGGCCAGCCAACCCCAAGATGCACCCAATGATCGCGCACACGATGGTCACCACCACCGCAATGCCCAAACTCACAACCACCCCCGACGCAATCCGGATGGCCAAATCCCGACCAACCTGATCCGTACCCAACGGATGCATCGCCGACGGCGGCAGGAACTTGTGCCCCGAATCAATCGTGGGCCCCGGCACCAAAAGCGACGTGATGAACAACACCACAAAGGGGACGAGAACAATGACAAGCACCCACCCACCACGAGGTTTCTGCTGCGGCGACAGTGACTGCGAAGAATAACTAGTGGCCGAATTAAGCAGCGGCGCCAACAACGTACGCCGCAGCATCTGTGACACAATCCCGGTGAGTAGGCCAATAACTACCGCCGTCAACACAATCACCTGCAACACCGGAATGTTTCGACTGCGGGCGGCATCCACCGCCGTCAACCCCAAACCCGGAATATTAAACGTGGTCTCCACCAACGCCGTTGCCGCCAACGTGCCAGCAAAAAACAACACAATCTGCGGCAACAACACCGCCATGCTGCGATACAACAACGCCCACGAAATCCGCCGCTTAGCCACACCATTGAGCCGCCACGCCCGCACCCACTCCTCCTGGCCCACACCATCAATGGTGATGAGCAGAATACGGCCCAGCAAACCAGCCGACGGAAGCGCCAACGACAACACCGGCAAAACCATATGCCGTGGCGAAGAAAAACCACTGGTAGGAAGCAGTTTCCACTGCACCGCAACCAACACCAGTAACGTAACCGCAAGCACAAACTCCGGAATGGAACCCAAAATCGCCATGCCCAAAATATGGGACGTGCGAGACTTCTTCCCATTCACAACGGCACTAATCCGGGGGAGCACCAACAACACTGCGATGAGCACCGCAGTGATCGTCGACGTGAGAGCAATGGTGAAGGAAATCCCAAACCCAGACAAGGCAATATCAGCGGCCTTCTGCGACGGATCAATCCAACTAACCCCGAAATCACCCCGCAGCGCCCCCGTGAACCACGACACAATGCCGTCTATCGGGCCGTCAGGCAAATCCAATTCGGTGCGGATCGCATCCAACACCGCCGGGTCGGGTTCCCGTTCCGCCTCCCGGGTGCGGAACACCGCAAATGCTATATCACTGCCGTCAATGAACGGCAGGGCAGCAGTGACGATGGCACTGCCAATGAGCAGCAAGAAGGGGAAAACCAAACTGCGGAAAAACCGCAGCACAGGGTTGGTGCGGGGCGGGGTATCCGATGCCGGTTGGGCTTCATCGGGTTTGAGGGTCTGCTTGACCTTGGTCACTGTACTTCACTGCTTCCGTGGTCGTGAGGATTGCGATTGATGAGGGATACTGTGGGCGTCTGGGTGGGGTAGGTGGTTGGCTGCCTGGGGCGCCTGGTTGCCGGGAAGCCTCTAGGCCCCAAGGCCGCCGCTGGGCCATAAATACTGCAGGCCAGCACCACTACAAGCCGCCCACCGGCGCTTATCGCGTAATCTTGGTGTCCTTAGTGACGAGCTTGCGCTCATATGTATCAAAATCGACACCCTCCAGGTTCTTATACGAAATCACCGAATTCTCATGGGCAATCGGGATAACAGCATTGTCCGCCACAATCTTGGCACCAATCTCCGCAGCCTTGGCATAACGCTCATCAACGTTGGCGATCTCCAACGCGCTGTTAATTTCGTTATCAATATCCGGATTGCAGTACTGCGACAAGTTATAACCGCCGTCACACGTGTAATCACTAGACAGGAAGGAAACCGGATCAGCAGCCCCCAAACCATAATTGCGGTTACCCAAAACCACATCAAATTCACCCGACAACAAAGCCTCTTCCAACGTGTCATAAGGCTTCTGCGTCACTTCCACCTCAAAACCAGCTTTACGCAGCTGATCTGCAATCACAGTGGCGGCCTCCGGAAGTTCCGGGCGGGAATCCCACGTAGCCAAAGTAATCTTGGTGCCCACCTCAGGATCAGTGGCACCAGCCAGGGAATTCTTCGAAATAACACTCTTCGCCCATTCGGAATTCTGTGCGAAAAGACTGCCGTTGGGGTCACCCGCATGCCCCTCGTAAATGTCCTTAACCACAGTCGCCGGATCAACAACCTCAGCGGCCTTGGCGCGCATCGCGGGATCAGCAAAAACCCCCTTCTTCGTGTTGAAATGCAAATACGTGCCCCGCGGAATGACCGTGAACTCAGTCTTCACATCACCCAAACTCCCCAACTGCGAAATGGGAATAGCCTGCGTCAACGACACTTCCCCCGACTGCACAGCACGCGCCCGCGTCGAACCATCAGCACTGAACGTAGTGGTCACACCATCCAACTGCGGTTTACCACCCCAATAATCAGCAAAAGCTTCAGTCTTCACCTCACTGTCCGAGACCGAAACAACCTTAAACGGACCAGTAGCCGTCCCAACCAAGGAAGGTTCGGACCCTTCATAAGCCTTCTTCGCCAAAATAACCGTGCCGGCATCAGTGAAACGCTGCGCCAAAATCGGATCATCCTTATCAGAAGTGACCTCTACCTCCGTATCACTCTTAGCCGTGGCTTTGATATCAGCCTTGCCCAAACCCTTGGGGCGGGCCGCAGCCGACACCGCCTTATTAATAGACTCGGCGGCAGCTTCAGCATTCAGGTCGGTGCCGTCGTGGAATTTCACGCCACTGCGCAGCTTAAACACCACAGTTTTGGTATCCGGGGCCTCCCAGGATTCCGCCAAACCAGGAATGAGATTGCCCTCAGAATCCAAATTAACCAAGGTTTCGGTCACACCCATGCGGGTATTGAGCAGCGCATCATCAGAAAACGGCGACAAGGATGCCACAGGCTTGAAGGGCAGGGAAATTTTGATGTTATTACCACTGACTGAATTATCTTCAGTAAAGCAAGCAGTGAGCGGCAGTGAGCACAAAACCGCAGCACTCACGGCTATGATTCGGGTGGTTGTTCGGGAAAACATGAGACTCCTCAGGGTGGGGATCAGGTCAGCTCAGCATGTGAGCAGAAACGGCCACGCTTGTTGCTTTTCGCTTTTCGACGCTCGACGTTGCCGGTCGCGCCGGGTTAGCGTGGACATTGCTCCGCACATGCGAAATGGGTTTTATGTGGCGGGATGCACGGGCACCTCCCGCTTTTTTCGGGACGCGATGGTGGCAATCTTCGGCAGCACAATGGTGGAGGCCAACAATGTGATGGTTAGTGTCAGCCAGGGGAGTGTTGCCGCTGGTTGGGGTGTTTTGGCGAAATCCAGCATGCGGCCCAAGACCAAAGAACTAATGAGCACCGCCAACCCGCCGAAGGAATTGAGGAAACCGAAGTAGGTTCCCACATGTTTCTCCGCAGTGATGATGCCCACTAAATCCCGGGCGATGGGGATGGCAATCATCTGGCCGGCATGGAGTAGAAGCAGCATGATGAGTGAGGGAATGAGCGCCCCGAAACCAGGTAGGGGATTAAACGGCGCGGCGATGGCGATCACAGCAAAACATAAGGCCATGGATCCAAACCCCACGCTGAGGGCGGTGGTGGTGGTGGAGCGGCGTTGCGCCCATGCTGTCAGTGGCATTTGCAGGATTAAAACCACAATGCTGGCGAACACAAACATCCACCCCAATGCGTCTTGGTTGCCGGTGGCGCGTTCCAACTCAATGGGAAGCAAGAGGTACTGCTGGTTATATGTGACGAGGCCGGTGCTGTAGGCCAGGGCGAAGATTAAGAACAATGGGTTGCGCAGAACCGTCGAAAAGCTAGCCCATATGGATTCGCTCGGTGGCGTATCCACAGATGGGATGATGATGGCATGGCTGATCAGCAAAATGCCGAAAATACCAGCGGCAATGTAACACATGATATTAAACCCACTGCTGAGCAGCAGGGCTCCTAACACCGGGCCGATGAGTGCGCCGATGCGTAGGAACAACGCATCCAATGCGAAAAGATCCGAGCGGGTGATGATGCCTTGGTCTTCTGCCTCCCGGCCGGCCACGGCGAACGAAGCTTCCGCAGCTGGGGAGAACAAGGCGGCGGCGAAACCAATCAGGATGACCGCCACCATGAGTTGAACGGTGGTCTGCGACAGGCCGGCGGCAATGAACCCAATGATGCGGATGCTGATGCCGATCAGGAGGATTTTCTTCACACCGAATCGGTCGGTGAGGGCACCCCCGAGGAAAAATAGGCCTTGTTGGCTGAACGTGCGCAGCCCCAAAACGAGGCCGATCATGGTGCCGGTGGCGGCGAGGGATTCCTCCATATAGGTGGCTAAAAACGGGACAACCAGGTAAAACCCAATGTTGAACATCATTTCGGTGAGCAGTAAGAGCCGCACCGCTGAAGATAACTGATTAAACCGACCCAGTTGGGATTTCAGTCGACTGATATGGGGTTTCAATGACACAATGAGATCCTGGTCTTAGGTGGGATTAAGAAGTTCGAAAGCATCAATGAGACTGCGGCGCGCCTCGCTGGCATTAGTGCGATCCCACAGCTGTGAACTGGGAATATCCTCGACAATGCCGCCGTCGGCCATGACGATGCAGCGCTCACTGAGCTTCGCCGCCGCGGGCAAATCATGCGACACCAAAACCGTCGTTATCTCCGGGGCTTTGAACAAACCAATGACCAATTCCCGGGCGGTGCGGTCCAGGGCACTCAGCGCCTCATCGGCATAAATGACCTTGGGGTTAGCTATCAGGGCGCGGGCAATTCCCACCCGTTGCCGTTGCCCACCGGAAAGCTGATGCGGGAACCGGCTGGCGGCGTCCTCCGGCAAATCCAATTGGTGCAGCAACTCCGGGATTCGGGCGACGGCGACCTGCATGTCACCGCCGGCAATGGCCACAGGTTCAGTGATGATATGCCGAACCTTGAGCTTCGGATTGAGACTGCCATCAAGATCCTGGGGTATGTAGGCAAATTCCCCCACCGGGGGTGCGGTGACCTCCCCAGAAGTGGGGCTCAACCAAGTGCACATCAAGCGTAATAACGTGGTTTTTCCAGCCCCAGAAGCTCCCAACAGCGCAACTTTTTCCCCCTCATTGATGGTGACTGAAGTGGGCTTCAAATAAGGAAAAACCGCAGCATTAGTCAGTGAAATCATCCCAATTCTTCCGGAACGTAGCATTCGAACACGTGCAATCATCGGCACAATCCAAAGTGATCACATCAGGACACAACGCCCGCGCCGCCCCCAGATCATGCGAAATAAAGACGATGGACATGCTGCCCTCAGAGCTTTCCACTATCTCCCGCAGCGTACGCACAATGCCGGCGGTGGACACAGGATCCAAAGCAGAAGTAATTTCATCGCACAGCAGTAAATCCGGATCAGACCCCAACGCAAACGCAATGGCAGCACGCTGCCGCTGACCACCAGAAAGCTCCAGCGGATAGCGGGAAAAGAACTCCGGAGCCAGATGTACTTTAGCTAAAAGCTCATGGGCTCTCTCAATGCTCCCTGCAGTCAACGCAATTTGCCTATCGACGCGCTGAAGCGGGTTGAGCGCCCCGAAAGCGTCCTGACTGATCAACCCCACCTTGCCATGCCGATGCACATGACCCACACTCGTGAGATTATGAGCCGGAATATTACCAATAGCAGTGGTCAAAGTGGTTTTCCCAGACCCAGAAGGGCCAACCACCGCAGTCAAAGTACCCGGTTTGATCTCTAACTCATCAATGGTTACTGCGGTCACTGCACCATATTTCAATTCCACATCATCGAACCGGCACAACGGAAGTGGCTGTGGGGCAGTAGCGGTCTTAGTACTAATGGATTTCTCCTTATAGCAAATATCGGTCAAATATGAGGTGCAAGTAGGGCTAACGACCCCTTAATTAAAACAGTTTTTCACATGCTGGAGAAAACCTTATTAGAGAAGCGCATGGTTTTCAAGAGAACAGTTTTGCTGAACAAGCAACGAAGATTTCTGCCATGGCGACATGTGCGCCCCAAGGAGGGAAAACTCATGATTCTATGCCGTATGCGTGCATTATGTGCAGATTTCATTATTTATGCAGCTAGTCCAGTAGAAAACGATAACCATTAATGGGTGGTTTTAAGAGAAAACCATTGCGATGGATGTCAGCTGTTGCGTTGACGTATTTGGCCTGTGGTGAGTGCAATTCCAGGATTTTTAGTGGGGTAAATCACTAAAAAGCGCTAATTGTCAGATGTATTAATATAGGTGATAGCTAAATGGATTACCCAACAACAATGTCGCCATAACTCTGAAAAGGCTTCTAGGAAAACATGACCCAACCACCGACAGCAGTAACCACCCCCGCATTCGCAACCATCGGACTGTACAAAAAATTCGGCAACAACATAGCCGTCAATAACCTCAGCCTCTTAGTACCCCGAGGCAGTATCTACGGCATAGTCGGCCCCAATGGCGCAGGCAAAACCACAATGCTCAACATGGCCACCGGCCTACTACGCCCCGACGCCGGCCAAGCAATAATCTGCGGATTCGACATCTGGAACGACCCCATCCCCGCCAAAACCGTCATGGGACTACTAGCCGACGGCCTACCCGTATTCGACCGCCTCACCGGCGCAGAATACCTCCAATACCTAGGCGCACTCCGCAACATCCCCCCAGCAGAAATAACCAAACGCAGCGACGAAATCCTCCACGCCCTCGGCCTAGAAGACGCCACCGACAAATACATAGCCGACTACTCCGCCGGCATGACCAAAAAAATCCTGCTCGCCGGAGCACTCATCCACAGCCCAGAAGTACTAATTCTCGACGAACCCCTAGAAGCCGTCGACCCAGTATCCAGCCGCATCATCCAACAAATCCTCCGCGCATACGCAGCCAGTGGCGGAACCGTCATCCTTAGCTCCCACGTCATGGAACTAGTCGAAGGCCTCTGCGACCGCGTAGCCATTATCCACCACGGCACCGTACGCCTAGAAGGCGCCGTAACAGAACTAGCAGCGCAAGGCTCCCTCACCGACATCTTCGTATCCATCGTCGGCGGCGGCAACCTCGCAGAAGGACAACTGCAATGGCTACAACACAACCAACCATTGAGCCAACCACCCGGGCAACCACTAGGACAACCATCAGGGGCAGACTCTGACACAGAAGGCCGGTAACTACCATGAGCCCAACAACCACCCCACCAAGCCTCATGCGCACCCTCATAAAACTCCACTTCACACTATGGGTCCGCGCCATGAAAGCCAACAAAAGCACAATCGTCATCAATTGCTTTTTCGTCTTCTACACAATCATGGGCATGCTCTCCGTCGGCGTCACACTCGGCATGGAACTAGCAGACGGACACTACACAGCCCTGAGTGGGGCAGTAGCCATAGGCACCTTCGCCTACGTCATGGCCGCCGTCATGATCCCCTCCGGTGAAGGACAACTATCACCAGAATCCTTCGCCACCATGCCACTCACCACAAAACAACTAATGCCCAGCTTCATCCTGGTGCAAATCCTACAAATCCGAGGCTTCCTAGCCGTCTTCTGCACCACCATCACCACCATTATCGTCGCAGCCTGCCTACTCAACCGGGGCGCCAGCATCCTTACCATTCTCCTGCTGATCATAGCGATGATCCTCAGCCTGATGGTGGTCATCGTTCTCGCAGAATCCCTCGCAGTACTCCTAGCTGGCAACCCCAATAAAAGCAGCAGCGGCAAAAACCTACGAGTCTTCCTCGCCTTCGGATCCTTCATCGTAGGGTGGCTGCTCTACACCATGGTCTTCGAAAACAATCTCAGTAACGCCAACGGCACCCAAAACCTAGCCACCTACGGCACATACCTACAATGGAGCCCCTTCGCATCCGCCGCCGGATTCGCCACCTTCAGCGCCCAAGGCCAATGGCTGCCCGCCACAGCCTGCCTCGGAATCACCCTCGCAACCCTAGGAATCGGCATGAGCATCTGGTGGTATTTCACCCAAAAACGCCTCATCGCACCCCTAGGCAACAACAAACAAATCCGCAGCGCCCACCACAATAATGCAAACAGCAACGCTGAGGAGCGTCGCAAAGCCACTAAAACCGTCATACTGCCAGGACTGCCCTACACACCCACAAGCGCAATATACTCACGCGCCATTCGCTACATCCCCCGCGACGCCCGACAACTCATAGCCATCGCCATGCCACCAGTCATGCTGCTGTACTTCATCATCACATCCTGGCGCCAAGAAACACCATTCATGCTCATCATCGGAATCATCGTGATCGCAATAATGTCAGGCATGAACGCCACAAACGACTACGGCACCGACGGGCCCGCAAACTGGCTACACCTCAGTGCCGGGATCCCCGCAAAAAACATCGTCCTAGGCCGACACCTAGCCTCCATCACACCCGCCGCACTCACCAACATCATTTCCTACATCATCACACTGACCCTATTCTTCTCACACGAACTCCTACTAGCCGTCTTCATCGCAACAGGCGCCGCTATCACCATATTTGGAATATCCCTATTCCTCTCCGTACGAAACCCCTATCCCATGTCACCCCCAGGCACCAACCCCTGGCAAGACAAATCAGGATTCTCCACCAGCGCATTCATCTCCGCCTTCGCCGGACTACTACTCTCCTGGATCCCACTGGCGCCAGGAATCGTAGCGATACTCTACGGAAACGCCAACGACAATCTACCCATAGAAATCACCGGAGTGGCACTAGCACTCATCATCCCCACGGTGCTGTACCTGATAGTGATACGCTTCGCCATCCGCTACGTAGATAAGTGCTACCCAGAAATGTTTAACAAAGTGCGTTCCTACGCATAACACCTGCGGGCTTGATCTGGGGTGGTGTGCTTTTCGACGACTCACGTGGGCTGTCTGGTGCGTTTGCGCTGTGTTGTTGCGCTGTGGTTGGGAGTGCCGCTTTGGGCGCTGCTCTTCCGATGCACCTTCAGCTACCAACCGACTTAATGTTGAAGAAACAACAAACATAGCAACAAAGATAGAACGCCTGGTTACAGCTTCCACAAAGCCATAGATGAGATGCAGAAACTAAGCCCCAAGTGTTTGTGGTGCTAGAATTTCCCCAGAACTCCTCACACAGCCCTCATGCCCCGCATGAACAATTCTTACCCCAATAAACCAAGGAGCAACTTTCGTGTCTACCCCTGTCGGCCTCGGACTTCCCACAGTAATTGAGGAAGAAGTGCCAGTTTTGGCACCGCGCCGTAAAACCCGCCAACTCATGGTGGGTAACGTAGGTGTCGGCTCTGACTACCCGGTGTCCGTACAATCAATGACCACCACCAAAACCCACGATATCAACGCAACACTACAACAAATAGCACAACTAACAGCATCAGGCTGCGATATCGTCCGGGTCGCTTGCCCCAAACCCATCGATGCCGACGCACTCCCAACAATCGCCAGAAAATCACCCATACCCGTGATTGCTGACATCCACTTCCAACCCAAATACATCTTCGCAGCCATCGACGCCGGCTGCTCCGCCGTCCGCGTCAACCCCGGCAACATCAAAGAATTCGACGGCCGAGTAAAAGAAGTAGCACACGCAGCAGGTGCCGCAGGCATACCCATCCGCATCGGCGTCAACGCCGGCTCACTCGACAAACGCCTACTAGAAAAATACGGCAAAGCCACCCCAGAAGCACTCGTAGAATCCGCACTCTGGGAAGCATCCCTCTTCGAAGAACACGGCTTCGGTGACATCAAAATATCCGTAAAACACAACGACCCAGTAGTCATGGTCGCCGCCTACCGACAACTAGCCGAACAATGCGACTACCCACTACACCTAGGTGTCACCGAAGCCGGCCCGGCCTTCCAAGGCACCATCAAATCCTCCGTAGCCTTCGGCGCACTACTCAGCGAAGGCATCGGCGACACCATTAGGGTCTCCCTCTCCGCAGACCCCAAAGAAGAAGTCAAAGTCGGCGACCAAATCCTCCAATCGCTCAACCTCCGCGAACGTGGTCTGGAAATTGTCTCCTGTCCCTCCTGCGGCCGCGCCCAAGTCGACGTCTACACGCTCGCCGAAGAAGTAACCGCAGCCCTCGACGGCATGGATATTCCACTACGAGTTGCCGTCATGGGCTGCGTTGTGAACGGGCCCGGCGAAGCCCGTGACGCAGATCTTGGTGTGGCCTCCGGTAACGGCAAAGGCCAAATCTTTGTCAAAGGCGAAGTGATTAAAACCGTGCCAGAATCCCAAATCGTAGAAACACTCATCGAAGAAGCCATCAAACTAGCCGAATCCATGGGGCTTGAAATCAAAGAAGGCGGCGCAGCGAAAGTATCCATCACCAAATAACATACTCAACGCTGGCGGCACCATTGCTAGGGGTCAAGGCGCCGCCGCCGGTATGTGTGGGAGGCTAGTCTGTGGCCATTGTGGGTCTTGCGGCGGGGGAGTGGTGTTTGCGGTGGGGGCATTGGCGCCTAGAGCTGCCTAGAGTTGGCGCTTGGTGGGGTTAACGTTTGGCCGGCTAACCTTAGGGCCGCCGCGCAGCCAGCAAGGCGGCACCCAGGCTGGTGCGGCCCGAGACATAACCACTACATAACCAGGCGAAGCATCTTCGGTGTGGTGGAAAAAATGCGGAAAACTACATGCTAAAGTGTGCCGCATGTACAGAGCTTTCTTGCAGGTCATAGCCACAGTAACAACAGCCACACTGGCCCTACTATGCCTTGCAGGATGCACCCCAAAACCAGTATCAGCCAAACCCATCGTCGAAGACTTCATGCAGCACATCAGCGCCGGGGACTTCGCAGGCGCTTCTGGCTTAACTGACCAAACAAATACAGTTAACCAAGTACTAGAAACAACCTGGAATGGCCTACAAGCCGAAGCCTTCAACGCTGACATTCACGATGTGCATATTCAAGACTCCATCGCTACCGCAACCTATACAATGCATTGGAAGCTACCCCGGGAACGCGAGCTACAATACGATGCCACAATGACCCTGAATAAGGTCAATGATCAATGGTTGATTCGGTGGCAACCCACAGCTCTGCACCCCAAACTGGGTGCCAACCAACACTTAGAACTACAAGCCATCAATGCGCAACGCGCAAGTGTGGTTTCCTCTGACGGCTCCGACATTTTAGTCCCCGGTTCGGTGGAGCGGGTTCTCGTCGATACCCGCAAAGTCACTAACGCCAGCAATACTGCCCGCGCGGTAGTGTCAGCGCTGAACGCAGCTAAAACAACTGACCAAACTGTTTCCACCATTGATGCCCCAGATTTGGCTAAGAAACTACAGGAATCATCGGGGCGCTATTCAGTGACAACGGTGTCAAAAGCTGCTGCGACAGTCATGCAGAATAAGCTACGTAACGAACCTGCTGTGACATTCAATGAGGAAGCAGCAATGGTGAGCAAAGATCCGGGTTTTGCCCCTGAGATTATTTCCCGGGTTGCTGAGCTGGTGAATAACCAATTAGATGGTTCCAACGGCTGGCGGGTGGCGGTGGTCACCCATGATGGTGCGCTTATCGATGACATTGAGCACCACGAACCAAAAGTTGCGTCCTCTGTACAGGTGAGCCTGGATCGGAAAGTACAACTTGCTGCTGAAGAAGCAGTAAATCTACGCAAAGAAATGAAAGCGATGATCGTTGCCATCCGGCCCAGCACGGGAGAAATCCTAGCGGTGGCTCAAACAGATAAAGCTGATGAAGATGGTGCGGTGGCGCTCAGTGGGCAATTCCCACCAGGGTCAACGTTCAAGATCATCACTGCTGCCGCTGGTTTGCAAGACCAGGGTTTAACCCCTGAATCAATAGTGCCGTGTCCAGGCACAATGAACCT
Organism: Corynebacterium sp.; assembly: GCA_030527885.1. GTDB lineage: Bacteria > Actinomycetota > Actinomycetes > Mycobacteriales > Mycobacteriaceae > Corynebacterium. The sequence continues at coordinate 77,686 of JAUMZY010000006.1, forward strand.
CTACGGGCGGACCGTGACAAACTACAACACGTTTAGTTTGGGAGACGTCCCATTGCAGCGGGCATTTGCGCGATCATGCAACACGACTTTCGCCAATATTTCCACGAATTTGGAGAAAGGCCAGCTGAAAGACGTCGGTAAGCAATTTGGGTTGGGGCTTGATTACGATGTGCCAGGACTCACCACGCTCACAGGTGCTATCCCTGAAGGAAAGACCGAGTTGGAGAAAACTGAAGCGGGTTACGGCCAGGGGTTAACCTTGGCCAGTCCGTTTGGCATGGCTTTGGTTTCTGCCACTGCGGCACATGGTTCGACTCCTACACCACAGTTGGTGAGTGGGTTTGAAACAAAAGTTAATGAAAAGGTGGCCCAGCCGAGCCCCAAAACCATTGAGCAGTTGCGTTCATTGATGGGGGCGGTGACTGAACCTGGTGGCACTGCGGGTGGCATCAATGCAGGTGGCAAGATTTATGGTAAGACCGGTGAAGCGGAAATCGCTGACGGATCACATGCGTGGTTTACTGGCTACCGCGATGATATTGCGTTCGCTACGTTGATTGCGTTGGGTGGCGGTTCAGAATCATCGGTGGCGTTGACGGATAAGTTTTTCACCCGGCTTGATGAACTGCGGGCGGCTCCTTAACTTCTGAAACTTCTGGCTAATTTTGATTGGCGGCTGGCCTCATACGTCGGTGTTGTGGGATGGGAAAATCTCGCTACCATCACAGCCTGGTTTACGATAGACACATGACGAATCGCAAGCCATTGGTGCAAGAAAAAGACACCCCCATTCGTGAAGTACCTGATAGCATTGTGCGGCCAGAATACGTGTGGCGAGATAAGGTTCAGGAAAACTGCGGGGAACCATGGGTGCAAACAGCAGAAACCATTGAAGCCATGCGGGAGGCATCGAGAATTGCAGCCAATGCCCTGCAAGAAGCCGGCAAAGCAGTAGCACCTGGTGTTACCACTGATGAGCTTGATCGAATTGCGCACGAATACATGCTTGACCACGGGGCTTACCCCTCAACACTAGGTTATTTGGGGTTCCCAAAGTCCTCCTGTGTGTCGCTCAATGAGATTGTGTGTCACGGTATTCCGGACACAACAGTCATTGAAGACGGCGACATCGTGAACATAGACATCACAGCATTTAAAAACGGTGTGCATGGCGACACTAACGCTACTTTCTTAGCTGGTGAGGTATCGGAAGAGCACCAACTATTAGTGGAGCGCACGAAAAACGCCATGATGCGAGGCATCAAGGCTGCCAAACCTGGCCGGGAAATTAACGTGATCGGTCGCGTGATTGAAGCGTATGCAAAACGATTCGGCTATAACGTGGTACGCGACTTTACTGGTCATGGCGTGGGCCCCACCTTCCACAACGGGTTGGTAGTGCTGCATTATGATTCCGATCTTTACACCAATATTTTGCAGCCAGGCATGACACTCACCATTGAACCAATGATCAACCTTGGCGAACTCGACTACCGCATTTGGGATAATGGTTGGACCGTACAAAACACGGATTATCAATTCTCTGCCCAATTCGAGCACACCATCGTGATCACTGAGGATGGTAACGAAATCCTGACGCTGCCAGACGAACACTAATTATGGTTGCATTTTTAGTGGCAGGTTGCACCTCCGATGCGGGAAAGTCGGTGGTTGTTGCGGGATTATGCCGAGCTTTACGACGCCGCGGGTTGTCCGTAGCGCCCTTCAAAGCGCAGAATATGTCCAATAATTCTGTAGTCACACCGGATGGTGGGGAAATCGGTAGGGCACAGGCATTACAAGCAGTCGCCTGTGACTTGGAACCAAGTATCCTATTCAACCCCATTCTCTTAAAACCCGGCTCCGATAAAACCTCACAGCTCATTGTTCATGGTCAAGCCCAAGGCAATGTTTCCGCAACCTCATATATTGAGCACCGCACGCAACTACGACAGGTAGCAGTTCAAGCATTACAAGATTTGGAGTCCACCTACGACATTGTGGTGTGTGAAGGAGCCGGCTCACCGGCGGAGATTAACCTCCGGGCCACAGACATTGCCAATTTTGGTCTAGCCGCAGCCGCTAAGCTGCCGGTTTATATCGTTGGCGACATCGACCGTGGTGGGGTGCTGGCGCACTTTTTTGGCACTTACCATATCGTGAGTGAAGCGGATCAGGCATTGATTCGGGGATTTATCGTCAATAAATTCCGGGGTGACCAGTCAATTTTGGATCCCGGCCTAGTGGAGCTGGCAAACCGCACGGGAATACCAACAGTGGCAGTTTTACCCTATATCCATGGATTGTGGGTAGATGCGGAAGACTCACTACAAGCACAGGTAGGGGCAACCATTGGGCCACAACGCCAAGCCTTAGGCACCCAACGTATTCGGATAGCCGCAGTTCGCTTGCCACGGATATCTAACACCACTGATGTGGAAGCACTCGCATGTGAACCAGGCGTGAGCGTGACTTGGACAACCGACCCTGACTATATCGCTGAGGCGGATATTGTGGTGCTACCCGGTTCAAAAGCAACAGTCAGTGATCTAGCATGGCTGCGTAAAAACGGAATCGCACACGTTCTCACGCAACGCGGAGTAGAGAACAAACACATAGTAGGATTCTGCGGCGGATTCCAAATGATGTGTACCAGCATCACTGATCCGATCGAATCGCACAGCATTGCACCAGTACTAGGTTTAGGGCTTTTCGACGCCGACATCGCCTTCTCGGAAACAAAGACCCTCGTTCGGCACGACAATGGCGCCTACGAGGTGCATCATGGCCAGGTAGTTCGATCGGCAGAAACCACCTGGATTGATCATGACTGTGTCAACGGAAACCTATTTGGCACCCACATTCACGGAATGATGGAAAATGATGCCTTCCGGCGGGAATGGCTACGTGATTGCGCCGGCAGTATGGGGAAAACTGGCTTCATTGTTTCCGAAACCACGAGTTTTGCTACTGAACGGTTGAATCAGTTAGAGACAATTGCTGATGTGATTGAGAAGCATTGGGATGTGGATCAGCTGATGGCTGATCTGCATGATCAACGCGGATAACCCAGCCGGCGATTGTCCCCAACAAGGTTGCAGCTATAATCCCCCAGAACACAATGGTGGGGTTGAGAACACCAATGCCGAAAGACGCCATAATCTCACTGCACACCACCATAATCACCATGATTAACGCGGTTTGTGCAGCTAAATTACCTATATTGTGGTGAGCCTTACGACGCCGAGTACGGGAAAGATGCAGTAAGCAGCGTACGGCTGCGACGATCGCAGACAAACCAGCAATCCAAATGATTGCAGGATTGAGATGCGCATCAATTGTGGCCCAAGTGGATGCAAGCGTGCCGCCAATAACAAGTGCCGTCCAGGGGGCAATGCTGCGTGGGAGCTGAATAAAGCCACCAATAAAAATAGCGGCAGCAGCCAGAGGCATCGCAGTGGTCCAAGCGTTAAGCGTGACGGTATATAAGAGGTTAACCCCACTATATTTTGCTACTGCAAGGATGGCACCCACCACAAGCATGATGGCGCCTGCCGCCGCAGAAAGCCAGGCACCAGTTCCAGCGGCCTTGCCGTGGGTCCTAAATTGCACCATCCAGATGGTGGCGGTGGCTCCTAGTGCAACACCTGCGGCAAGGAAGATCGCCGATAATGTGCTTTTTAAATAAAGAGTGGCGGCGAAAACCGCAAGGAACACGGCGATACCAGTGGCTATGCTTGCAGTGGCAGAGCGAGTGACAGAAGTAGTAGATGAAGTCATAGCGAAAAATACCAAAGTGTAGGCGAAATGGATTCACCTAAAATTACGCCATAACAATAATCACACCTGTCACAGACGCGCCAATGGTCACAAAAATCCCACAAATTTACGCGGAACTAAAACTCCAACCCCAATAACGCATTCTCAATCAACTCTGGCAACGCCGGATGAATCCAATACTGATCCCGAGCAACCGCCCGCACATCCAAATCAAACGCCATAACCGTCACCAACTGCTGCACCAACGTCGAAGCCTGTGGCCCAATAATGTGGGCACCAACCAACTTCCCCATATCCTTATCAGCAATCAACTTGGCAAAATTCCCAACATCACCCATCGCCCAACCATAAGCAACATCACCATAATTCTGCACCTTAACCGTGATGTTCAACCCTCGTTCCCGGGCCTGCTGCTCAGTCAAACCAATAGTACCAATCTGCGGGTGCGTAAACACCGCCGCCGGCACGTTCTTATGCGGCAACTCCCACAAATCATTCGGATTCAAAATATTATGACGAACCGTCCGCATCTCAGCATTAGCAACATGCTTGAGCTGATACGGCGAAGAAACATCCCCCAGCGCCCACACACCATCAGCCGTCGCCTGACCATACTTGTTCACCTTGATGCGCGCACCATCCATCTCAATGCCGGCTTTATTAAGATCCATAAGATCCCCATTAGGAACCCGCCCAGTAGCAACCAACAACACTTCACCCTGAACAACTGAACCATCAGAAAGCTGGGCCGTAATACCCGATTCGTCCTCAGAAAGCTCAGTAAACGTCACACCCAAATGCGTCGTCATTGCCTCACTGGTAGCCTGCGTAATGCGATCGGAAATCTGCGTATCAAAAAACCGCAACAAACGTGGAGAACGATTCACCAACGTGACATCAACACCCAACGCCTGGAACATATGTGCCAACTCCAGAGCAATAAAACTCCCACCCATGACAATCATGGATTTAGGCAACTGCGGCAACCTCATGATGTCCTCATTGGTGTAGTACCGCACACCAGACTCAACCACCACCTCAGGAATAAACGGACGAGAACCAGCAGCAATCACAATAGTGTCACCAGAAATAACTCGCTTCTCTGCCCCCTGACCAGTATTAATCGTCTTAGGTGCCACAAACCGCGCATGCTGATCATATACATCAATGTTGGGTGTCTCCGGGCCACGTCGATAAGCCTCACCACCCTCAGCAATGGGATCAATACGATCAGCAAACACGCGCTTCACAATGCCGGGCCAATCCACCGCTGTCAGCTCAGATGAAATGCCGAACTGCTCTGACTTGCGAATAGTCTCCGCAACCTCAGATGTGTACACAAACATCTTGGTGGGAATACACCCAACATTAAGGCACGTCCCACCAAACTTCCCCTTCTCAACAATGGCGATGGACTTATCATCAAACTCCGGCCCCGGAATAGAATTGCCAGAACCAGCACCAATAATGATGAGGTCATAATGTTTATCAACCTGAATACCAGACATAAAAGCACCAACTTTATCTGCTGAGTGGGAAAATCTTACGAACATTCTAACGCACCACACCCCAAAAACATTCCAGCCCTAAATCCCACCAACTCGCCAGCCCATTTTCGAAACACCCAAATAACAAGCTGCATGCTCGTTTAGTCCTGCGCCTTGCCGAGCATGCTTCCTACTTTGCGGGTAAAACCAGGGTAAAAATCATGTCGCCTGATGGTGGGACATATGCAGTTACCCGATACGTGAAAGCGTCATGCATATGCCACCAAAATATTATTGATCGGATGAAACATCAGGGTGCAGCACGGAATCCAACCATTCTTCGCATGTATGTAATGCCTGGTTACGCACAGTTTCTTCCGATAAAAAGACATCGTGGACAGCACCAGGAATCCGCCTTGCCGTGACATCATGCGCGATATAAGGCGCCCATTGATGAATCTGCTCCACATCCAACAAAGTATCCACATGGTGGGACTCAGCAGAATACGGTCTGCCTAAAACAGATCGCTGTGAACTCAAAACCAACGTGGGCACACCAGCATCAATCTTGCCGGCATGAACCTTCTTCTGGCCATTTTTTACCGCCCGCAACCACCCCACATATTTCGTGTGCCCATGAACCGGCTTCAAGGTGAGGTCATAGTCCCATTCCCCATGCCTAGACACATGAATAGTGCTACCATACGTTCCCAAACTTGCCCCCGGAATAACCGTATGCGGCCGTACTTTACCAATGAGACTAACCACCGGTGATAATCCCATCACCAGCCATTTTGGAACCATCAAATCCAACCAAGGGCTATTCAAAACCAACGCCTTCATATGAGCATGAAGATCATGTTGATGTCGCCGCACATGATCCAACCACAACGAAGTAGTTAACCCACCCGTGGAATGAGCCATGATGATTATTTCGTCATGGGTTTTTGCTAAAAATTCCATGGTCACGGTCAAATCAGTGAAATACTCTGACAAATCCCTAACATAATGCCACGACTGACCTAGCCGATACGATCGACCGCATTTCCGCAGATCCAAACCATAAAATGCGTAACCATGGTCAGCAAAATACTCAGCAATATGAGCATGGAAAAAATAATCCGACATGCCGTGAACAAAAACAATCGCAGGTCGGGAAGCATCCCGTGTGCTTGGAACATAACGAACCAACGTGGCATAAATATCAGTCTCCCCATCAGGATCTGGGCCTAACGGAAAAACCAGGTGCTCGTAATCATCTCCTAGCAAATCAGGTTGCCACTGAACATTAGTCGGGGGAGTAGGGGAATTGGAAAAATTCTTCATGAATCACACTCTATTAGTAACACCACCAAGGTGCAGTATCTGTGGTGCAGTGGGGTGCTGGGTGGTGCCGGATGGTGTGCCGGGTGGGTGCTTGAAGTCCGGCTGCTTAAAAATCCGGAAGGCTATTTGCCACAGATTAGCCTTCTACACCAAATACTCCTGCTGAAACCTGGCGCTAGTCTTCCATTACCATTGTGACATCTGGCATAGTCAACAATATTGCTTGTTCACTATGAACCCGCGCCTTGATAAAACAACCTACACGCAGGAAGGGATGCACATGCCACCTACAGAAAACGCCCGAAAACGCCAACGACCAGTACATACCGCAACACTAGTTGGTAGCCAACCAGTATCGCCCGAACTTATTCGACTCAGTTTCACCTGCCCCGCTTTGGTAGGAATGGAACTGCCATACACAGACCACTACGTCAAACTCATGTTTGATGATGTCACCCGCACATACACCCTGCGTACTTTTGACACCGCTACAGGCGCATTCGACATTGATTTTGTCATGCATGGGGATATTGGCTTGGCCGGGCCGTGGGCCGCACAAGCGCAACCAGGAGAATCAATTAATTTTAAAGGCCCAGGTGGTCGGTGGAGTCCCGCCGCTGAGTATCAAAACTTTGTTCTAGCTGGGGATGAATCAGCAGCACCAGCAGTATGCGCAGCCTTGGAAAAACTACCTGAGCATGCTTCAGCCACTGTTTACTTAGAGATCAACGACAAAAACTCCCAGTTCGTGGTGCCAACATCACCACGCATCACCATCAATTGGGTTTACCGCGACAACGGTGTTTATGGTGTGGCACTCGCTGCCGCTGTTCGTGCTGGTGGCATCCCCCAGGAAAAAACCGCATGGTTTATCCATGGAGCTGCTGAAATGATTAAAGATCTGCGGAGATTCCTATTCGTAGAAAACTCCATTGCAAAACAAGACGTCTCTATCTCCGGATATTGGCGGGTAGGCATGTCGGAAGACCAATGGCAGTCATCAAAACGAGAATTCGTTGCCGCACTTGAAGCAGAAGAAGAAAAACTCAAGGGCACACCCTCTGAGTAATGCTGCATCACTCGGGGGTACTTGGGGCCACTCGGGGTCACTCGGGCGGAGCTAAGCAACCAGTCAGGTATGTGATGGGGGAATGGTGGATTACATACTCTTTTTAAGGGTTTAGCGAAGCTAAGGCAGCAGTGATTTTCTTTACTCCTTACATTTCGCTGCTGCCTTGTGGTGGGGGTTGCTGCCGTGAAGCATGCATATTTTGGAGATGCAATCCACGGCTGAACCTAGAAGGGGAGGCTGTTTGGGGTAGGTTTAGATGGTTGAAGCTAAGCGGGGTGAGGCACCAGACAGACTAGATCAATATGGTGCAGCTTGTTGCCTAACGTTTAGGCTTTAACCTTTGGGGCTCCTTGGGCTTTTTGTACTCTTTGGGGCTCGGGCGTTCGGTGCTCGGCGTTTGGCATTTGGATTTTGGTGCTTAAGGCCTGGCATGTGGCATCTGGTGCACGTAATTTGTGGCCCTATAAAATTGGGTGATTACTTTGAGGATTTGGTTCGATCCTGCTTATGATTTATCGCCTCACGTGAGGTATTTTTATAATAATAATCCAATCAACAGGTAGCAGAATACAAGCAACATGATATCAATCTACCCCCATGCGCATTGTTGCTATATACAGTTACTGGGGGTGGCGTATACACAACTGCTTGGGGGTAATTTTCGAGCGTAAGATGTCGCTATGGTTGTGACTCGCGCTTCACGGGGGTGATTTCTTTTGGCTTCCACCAGGGAATGCCCAAAATAATGTGAGGCATCATAAAAAGAAAACGACATTTCCAATACCCCCGATTGAATCGGGCGTAAACTATAACCCCAATGGGCGAGAATACCTTCACGCCTTAATCCAGAACCTCCACTTATCACCCCATTAACAGGGGTGATAAGAGTGTTCTTGAACCTAACGGTTGTCCAGCCGATACACGATCGGAAGAAAAACAAGGGAAGTCGAAATGTCAGATTCCGCCAATAACGCAACAGATACAGTAGATGTGGTGCTCATCGGCGCTGGTATCATGAGCGCCACCCTCGGGGCGTTCCTGCGTACACTCGAACCAAACTGGTCACAAATAGTTTTTGAGCGGTTAGATGCACCAGCCGAAGAATCTTCCTCCCCCTGGAACAATGCAGGTACCGGCCACTCCGCACTCTGCGAACTCAACTATACCCCAGAAGTACGCGGCCGGATCGAAGTTGCTAACGCACTCGCAGTCAACGAAAAATTCCAAGTCTCACGACAATTCTGGTCCTATCAAGTTAACGAAGGCGTCCTCCCAGATCCACGCGAATGGATCAACCCAGTACCGCATGTTTCCTTCGGCCGCGGGGAAGAGCAAGTTGCGTATCTACGCAAGCGCTACGAGAAACTCTCTAGCCTGCCCCTATTCTCCAACATGCAATTCACCAACGAGCGGCAAAAATTCGAAGAAATGGTCCCGCTCATGGCAGAGGGACGACCAGAAACTGACAAGGTTGCACTGTCCTGGACTGATGCTGGTACCGACATCAACTACGGTGCACTCACCAAACAATTCCTCGCAGCCGCCCAAGCCAACGGCACCGAAATCCGCTACGGATACACCGTACAGAACCTCCGCCGCGAGGGCGATAAGTGGAAAGTCATCGTCAAGAACCGCCACACCGGTGACGTATCGGTTACACGCGCAAACTTCGTCTTCATAGGTGCAGGTGGCATGGCTTTGCCACTTCTGCAAAAAGCCCGTATCCCGGAAATCCGTGGCTACGGCGGCTTCCCCGTATCCGGCGAATGGCTGCGCTGCACCAACCCTGAAGTCATAGTACGCCACTCCGCCAAGGTCTACGGTAAAGCAGCTGTTGGTGCCCCACCAATGTCCGTCCCACACCTTGACACCCGCATCATCGAAGGCGAAAAAGGCCTGCTCTTTGGCCCATACGCTGGGTGGACACCGAAGTTCCTCAAGCAGGGCTCCTGGCTGGATCTACCAAGATCACTCAAAGTCACCAACGTGGCTTCCATGCTGTCCGTCGGTTTGAAGGAACTAGGCCTGACCAAGTACCTCATCACTGAGCTGTTGAAGAACAAAGAAGCCAAGATGGAATCCCTGCGCGAATACATGCCTAACGCCAAAGATGAAGACTGGGAACTCGTCACAGCTGGGCAGCGTGTGCAGGTAATCAAACCTGTGGTAGGCCCATCCTTCGGCAAGCTAGAATTCGGAACCAACCTGGTCTCCCACCTAGATGGCTCCATTGCTGGTCTCCTCGGCGCTTCACCTGGTGCATCAATCGCCCCCGCTGCGATGCTTGAAGTCCTAGAACGTTGCTTTGGTGATCACATGATCGAATGGGGCGATAAGATCAAGGAAATGATTCCGTCCTACGGCGTCAAGCTCGCAACAAACAAAGCAATGTTCAACGAAATATGGGATTACACCCAAACCACCCTGAAACTGGATCAGTAATTCCCACTATTGAGTTTCATTTTTCAATAAGCCACACACTTATCAGGTATCTTTATTCACCAGATGCCAATAACACCATCATGAGTGTGTGGCTTTTACCATGCCAATACCATGCTGATTGAACCACCAACAGGCACACCAGCAATAAAACCGAGGTTGCGAATGTCCAAAATAATAGCCACCAAATACCCCTTCTCCGCCGTCGTAGGCCAAGACCAACTACGACTCTCACTCATCCTCACCGCCATTGCTCCCAGAATTGGTGGTGTAGTCATACGAGGTGAAAAAGGCACAGCCAAAACCACCACCGTCCGAGCATTCGCAGCGCTTCTCGACGACGCCCCACTCATCAACCTCCCCATCGGGGCAACTGAAGACCGCGTGGTTGGCGCACTCGACCTAGAAACCGTCCTCACACAAGGAAAAGCCACCTACCGCCCCGGACTACTAGCAGAAGCCAACAACGGAGTACTGTACGTCGACGAAGTCAACCTCCTTGCAGATCACCTAGTTGATGCACTCCTAGACGCAGCCGCCACTGGCACCGTCACCATCGAACGAGACGGCATATCTCATTCCGCTCCCGCCAATTTCGTCCTCGTGGGCACAATGAACCCAGAAGAAGGCGAACTGCGCCCCCAACTGCTTGACCGGTTCGGACTATCCGTTGATGTCGCCGCATCACGCGACGTTGAGATCCGAACAGAAATCATAAAACGCCGCCTCGAATTCGAAGATCAACCAGAAGCCTTCGTTGCTAACTGGCAAACCCAAGACGCAGACACCGCGGCACGTATCCGTAACGCCAAAAACCTGCTGCCTAGCATCACCCTTACCCAAACCAACCTCGCACGAATTGCTCACCTATGCGCAGCCTTCGATGTTGATGGCATGCGGGCAGACCTTGTTATTGCACGTACCGCCTGTGCCCATGCTGCGTGGGAAAACCGCACTGATGTTACCGATGATGATATTCGTGTTGCTGCTGAGCTGGCATTGCCGCATCGCCGTCGTCGCAACCCCTTCGACGAACCAGGTATTGATAGTGATCAACTTGATGACATCATGGAAGAAGCACAAAAACAGTATTCCGATGAACCTCAAGAAGAACCAGAAAACACACCAGAAACCCAACAAAACAACACCGAAGACACCCCCACGGATGCTTCTGATGCCGACCATCCTACCACAGAGGAGGTAAGCAGCGCCGATCAAGGCGCTCCCTTTCACTCCTAAACAGCTACGTCGTGTAGCTAACAACACACTAGAAGCAGCGCCGGGTAGGCGGGCTCCTGCTTACACCCGGGTGGGGTCCACGGTGCGAGCCAGTCAGACTGGTTATGGGCTGCATGTGTTAGGTACGTTGCGTGCTGCGGTTGATCGTGGGGCGCGCCTTCATAACGGCCGAGTGGATTTTCTGCCTGAGGATCTTCGGGGTGCACAACGCCGTGGTAAAGAATCTAACCTCATTGTGTTTGTGGTTGATGCTTCGGGCTCCATGGCTGCCCGCGATCGTTTGGCTGCGGTGACGGGGGCGGTGCATTCCTTGCTTGGTGATGCTTACCAGCGTCGTGATCATGTCGCAGTGGTGAGTGTCCGGGGACAACAACCGGAGGTACTTCTGCCACCAACCGGCAGTATCGACGTTGCTCGGCGCAGGTTGGAGGAGGTGAAAACAGGTGGCAGGACACCATTGCCGGAGGGCTTGAAGTTGGCTGCGGACATTATTGAACGTGAGCACCGACGGGAACCCGGTAGGCGTGCGATTTTGGTTATCCTTTCTGACGGTAAAGCAACAGGTCCTAATGGTCTGTCTCATCTGCGGCAGGTTACCCATGATATTGCCCGGCGCGGCTTGGCCGGGAGTATAGTTATTGATTGTGAAAATCAATCCCGAATAAAGCTTGGGTTGGCAATCGAATTGGCAAACAACCTTGGTGCACCATGCATAAAGGTCAACGAACTCAGTGCAGAAGCTGTCACTGGGGTTGTGAATGCGATCTGATTTATTTCATAACGACCCTATCTGTATACAACATATTTGATTAATGAAGGAGTAAATAATGCCTAAAGGCAAAATTGATCCCACGAATGTGCCTGACGATGGGCTCACCACGAAGCAGCGTCGTGCTTTACCTGTTACCGCAATTCACACTGGGCCAGGAAAAGGCAAGTCAACTGCTGCTTTTGGGATGGCGCTGCGTGGCTGGAACAACGGTTTCAACATTGGGGTTTTCCAGTTTGTTAAGTCCAAGACGTGGAACTCTGGTGAAGAGGCAGTTTTTAAACGACTAGGTCAATTGCATGATGAAACTGGTGTGGGTGGTGCAGTTGAATGGCAGAAGCTGGGGCAAGGTTGGTCTTGGTTGAAGAAGACGGAAAGTGAAGAGAAACTTGCTAACCATGCGAATGAAGGTTGGCAGGAGATTAAGCGTCGTCTTCAGACTGAAACGCACGACATGTATATCCTTGATGAATTCACCTACCCAATTACTTGGGGGTGGATTGATATTGATGATGTGGTAGAGACTCTCAAGAACCGTCCCGGCACGCAGCATGTCATTATGACTGGTCGTAATGCTGACCCCAAGTTGATTGAGGTTGCTGATCTTGTTACCGAGATGACCAAGGTCAAGCACCCCATGGATGTTGGACGTAAAGGTCAAGCAGGCATTGAATGGTGATTGCCCTAGGGCATCCTCTCATGCATCAAGCTACCGCGGTGCCTTCAGGAGAATCAGCCGGAACCGTGGTGGCGGGAGATTCCGCAGCATCTTCAACAGCAGAAATACCGTACAGTTTCGTCAGGTAGGTGTACAGGTATTCATCTGCTGGTTTGTTTGCCTTTTGAGCAGCCAAGGTTAGCTGTTGGTGGAAAACCTGAGCTGTTTCTTGTTGTAACCGGAGGGTTACTTCCATGGCACCTGCGGGTAGGGGAGTGATGAGCACAGGCTTGGCTTTATTGAGCTTTGCCTGTTCCCGTCGTTGTGCTTGTTTAGCTGCTTTTTGTCTGGCGATCTCGTCGACCTTAAGGCGAGCTGCGAGGAGCAGTTTGCGCATGTCTGGGGCAGCAATCCATTCCGGTGAATCACATAGTTCACGTAATTGGGGGTGGATTTGCTGTAGTTGCTGATCACTTAAGCCCTGGAGGTGCTTGCCAATGATGATGAGGCGGGAAACATCAAGGGTGCCATTGGCTGTGACGCTCTTGCAGAGGTGGGCGTTGCGACTTAGTACTTGAGCTGCGGCGATGAGATAAGTCGCATGGATTTTGCTGGTTCCTAGCGTGTCTATGATGAGTTCGCGCAGTTGTGCGGTTTGGTATTGCGGATCATGAACTACATCAAGCAAGAAGGCAAATACTTTTCGGTTGTAGTCCTGCGTGATGCTTTTGAAGCTGGGTGCTTTGTCGACGGCGGTTGTGATTGCGGGGGTTTGTGCGGCGGTGGGGGTGCACCATTGGATGCGGTTTTTGCGGTTTCTGCGGGTTTTCCGGTTGCGTGACATGGTGGGGATTCCTAACTTCTGGATAGAAGAAATGATATTTTGGGTGGGGAAGTTTTTCTCTTGCCAACACCATAAGTTGTGGCATCAAGAAAAGCTAGGAAAAACTCAAAATAATTTTGCCTGTGGATAACTAATTTGCTTACCTGGGGAAATGCAAAGGGCTGCGCAACAGTTATCCACAGGCGAATCTGCTAATTAACCCTTTCTTGGGGCTTTAGACTTGACACCATAAAATTATTTATTAATCTTATTAATTTTTTCGGGTTGATTTTCGGGCTTAACTTGACGCTCGATATGATGAAACAATCATGAATAATTATCAGCTGTCTTCACTTTCCCCCATTACTCCAGGCATATGTATCGCTGCCACTGCCTCTGGATCGGGGAAAACCACCATTGCTACCGGCCTCATTGCTGCACTGGCCCGCCGGATGCAGGTGGCAGCATTCAAAGTAGGACCTGATTATATAGATCCGGGTTATCACAGCCTGGCTGCGGGCCGCATCGGCCGCAACCTCGATTCAGTCATGTGTGGCCAAGACCTCATGGGGCCGCTCTACCGGCATGGCTCCCAAGGCGCGGACATTGCTGTGGTGGAAGGCGTCATGGGGCTATTCGACGGCCGCATCCCTGATGGTGCAGGTTCCACTGCTGACATAGCCGCCATATTGGGTGTCCCAGTGCTTCTCATCGTCGACGTGCGCGGAATAGGCCAGTCTGTGGGACCACTCGTCCGGGGATTCACAACCGCCAGAAATGATGTGTGCATTGCTGGAGTTATCCTCAACATGGTGGGAACCGATCGCCATGCTGCCGTATGCCAAGAAGCAGTGGAAGCAGAGGGAATCCCCGTGGTGGGGATTATCCCACGCCAAGACGATGTTGAAGTTCCATCACGGCATTTGGGTTTAGTCACTGCTGTGGAACATGGCGATAAAGCACATCACGCCATTCACCGCATGGCTGATCTGGTAGAACGTAATTGCGATATTGACAAAATTATTACTCTGGCACGATGCTCATATGATGGTCCTGCCTGGGATCCAACAGAAGTAGTCACCACTGTTGGCACTCCCACCATTGCCATGGCTGGCGGCCCAGCTTTTACTTTCGGATATGCGGAACACCGTGAGCTTCTAGAAGCAGCCGGTGCGACAGTAGTAACCTTTGATCCGCTGCAAGACAATCTGCCTGATTGTGACGGCCTCATTATCCCCGGAGGATTCCCCGAAGAACATGTGGAAGAACTAGCAGCACGCCAAGATCTCTACGCCGCAATAACGCAGATGGTGCATGATAAAAAACCAATCTATGGTGAATGCGCAGGATTGCTATGGATGCTTAAAACCCTCAACGGCCATCCCATGCTAGGCATCATTGATATGCATGCAGATATGGGGCAACGATTAACACTAGGGTATCGGGAGGCCGTCGCATTGACCGATTCTATTATGTACAGAGTCGGTGAACGGGTTGTTGGCCATGAATTTCACCGCACAAAACTTCAACATTTGCGGGCTGAAGATTTCCAATCAGCATGGGGGTGGCGGTCCTGGAATGGGGAAAAACAGTTCGAAGGATTCGTTGGTGACACAGTCTTCGCTTCTTATCTGCACTGTCACCCCGCAGCAACCCCCCTGGCCATTCAGCGATTCGTAGCAGCTGCCAGCGCAAAATCCACGTAATCTTTACCCATCGGAGCCCCAACATGAATGAAGCATTCTATTCCACAACATCGACTCCCCATGGCCCATTCACAGTGATATGTGATCCTGACGGGGCTGTTGTGGCATCCGATTGGGCCCGGGAGACCTCCGAATTGGTGACTTTAATTCACTCAGAATTACAACCAGCACAACTGATCCATGATGATCAGCAGTGTGTTGATGCAATTACAGCCACGTTAGCCTTCTACGATGGGTATTTTTCATACGTCGAAAAGCTGAAAACGCGACAACAATCAGGGCCCTTCCGCATGCAAGCCTGGGCCGCGCTGCGCAAGATTCAACCTGGTCAAACCATTACCTATGCTGAATTGGCTGAGCGGTCAGGAAACTCCGCAGCCGTGCGGGCCACTGCCGGTGCCTGTGCTGCAAATGCGGTTGCCTTATTTGTGCCATGCCATCGTGTTATTGCAGCTCATGGCCGGTTGGGTGGATTCCGTTACGGAACAGAACTCAAACAAAAAATACTTGATCTAGAAACTCAATCAATGGGCGGCATTCAGGCGTCAGCTTCATAGAAATGGAGTGCCTGTTTTAAGCTTAATAATCATGACTGACGAACCCCTTGTTTCATTAATTGGCGGTGGTCCCGGAGCCTGGGATCTCATCACAGTTCGAGGTATGCATCGGCTGCAAGCAGCCGACGTCATCTTAGCGGACCACCTAGGCCCCACCAATGAGCTACACAGATTATGCGATATCAATAGCAAAGAGCTTATCGACGTATCAAAATTGCCTTATGGGCCCCAAGTGGCGCAAGAAAAAATTAATAACCTGCTGCTCACCCATGCCCAAGCTGGTAACAGAGTAGCTCGGCTCAAAGGCGGTGACCCCTATGTGTTCGGCCGCGGCTTCGAAGAACTCCAATACCTTGCCCAACACGGTATCGCTTGCGAAGTAATTCCAGGGGTGACCAGCGCAATCTCAGTACCCGCCCTCGTCGGAGTACCAGTTACCCAACGAGGCATCGTCCATAGCTTCACGGTTATCTCTGGGCACCTAGCACCAGGGCATAAAAATTCACTCAATAATTGGCAAGCTTTGGCCGACACAGGCGGCACCCTAGCCGTCATCATGGGAGTGAAAAACGCTGAAAAAATCGCAGCAACACTTATCGACGCAGGTAGGCCTGCTGAAACCCCAGCAATTGTTATCCAAGACGGCGCCACCCACACAGAACGCAGCTACCGCTGCACTTTAGGAACACTCGCCGAAACCATGACCACGCACGATATAAAACCACCTGCAGTGTACGTCATCGGCGATGTCGCGGACCTTTAGACAATTAATTTTAATTCCAAAGAATCCCCATCCATCTGGATTTCCATGCCCGCATGCCGCAGCACATCAGCAACATCTGTGGTGGATGAAACCGCACCTGTATGTTCTGCCAGCACTCGGGCCGCTACCCCTTTGTAATGCTTGTTAAAATGGCTCACCACTTTTAACGACCCATCAGGTTGGCGTTTCTCTACCCGAATAGTGACAGCTCTAGCTAGCTTGCCCAACTGCTGATACGTTCCAGAGCGCAAATCCACCACAAGGCCATCAACTGCATCCAACGCAGTAGTAATAGCCTTCCCCCAACGACTTTTTAATGTGGGAGTTGTGCCATCGGGGCGGGGGAGCTTATTGCTGCCAGATAACCGATAAAAAGGAATGAGATCATCAGCCATGAGCAACCCAAATAATGCATCACCAATGGCCAGGCGTTCCCATGCAGCAGGCTGCAACGTGGCGGCGTCGAGGGCGTCGTAAAGCACCCCAGTAAACCGCGATAATGCAGGCATGGTGGGGCTAGATAAAAGCTGCGTGTTGTATTCCGCTAACTCCTGCTGCTTTTGGGAGATCCCCAATACCGATAACGCCTCGTCGGTGGGCAAACAAGAAAGATCATGAGCAATTTCGCTACGTACGGGGTTGAGTTCTGGAAACGAAAGAGCAGAGAAATCAAGCGGGGCACCATCCCCACCCACGGCTTTGGTTTCAGAAGGCGGCAGGAGAATAAGCATAATAATTAACCTACTAGCTGCACCTTTTGTCGGACAACCAGTGCAATTTCGATGCTATTGTGACGTGATTATATGCAAGTTAACAGAGTGGGGTAATTAGGCAACAATCCTTGCAATAACTAGACGCTACCGCCAAAAAACGACTAGCCTTGATAAGCACTTCAGTTAATGATTAATCCAGTAAAGAGTGGAGCCCATAATGGCAAAGGTGCTGAATATGGTCAGATCAAATGATAAAACAATAGTGCCCACAGCACAATTGATATCAACTAATCAGCCTAAAATTGCGCCATTTTATGCGGATCAAACCCAGGTCAGTAATTTTCAGCTTATTCCTGATAAACAACGCAATTTGGTGGTACGTAAATTACTGGATATCACACCCCCAACAGATGCGGAATTAGCTGAATTGGTTGATAAGAGTCAACCAACTACCACCCAAAAACCTAGATTTAAAATCCGTAGAGTCCTCGCCATCGACGGCTTACGCGGCCTAGCAGTGCTGGTGGTAGTTCTGTACCATTTCTTCCACCAAGCAGCACCTGGCGGCTTCATGGGCGTGGACATGTTCTTCGTCCTTTCTGGCTTTCTCATCACATCGCTTCTCCTACGGGAACAAGCAGTAACCGACAGAATCAACCTGCTGCAATTCTGGAAACGACGGGTGCGCAGAATATTCCCTGCGGCTTTTACCGTGCTCTTTGTGGTAACCGCCATTGCAGGGATCATCGGCGGCGACGCAGCGGTCGGCTTATTCAACCAATTCCTAGGAACAATCTTTTTCGCCAACAACTGGGTGCAAATAGCGGGCAGCGAAAGCTACTTTGCCGATTCCGGAGTGCAAATATTCGCACACTATTGGTCCCTCGCAGTAGAAGAGCAATTCTATGTTATCTTCCCACTGATCTTTATCCTCCTGGCCAAATTACAACCAAAAATCGCCAAGACAACCATAGTTGCGTTGATACTCATCTCTTTCGCCCTGATGCTGCGCTTCTATGATCCAGCTGCCGACCCCACCCGTGTGTATTACGGCACTGACACCCACTCATTTGGGCTGCTCATCGGTGTACTCGTTGCCTACCTCACCACCACAACAAACCCCGCAGCAGAAACCGACTCCTGGCCCGTAAAAATACTGTGCAACCACGCCAAACTCACCACAACCACCGCAGTCGTAGCGTTTATACTCCTACTGTTGATGGTCTTCACCGTTGCCGATACCTCTGCCTTCACCTACCGCGGCGGCCTATTACTGGCAAGCATCCTCACCGCCATCGTGCTCACCACACTGTTGATTGAAACCGGCCCCATCCATGCAATCATGGTGCACCCAGTACTACGGTGGCTAGGGGAGCGATCCTTCTCGCTCTACCTCTGGCACTGGCCCATCGTGGTGCTCATAAAACAACTAACACTAAATAACCACATGGTGCTCTCCCAATGGACCATCGGGGCCATCGCATTCGCACTATCAATCCCAATATCGCACTACAGCTACATGTGGATTGAAACCCCCATTCGCCGCAACGGCTACCGCGGCCTATGGAAGAAAAACAACAATCTACGACGCGGAGCATTCGCACTGGTAGCAGTCGGCACATCAGTATTCGCCGCCACTGCCGTTGCAGTATCCCCAACAAAAACCGCACTGGAACAAGAATTAACCACCATCGCCCAGGAACAAGCACCGAAACATCGAGAAATCACGGCAATCCCCGCCGCAGAAAACACCGATGTCATGGCACAAATACCTGGGCCACAACTCACCCCACCAGGTGACCGAATCACCGCCATCGGTGACTCAGTCATGCTGGCAAGCACACCAGCACTGCAAGAACGATTCCCAGGCATTTACGTGGATGCACAAGTATCCCGCACCCTCATCGTCGCACCCGGAATAGTGCAGCAATTAAAAGATGCCGGTCGGCTTGACCCCTTCATCGTGTTGGGGTTCGGCACCAATGCCGAACTAGACACCGACAAACTTCAGGAAGTCATGAATATCGTGGGACCACACCGAATGGTTGTCATGGTGCTGCCCTACGGTGATCGACAGTGGATTCCTAAATCACAAGAAGCGATCATTCAAGCTCAAGACATCTACCCCAATCTTTTCGTAGCCGACTGGTGCCAACGAGCAATGGCAAACAAAGCACTCCTGCACACCGACTTGATCCACCCCGGACCGGAAGGCACCTACCAATACGCAAACAGTGTTAGTTACGCTTTCCAGCAATGGGCCAATCATCGAAAACGCCCAGTTGCACAGTGCGGCGTATAACGTGTGTAATCTGAATCGGTGATTGTAGAGAAGCAAGCGTCGAAAAGCGATAAATTAGAAACAATGCGAATTCGTCATCTTGTGCTGGTTATAGCGTTAGTCCTTACCGCATGTACCTCTGGTACTTCAGCAGCGGGAACAGGAACCCCCGGTACTGCAGTGTTAGCCACCGGGGCTATGACTAATTTCTTGCCAATCACCGACGCGAATTCCGCAACCCCCAGCAACCGCTTCATATCCAACATTCTGTACCAACCGCTGTTTAGCTACCAGCATAAATCACCCACCAAATACAACCTAGACACCCTGCGTTCCCTGGCAGAAGTCACCAATATCAGCGAAGATGGACTAACCTACACCATTGCTTTGCGTAACCGCAGCTGGTCCGACGGCACCCCCATCACAACGAACGACATTGAACTATGGTGGCGTCTCATCGTCACAAACAAAGAAAAATGGTGGGGCTATCACGCTGGAAAAATGCCAGACACCATCACATCATTTACTATCGATGACCCTAAAACCTTCCGCATTACCACGGACAAGGTCTATAACCCACAATGGTTCGTTGGCAACGAACTCGCCCATATAATCCCACTCCCACAACATATATGGGACCCCAATAACACAGCAGAAACCCCAGCTGGCGCAGAACAGCTATACACCGACCTAGTCGCCGCAGCACCGGACGCTCGAAATAAATTCCTCAACGTAGTATCCGGACCATTCAAAATTGATAACCACCAAGGCGACGGCACAATCACCCTTACCGCAGTAGAAAAATATGATGGCCTAGACCGGCCCAAACTCACCACACTCAAACTGCAACCAACACCAGAAGCAGACATATCCAAAAACCTCTTGGATAATAAACTCGATGTTGCAACCCTGCCGATCACCACACCTGCAGACCAAATCAAAGCCATACAAGATAAAGGCTTTACAGTAACACCCCAATACGACTGGGGTATTAGCTACCTAAGCTTTAACTTCAACAACAAGAACTCACTGCCACTATTAGGGCAACTCTATCTACGCAAAGCGCTGCAACGACTCATCAACCAAGATAATTTAATAAAAAACTCCTGGTCAAACAATGCCCGTGCTGGTTGCGACCCGCTCCCTGTAGCACCGAATGCCGCCCCCAAACCATGTGCCGCACCAACCTCCTATGACCTACAAGCAGTGAAACAAGAACTCACATCACACGGCTGGCAACAACGCGGCAACGAATCTATATGTATAGACCCAGCCAAATGCGGCGAAGGCATTACCGCCGGCACAAAACTCCAACTCATAGTGATCACCACCACGGGGAACGCCGCCATCCCGGAATTGAACCAACTGCGTGACGAATTCAAACAAGCTGGCGTCACCCTCACCATTAACCAAGTTCCAGATGCCGTGGCAGTCATGTCAGATTGCCTCAAAACAGGTCGACAATGCGAATGGGATTTGGGATTAACCGCCGCACCATCAAGCTGGGTATTCCCCACGTACCCATCGGGAGAACACATTTTTTCGAGTACCGGTGTCGCTAACTTTGGTGGGTTTTCCAACGCCCAAGCCGATGAACTCATTGAGGAAACCTACCAGTCAACAACACCAGATTCATTGGTGGCATACAGCAATTTCATCAACGAGCGTCAACCTGTTCTCTGGCTACCACAACCAGCGGCGCGGTACGTTGTCCACCCCAAAAACATGACCGGGGTAGACCCAGCCCTGCCGATTATTCCGCAAAACTGGTCCACGGAATAGCAACAACTATTCACTAAACAG